>NZ_JBXSOR010000004.1:0-413485 GCF_057784455.1 Martinezella sp. CNPSo 3890 | reverse complement strand
GACCAGGGACCGTCGATATACATGGCGACATTGCCCGAAGCGAAGCGGCCGCTTGCGGCCGAAGCATCGGCCGCGGAGGCAAAGACCGGCGAGAGTTTGTCCTTGGCGGTGAGATCGGCATATTTGCCGAATGCATCGACGAAGCCGGCATTGGTGAGGTCGAACTCATTGTCGGCGTTGAAATAATCCGCGCCAAGCGCGACGGGACCGGCGATGAAATCGAAAGCCTGGGTGCCGTAGCCGTAGACTCCATCCTTGGTCAGTGCCTTGGCGTCGGCCTTGAAGTCGTCGAACGTCCAGTCTTTGGCTGGCTCCTTCAAGCCGGCGGCTGCGAACTTGTCGCGATTGTAGAAGACCATCCACGGGCCTACATCGTAGGGCAGCGCATAGAGTTTGCCGTCCTGCGAAAGACCGGACATGATCGATGTCTCGAAGTCCGCCACCTTCACGTCACTGCCTTTCACATAATCGTCGAGCGGCGTCAGGATCGAAGAGAAATTCGGCAGGCGCATCGACTGCATCGAGACGATATCGGCGACCTGACCCGATGCTGCCAGAACCGGCAGGCGCGTCCAGTAGTCCGTCCAGCCCGAAAGCTGCAGCTTGACCTTGATATCGGGATATTGCTTGTTGACGAGATCGGCCAGTTGCTGCCAGAGCTCCGCATCGTTCGGCGCGCCCCACATCTGCCAGGTAAGGGTCACGGCGGTATCCTGCGCTTGCGCGCAGATGCCTGATAGTGAACCCGCCGCAAGGGCGGCGGCAAAGATCAATGAATGCTTCATGATTGTTCCTCCTCCTCAATGACTTTCGTTGCAGTGACGTTCATCACTATCCGGACGCTCCCCTCCGGCTTGGTCTTGCGGCTCGTTCACGCCGCGATCATCGCCTCCAGGTCGGCGATCAGGCCGATCAGTTCGCTTCGCTGACGCTGCCACATGTCCGGACCTTGCTCCGGCTCCAGAATGGCCGTCATCCGCTGGAGAAAGTCGGGCGGCAGCCATTCGAGTTCGGCTGCCATGGGCAGATTCCAGCCGTCGCCCGGAAAATAGACCCGGTTGAAGGCAAAGACGGTCTGTAGAATGGCATTGGCAAGCTTGCCTGTGAGACCGACGAGAAAGACGAGGTCGCGGCGAACGACCTTGCTCTCATAGTGATAATCTCGGGCCCAATAGCGCAGGACATCCATATATTGGCTGAGCACGGAGGCCCTGAGCGCTTCCGGATATTGCGCCAGCTGCTGCCTCCAGCCGGTCAGCAACCCCCTGGGATCGGCGATGATCTGCTGGTTGGCAAGATCGGTCGGCAGATGATAACCCCAGATCGTCCATTCGAAGCTCTTGGGCACGACGACGCCGGCAAGCCAGGAATCCAGGTCGCGCTGGACGCCGGCATACCGCCGCATCCAGACACCATCCATGCGGATGCCTTCGGCTTGCCAGCCTCGCAGCGCGGCATCGAAACGCCGCCACGCCGCAGTCTGCCGGACCTCCGGTCCGCGATAGGCGTCGGCATAGACCCTGAAGTCGAAATCCGATTGCGCATCCGACCATCCCTTGCCGCGCGAGCCGGCGAGAGCAACGGCACCATTGCCGTCTTCCGCCAGATCGGCGATCAAGGGGGTCATCGCGGCAATGAGTTCGGTTTCGCGGCTCACGACGGCACAGGGCGGCTGGGCTTCGCTATCTCCCTTAGTCCTTGAGGATCAGTTCGACGACCGGAGTCACGACGTCAGGCTTGAGCACCGGCAGCTCTAGGGTCAAAATGCCCTCTCCGACGGCGACGCCGACATTTTGGTCGACTTCGGCATCCGGGTCGAGCCAATGAAGCTCGCTTGCATCGTGCAGGAACTGTGCATATTTGACCTTGCGCCCCAGCCCTTCGATATGGATGTGGCGGAAGGGCCAGGTCTGTATATGCAGGTAGAGCCGATTGCCCTTCTGGGTGAAGCGGCATCCGTTTGGCGCCTTGTAGGTCGAAGGTCCTGCGCCATAGATCGCACGCCCGTTCAGACGCAGCCATTCGCCATAGGTATCGAGCGCCTTGATGGCGCGGGCGTCGAAGGTGCCGCGGCCGGTCGGGCCGACATTCATCAGCAGATTGCCGCCGAGCGAGACCGTGTCGACCAGGATGTTGATGAGCTGGCCGGCATCTTTCCAGCTGGTCTCGTCGCGATAATAGCCCCAGGAGCCGCTGAAGGTGTGGCAAGCCTCCCATCGTACCGGCAGGCCGGCAACGGTCGGTGCGACTCGCGGCGTATATTGCTCCGGCGTGACGAGTTCGGGCATGTGATCCGCATCGCGCGGCAAGTCGAGGCGGTCGCCGACGATGATGTCGGGCTGTAGCTGGCGCACCAGCTTCATCAGGTCGTCGCTCTCCCAATCGGCACGGCCCTTGCCGGGCAGGCCCTTGTAGACGCGCTGGGGATAGCTGAAATCGAACCAGATCACGTCGATCTTGCCGAAATTCGTCAGAAGCTCGGTCACCTGATCGCGCATGTATTTGGCGTAACGCTTGACGTCGCGGCCCTCGTTGAGCTTGGCGGCGTCGGGATGGTTTCGCTGGGGGTGATGTCCGTCGATCGGGAAGTCGGGGTGGTGCCAGTCGAGCAGCGAATAATAGAAGCCGACCTTGAGCCCTTCGGCACGAAGTGCTTCGACATAGGGGCCGATCAGGTCCTTGCCATAGGGTGTGTTGGTGACCTTGTAGTCGGTGACCTTGCTGTCCCACAGGCAGAAGCCTTCATGGTGCTTGGCGGTCAGAACGACATATTTCATGCCGGCTTCGCGAGCGCGGCGTGCCCATTCGCGGGCGTCGTAGAGGTCGGGGTCGAAATTGTCGAAATATTTCTGATAGGCCTCGGTGGTGAACTCCTCCCGGTTCTTCAGCCATTCGTGACGTGCGCCGAGGGCGTAAAGTCCGAAGTGGATGAACATGCCGAAGCGGTCGTGTCCAAACCATGCCTTGCCGTCGGCCACATCCTGGCCGCCACTGATCGCTGCGTCGCTCACACTATCCTCCCAAGTGTTAAGGCTTCATCGAACCGGTTCGATTTGATAATTGATCCTCATGCCCGGTATGTCAAGCGCACTGTTGAAATCTCTTTCCGCATATTGCTTCACGGCCGGCAAATGGTAGATTTATGGCAGAGATTCACGGAAGGGAGCCTTTGATCGGAAGGCTCGAGGCGGTAGAAACGGTTCGAAAAATTCATGGCCACCATTCGTGACGTCGCCAAACTCGCTGACGTATCCGTCTCGACGGTGTCGCTGGCCTTGAGCAATCCGGCGCGCGTCAGCCAGAAAACACTGGAGAAAATTCATCAGGCGATCGCTGCGGTCGGCTTCGTTGCCGATCCGCTTGCCCAGAGCCTGGCGCGTGGGCGCAGCCGCATGATTGGCTTCATCGTCGGCAATGTCGGCAACCCGTTTTTCGGGGATATCCGGCGCGAGCTGGAAAATTATGCGCTTGACCATCAGCACTTCGTCGTCGTCACCGATTCCTCAGGCAAAACGGATCGCGAGAGGGCGATGGTCGAGCACCTGATCGGCCTGAAGACCGCAGGCCTTGCGCTTGCGCCGTCGGGCCATGATCGGGATTATATCGACTTCATTGCCGGCCTGAACCTGCCGATCGTCTGTTTCGACCAGAAGGTTGCCGGCATCGAGCGCGATTTCGTCGGCTCCGACAACTATCTGGCCGGGGCGATGCTGACGGAACATCTCCTGCAGCTCGGCCACAGGCGCATCGCCGTCATTACCGGCCCGAGCCATATGCATACCGCGACGGAGAGATATCGCGGCTTTGCCGATACGATGGCCAATGCCGGTGTGGACATTAATCCGAATTTCGTCGTCGACGGCCAGTTCACGCGCACAGCCGGCTACGAGGCGGCCATGCGTTTGCTGATCCAGCCCGAACGCCCCACTGCGATCCTCGGCACCAATAACGCGGTTGCGCTCTCGGCGCTGCAAGCCATGCAGGAGCTGGGCTTCCGCTGTCCCGAAGACATATCGCTCGCCATGATCGACAATGTGCAGTGGAGTTCGGTCATCACGCCGCGCATTACCATGGTGGTCCAGGATACGCTGGCGCTCGGCGGCATCATTGCAAGACGCCTGATGCACCGCATCACCAATCCGCAAGGTGCGGTCGAGCCGCCGCAGGATTTCGTGCTGACGCCGAAATTCGTTCCGGGCAATTCCTGCCGGAGAATTTAGAGCTCTGTACACCATGCATTGGGGCGCCGAAGGCCTCTTGCGCCTTGACGGCGGACGCTTTCGGGATTGTCTCAGAACTGGTTGCCGGATGCGATATTTCAGACAGAAACGTCCCGCCCTGCCGACATGGATACGATTCCGGGAAATTAGGCCCATAGATTGCCGATTTAGTCTCGCGCAAGGTCTGGTTGCGATAGTTCACGCGGGGCGAATATCGATGAACTGCGCTGTGGGGGCGATCTATGATTTCGACGTATCTCGGCTATGTGTCCGCGACAAAGGACATGGCATCGACGCTTGCGCGCATCGCCAAGCAGGCGACGGTCAAAAGCGACCAGCAATATTACGATGCGCATATCGGCAAGATTAAGAATGTCGATGAGTTTCTGAGCGACTACAAGCTGTATAGCTATGCGATGAAGGCCTATGGCCTCGAGGACATGACCTACGCCAAGGCCTTCATGAAAAAGGTCCTGACCAGCGACCTTAGCGACACGAGCAGCTTTGCAAACAAACTGACGGACAGCCGTTACCGGCAATTCGCTGCCGCTTTCAATTTCGGCGGCACGTCAAAAAATCAATCGGCTCAGAGCGATTCACAGAAGAGCGATACGATCGGGCTCTATGAGCAATCTTTCGCCAATGAAACGGCTTTGGCCAAGAAGGAAAGCAAGTTCTACGATAGCTGGATCGATAAGGTGTCGAACGTCGACGACATCGTCAACAGCAGCAGAATGACGGACTATATCCTGCGGGCGCACGGTTTAAACCCGGACAATATCTCGAAGGCGTTCCTCAAGTCGGTTCTGACCAGCGATGTCAACGACCCGAACAGCTTCGTCAACACCGCAAGCAATTTCTCGACGGCATCGCTGCAGCCGACATACAAGCTGATCGCGTCGCAGTTCAGTTTCAATGCCGACGGAACGCTTTCCGGTGCGACCGCGCAGACGGCGGAGCAGAAGGAGGCCATGATCTCGCGGTATGACAGCATGGTCCCGAGCCTGTTGAGCCCGGCTGCGGCCGCCAGCAACGACGATTACTATCGTCAGACGATCACGAAAGTTCAGTCGCTCAGCGACATAACCGGCGATAACAGGCTGTTTTCCTACATAAAGACCGCATTCAACCTGAATCCCAAGCTCACTCCGGTCCAATTCAACCTCGCTTTTACGAACTCCGATTATGCCGCCGTGACTGGAATGGCGGATATGGTTTCGCACTTTCAGTTTGCATCCGATGGTACGCTGCCCGCCGGTCAGCCGGCGCAGACGCCGCAAGCCATCGACGACATCTCGACCAAATATTTGAACCAGGCGAAAGATGCGAAACAGAACCAGTTCGGCGATGCGGAGAAACACTACAAGAGCGCGGTCGGCGAGATAAAGACGATTGCGGACTTCTTTGCCGCCAACGATACCAAGAACAAGAATCTTCCAACCGTGGAGGACATGGCGCTTCGTGCCTTTGGGATCGGCAAGAACGAGGTCTCCAGGGACCAGCTGCGCAAGATACTGGAGAGCGATCCCTATGACAGCAAGAGCTATGTCAATTCGCTGAAAGACGACAGATTCGTCGGGCTTGCCAAGGCTTTCAATTTCGACAGTGAGGGCAATCTGCGGGCGCCGGTCGCGCCCTTGTCCCAGACTTCGATCAACAGCCTGATCTCAGCCTATTCAAAGTCGAAGACCTTCGGATTGACCGGCGAGATGCGAGATAAGGCGGTCAAGGATGCGAAGGACGCAGCGACCGAATTCAGCAAGTCGATCGCCAAGATCAAGACGGTCGACGAACTCCTCGCAGACAAGAAGCTGACGGAGTTTATTCTCGTTGCGAACAATATCGATCCCAAGTCGGTCGACAAGAATAGCTTGAAGAAGGCCTTCACCGCGGACCCCGAGGATGCCAAGGGCTTTCTGAACACGCAGGCAGGCCAGCAGTTCAAGGCGATGGTGAACGCCTTCAATTTCGACGCCAAGGGAAATCTGACCACGGCCAAGATCGAGCCGGGACAGAACAAGGGCGCGCGTCTCGCCACCAACGATCTCTATCTTCATCAGACCCTGGAGACGCAGCAGGGAAGCTCCAACGAAGGTGTTCGTCTCGCTCTCTATTTTCAGCGCAAGGCACCCCAGGTCAATTCCGTCTACGATATCATGTCGGATCCGGCGCTCTACAATGTGATCAAGACGACTTATTCGCTGCCCGCATCCATGTCGAACATGGATGTGACCCGTCAGGCGGCGATGCTTGAAAAGCTATTCCCGATCAAGGATTTGCATGATGCCGGCAAGGTGAACAATCTGCTCAAGCGCTTCTCGGCCGTCTATGATGCGGCAAATGGCGGGAATACGACCTCTGCCGCATCCGCCATCCTGACGCGCGGATCGGGGATTGGCATGAGCGCCGATCTGATGCTCTCGATTGCCCAGCTCAGATCGCGATAGCGCCTTCGTTTGCGATACTATTGATGCTGTAACACGCTCAGGCCCCCGTCCACGGTCAGGCAGGCGGCATTCATGAAGGGACACTCGTCCGAGACCATGAAGACCGCTGCCATGGCGATCTCGTGAGGGGTAGCGATGCGGCCGCCCGGATGCAGTTTCATCGTTTCGGCCTTCGCCTTTTCCGGGTCGGGGAAACTGTTCCAGTAATCGATGGCCTTCTGCGTTGCGACATAGCCGGGCGCGAGTGCGTTCACGCGCACGTTCTTCGAGGCATATTCGATCCCCAGAGATTTGGTCATGCCGAGAAGAGCATGCTTGGCAAGCGGGTAGGGGAAGGTATGCGGGATGATCGTGAAGGCGTGGGTTGAAGCGATGTTGAGTATGACGCCGCCGCCACGGGCGATCATCTCGGGCAGCACGGACCGGCAGCAATTCCAGGCGCCCTTGAGATTGATGTCAAAGCAGCGCTCCCAGTCCTCGTCCGTCGTCTTCAACGGCTCGGCAAAGACGTTGACCCCGGCATTGTTGACAAGCGCATTGATGCTGCCGATTTCGCCGGATGCTCTGGCCACGGCTGCGCGCACGGCTTCGGCATCGGTGATGTCGGCCGCCTGATAGCCAAGATTGGCACCGTCTTCCTTCAACCTATCCGCAGCTTGTTCCAGCAGAGCTTCGTCGCGATCGATCAGGAAGATGCTTGCATCTTCAGCCATGCATGCCTCGGCTATGGCCAGCCCGATCCCCTGCGCGGCTCCGGTAATGAAGATCCGTTTTCCCGAAAGGCGATTTGACATTCAGTGTTCCTCTTTGTGCTGGGGCGGAAATCTCGCGGTCAGCCGACCGCCCAGGCTACCGCGAATATTCCTGTGGCCGCAGGCGGATCGATCCTGCAAATGTCTCTCCCGGCTGCAGGATTTTCAAATCTCCGAAGTCGGGGAGATTGTGACCGTTGGCGATGTGGGACATAGGCTCGAAGCAGAAATAATCATGGCTAAAGGTCGGATTGAAGTTCGTATCTGGAATGAAGATGAATGCGTGTCTGACTGAAGCGTCGGCGGTCAGCCGCAGGCCTGCATGTCTCTCCGGCCAGACGATCTCCGCTTCGCCGCTCCATCCCTCGAAGCCGTTGTTGACCCAACGGCGAGGCAGGGGTGAGGGCGCGGAAAAGTCGAGATCGTCCGGAATCTCGGTACGTTCTCCCGGAAGCCAGCCTTCCGTTTCCGTCCAAAATCGCTGCGCCGGCGCAAAGAGTGTCGTCTCAGGGGTCATCGGGAAGTATGGATGCCAGCCAAGCCCGAAGGGCAGCGCCTCCTTGCCAGTGTTCTCAACGCTCATGTGAAGCATCAGCTCTTCGGATGACAGCGCGATGATCTGCCTCGCTGCGTAACTGTAGGGCGTATCGCCCTCCCGATGATGAAAGCCGATCTGCAATTCGTTGCCGAGGCGGGAGAGGACGGACCATTCGGCTTGCCAACCGTCGCCATGAAGGTAGTGAGGATCCGAAGCCGTGTTCGGCCTCAGCCGATAGTTGCGCCCCGCGAACGCGAAACGATTGTTTCGCACGCGGTTGCCGAAGGGAACGAGGGGATAGCAGGCGGAGGCGGATGCATGCGCATCGTCCGGTGCGGATCTCAATAGCGCAATCCTGCGCCCCTCCACCGTCCAGGCATAATCGAGCAATGTGCCGCCGAAGGTTGAAACGCGAGCAGAAAGCGAACCGTCCCGCAAATCGATGATGGTCATTAAGCGGTTGCCTTCTCCCTACAACCAAGGCCGGTGCCGAACGCACGACACCCTATATCTGCCTCGGCCATGTCAACGGATATATATGATTTATTTTCGGATCCTCTCTGAGGTTCTTGCCGGTATATCCCGCAATATATCCCTGTTCGGCATCTTAAGCGAGCCTTTGGCGATCAGATAATGCCGCAACGGCATAAATAATCATACATAAATATTGACTGGTATGATGTTTTTTCATATTCAAGGTGTCGGGTCCGTTGAGCTGTAAATGCAGTTTAATTGTTATACAAATAATTGACTCGTATTACAATATAACTTACGGAAATCGAGCGGCTCCCGGGAGATGGATGGGGACGCGCAAACAAAGGGAGAGAGATCATGCGCTTTTTCAAAGCGGCTATCCTTGCCGGCACCTTTGCCGTTCTGGCGGCCGGCTCTGCTTTCGCGGAGGACGTCAAGATCGGCTTCATCGTGAAGCAGCCCGAAGAACCATGGTTCCAGGACGAATGGAAATTCGCCGACCAGGCGGCCAAGGAGAAGGGTTTCACGCTCGTCAAGATCGGCGCTGAGGATGGCGAGAAGGTTCAGTCGGCGATCGACAATCTCGGTGCGCAAGGGGCGCAGGGCTTTATCATCTGCACGCCGGACGTAAAGCTCGGCCCTGGAATCGTTGCCAAGGCTGCCGCCAATCAGCTGAAACTGATGACCGTCGACGACCGCCTGGTGAATGCCGAGGGCAAGCCGCTCGAAGATGTGCCGCATATGGGCATTTCCGCAACGAAGATCGGCGAGACCGTGGGCCAAGCGATCGTCGACGAAATCAAGAAGCGCGGCTGGGACATGAAGAATGTCGGCGCGATCCGCGTGTCCTACGATCAGCTGCCGACCGCCGTCGACCGCGTCGAAGGCGCGATCTCGGTTCTGAAGGCCGCAGGCTTTCCGGCTGCGAATATCTACGACGCGCCGCAGGCCAAGACCGATACGGAAGCAGCGCTCAACGCTGCGACCACCGTTCTCAACAAGCATGCCGATATCAAATACTGGGTTGCCTTCGGCCTTAACGACGAAGCTGTGCTGGGCGCCGTCCGCGCCTCGGAATCGGTCGGCATTCCCGCAACGAACATGATCGGCGTTGGTATCGGCGGCGCGGATTCGGCGATCAACGAATTCAAGAAGCCCGCCGCGACCGGCTTCTTCGGCACGGTCATCATCTCACCGAAGCGCCATGGCTATGAGACGGCGCTCAACATGTATGACTGGATCGCCAACAGCAAGGAGCCGCCGAAGCTCACGCTCACTTCCGGTTCCCTCGCACTGCGCGGCGACTATGAGAAAGTTCGCAAGGATCTCGGCATCGAATGATCATCCAGGCAGGATGATGTCCGTCCGGCGGCCTCACAAATGCCGCCGGACCTTCTCTCGATGGAGCAAGTATGGCTTTCCTTGAATTCAAGGGCATTTCCAAGGGTTATCCCGGTGTCCAGGCGCTGTCGAACGTCTCTTTCGATGTCGAAAGGGGTGCCGTGCACGGGCTGATGGGCGAAAACGGCGCCGGCAAGTCGACACTGATCCGGGTTCTCTCCGGCGATCAGGCCGCCGATAGCGGCAGCATTGTCATCGATGGCGTGGAGCAACACTATAGCTCTGTCCGCGATGCCTTTCATGCCGGCGTCATCGTCATCCATCAGGAACTGCAGCTGGTGCCGGAACTGACGGTTGCCGAAAACCTCTGGCTCGGCCGTTTTCCCGGCAAGGCCGGCGTGATCGACGGCAAGACGCTGATCGAGACCGTTCGCACGAAGCTCAAGGAAATCGGCATCGATGTCGATCCTGCGGCAAAGGTATCCTCGCTGTCGATCGGCGCGCGCCAGATGGTGGAGATCGCCAAGGCCGTCATGGTTGATGCGCGGGTGATCGCGCTCGATGAGCCGACCTCTTCGCTCTCGTCACGTGAAAGTGAAATCCTGTTTTCCCTGATCGACCGGCTGAGAGCCAACGGCACCGTCATTCTTTATGTCTCGCATCGCCTGGATGAGATATTCCGGCTCTGCGATAGCCTCACCGTGTTGCGCGACGGCAAGCTTGCGGCCCATCATCCTGACATTGCCGATACGACGCGCGAACAGATCATCTCGCAAATGGTCGGCCGGGAGATCAGCAATATTTGGGGCTGGCGCGAACGCCCGCTTGGCGAGGTGCGTCTGGAAGTCAAGGGTCTCTCCGGTTCTAAGTTGCGCAATCCCGTCAGCTTCTCGGTTCGCAAGGGCGAAATCCTTGGCTTTTTCGGCCTCATCGGTGCCGGCCGAAGCGAAATGGCCCGCCTTCTCTATGGTGCCGATCATCGTCATCAGGGCAGCGTCTCGATAGACGGCGTTGCCGTCGCGCCGAACAATCCGAAGGCGGCCATCAGTGCCGGCATGGTTCTCTGCCCTGAAGATCGAAAGTTCGACGGCATCATTCAGGGGCGATCGATCGAGGAAAACATTGCGATTTCTTCGCGGCGGCATTTCTCGCCCTTCGGCATCCTCAATCCGAAGAAGGAAGCCTCGGTCGCCGATCAGTTCATCGCCAAGCTCAGGGTCCGTACGCCCTCCCGCAAGCAGGATATCGTCAATCTCTCGGGCGGCAACCAGCAGAAGGTCATCCTTGGCCGCTGGCTTTCGGAACAGGGTGTCAAGGTCCTCGTCATCGACGAGCCGACGCGCGGCATCGATGTCGGCGCCAAATCGGAAATCTACGAAATTCTCTACGAGCTGGCGGCTGGCGGCATGGCGATCGTCGTCATCTCCAGCGAGCTTCCCGAGGTCATGGGCATTTCCGATCGCATCATGGTCATGTGCCAGGGGCGCGTCGCAGCCAATGTCGCTCGCGCCGATTTCGACGAACGGGCCATTCTGACCGCAGCCTTGCCCGATAAGAATGCCGCCGGCACGATCTAATTCAGGAATGGTAGTGATGAATTCGTTGAAAAAAATTCTCCTCGGCGAACAGGGCCTCGTGGTGATCTTCGCGATCGCCTTCGTGATCGTCTCGCTCTTTGTGCCGAGCTTCCTGACGGAGCGCAACATGCTCGGTCTGCTGCAGTCGGTGGTGACGATCGGCATCGTCGCCTGCACGATGATGTTCTGCCTGGCCTCGCGCGACTTCGATCTCTCGGTCGGCTCGACGGTCGCCTTCTCGGGCATGATCGCCGTCATGGTGTCGAACTCCACCGGCTCCATTCCGCTCGGCCTGCTCGCCGCGCTGATCTGCGGCAGCGTCGTCGGCGTCGTCAATGGCGTCGTCATCGCCAAGTTCCGCATCAACGCGCTGATCACCACGCTCGCGACGATGCAGATCGTGCGCGGCCTCGCCTTGATCGCGTCTGATGGCCGTGCCGTCGGCATCAACGATCCGGCCTTCTATCAGCTCGCGCTGTCGCGCTTTCTGACGGTGCCGACGCCGATCTGGATCATGGTGCTGCTCTTCATCATCTTCGGCTTTACGCTCAACCGCACTGTTTTCGGCAAGAACACGCTTGCGATCGGCGGCAATCCCGAGGCGTCGCGTCTGGCCGGCGTCAATGTCGTCAACATGCGGATCTGGATCTTTGCCTTGCAGGGTCTCGTCTGCGCCATTGCCGGCATTCTGCTTGCCTCGCGCATCACCTCGGGCCAGCCGAACGCGGCAACCGGGCTCGAGCTTTCCGTCATCTCGGCCTGCGTGCTTGGCGGCGTGTCTCTCGCGGGCGGCCGTGCAGCGATGACCGGCGTGATCGTCGGCGTCCTCATCATGGGCATTGCCGAGAACGTCATGAACCTGCTCAATATCCAGGCCTTCTATCAATATCTCGTGCGCGGCTGCATTCTGCTGCTTGCCGTTCTGTTGGACAATCTGCGCTCGTCCGCGGTAGGGCGTGGCAGTCGTTTGTAACGGTCGGATTTCCTTGGAGAAGTTTGGGGAGAAGTTTATCGAGCTTGCAGTTGCGCATTGATGCCGGAGCGTGGTGCCGCTCATGATCGCTGATGGGTCAGCGGAAGGGAGTGCTAGGGATGAGTACGCGTTTGGGGTCTTTACGGACGCCGGCCGGGGCCGCGCCTGAGCAGGGAAGGCGTACCGTGCGCGAGGAGCTGTTGAAGAAGCTCATCGGCCAGATCGTCTCGGGCTCTCTCGCCGAGGGCTCGGTTCTTCCCAATGAGGCTGAACTCTCGGAAGTTTACGGCGTTAGCCGCACCAGCCTGCGCGAAGCCATGCAATATTTGTCGGCGCTGGGGATGGTCCGTTCGCGCACCCGCGCCGGTACCACTGTTCTGCCACGAGAGAACTGGAACTATCTGGACCCGCTGGTTCTCGATGCGACCCTGGCACTCAGCAATGACCGCAGCTTCTACGATTCCCTGCTCGATGCGCGGCAAGTGCTGGAACCCGCCGCCGCCGCACAGGCGGCTGCTAATGCCACGGCCAAGCAGCTCGCACAGATTGCCGAGGCCTTCGAGGACATGGTCGCTGCCAATGCCCGCGACAACGAGGCATGGAGCCAAGCAGATCTGGAGTTTCATACCGCGATCATCAATGCTAGCGGCAATTGGGTTTTCCGCCAGTTCGCCACTGCGATCCGCGCCGCTTTGCTCGCGAGTTTTCGCCTGACCAACCGGGCCAGCCAGTCGCATGATTACGCGATCGCGCGCCATCAGGATGTGCTGGATGCGATCCGCATGCGCCGGCCCGATGCTGCACGTTTTGCCATGGAGCAGCTCATCGGAACGGCCAGAATGGAGCTTAGCGACGCCCTGCGTGCCGCTAAGCTGAAGGACGGATCGGAATAGGCTGCTTTTTGGACAGGCCGGAAGCAGATACGACCCGTTTACTTTGTCGTATAGCCACCGTTGACGAGAATGGTCTGTCCGGTCATCCACCAACCGTCGGAGACCAGGAACCGGATATAGGGCACGATATCCTCGATATCGGTAAGGCCGGTCTTCGAAAACTTCGAGAGAGCGGCGGCGCCCTTGTGATAGGCCTGGGCATCGGCGCTTTCCGCTGGGTAGAAGAACGGCGTGTCCATCGGACCGGGGCCGATCGCGGTCACCGAGATGCCGCGATCGCCGAATTCCTTGGCCGCAGCGCGGGTAAAATGCTCGACTGGCGCCTTGGTCCCGGCATAGCTTGAATAGAACGGCGTGAAGGCACCGAGCAGCGACGTGACGAGCGTGCAGATCTTGCCGTTGTCGTTGAGCGATTTGCCGGCCTCCTTGAGGAAGAAGAAGGCCGATTTCGAATTGACGGCACTCATCTCGTCATATTCTGCCTCGGAGATATCGACGATCGGCTTCTTCAGCACCTTACCGACCGTATTGATCGCAATATCGGGGCGGCCGAAGGCGGCCATGGCCTCGGCAAAGAGTTTCTCCACCGCGCCTGCTGTCGTGAGATTGGCCTGGAATGCGGCAGCTTCGGCACCGGCTGCCTTGATGGCCGCAACTGTCGCATCCGCATCGGCCTTGGTAGCGGCGCTGTTGTAGTGGATGGCGATCGCTTTTGCGCCGTGCGCTGCGAAGTCGCGGGCGATCAGGCCGCCGAGATTCTTGGCGCCGCCGGCAATGATGACGGTTTTCCCTTTGATCGAATGATCGGTCATGAAAGAGCCCTCCTTGAGAAGTGGGACGGCACCGTGCCGCCCTTCCTGAAGCAAATCTATCGTCTGGAATTTGCCGATAAAGCGGTCTAATTTGACATCATCTGTCAGAATTAACGGACAATAGCGGTATAGCTTTGGATCGCATCGACCTCTTCAGGATTTTCACGCGTGTCGTGGAATGCAGCAGCTTCACCCGCGCAGCGGATACGTTGGGCTTGCCGCGCTCCTCGGTCTCCGCTGCCGTCATGGAGCTGGAGGGCCGCGTCGGCGCGCGTCTGCTTCACCGCAGTACGCGCAAGGTGTCGCCCACCCAGGATGGCACGGCCTTCTACGACCGCTGCCTGAGGGTAATTGCCGATGTGGAGGAGACGGAAAGCCTGTTTCGACAGAGTGACGCCAAACCATCCGGTAAATTGCGGACGGATGTGCCGGGCCGCATCGGTCGCCTGATCATAGCGCCGGCGCTGCCATCGTTTCTCGATCAGTTTCCCGATATCGAAGTGGATCTCGGCGTTACCGACCGTGCCGTCAATCTGGTGGAGGACAGCGTCGATTGCGTGTTGCGCGTCGGCCCGCTTGTTGATTCAGGGCTGATTGCCCGGCCGATCGGAAAATTGCCGCTCATCAATGTCGCAAGTCCTGCCTATCTGTCGAGGCATGGTACGCCGCAAACGCCCGAAGATCTCGGCCGCCATTGGGCCGTGAATTATGCCTCGCCCTCGACCGGGCGAACCGAGCCCTGGGAATGGTTGGAAGACGGGGTATTGCGCAGCCTGCCGATGCGAGGCCGCGTGACCGTCAATAGCGCCGAGGCCTATATCGCCTGCTGCGTTGCGGGCCTGGGTTTGATCCAGAATCCGGCCTATGACCTACGCCAGCATCTGGAGGCGGGCGAACTTGTCGAGGTCATGCCAGATTATCGAGCGGAACCGCTGCAGATGACGTTGCTCTATCCGCATCGCAGGCATCTCTCCCGCCGCGTTCATGTTTTCGCCGACTGGCTACAGGCGCTCCTGGAGGAGACCGTGATCCCTCGCTCGAGCTCGTTCGAATGAAAAGCCGGATGGACGTGAGAAACGCCCACGATGCGGACGGCTTGTTTGTTCAGTTTACGGTCACTTGCCGTTATGATGTCGATCTGGAAGCCAAGATCTGGGCAGGCGATTGATCACACGGGATAGGTCGCAATGGTAAACCTGTTCAACCGACAGGCTGCCGCTGACAGGGGGCAGATCGCAGCCGCCCGGTAGCGCGGCGCCTATCGAGGAGAATTCGGAATGACCGACGATGAAAAGGCAATCCGGAAAGTCGTGGAAACCTGGATTGCCGCGAGCAAGGCGGGCGATACGGCAACCGTCCTAGGACTGATGACGGACGATGTCATCTTCATGGTTCCCGGCCAGGAACCCTTCGGCAAGGCGGCATTTGCCGCGGTTTCCAAAGGCATGGAGGGCATGAAGATGGAGGGTGCGAGCGAGATCGTCGAACTGCAGGTGCTCGGCGACTGGGCCTATATCCGCAATCACATCGACATGACGGTGACACCGCCGGGTGGCGACGCCGTTCATCGATCGGGTTATACGCTCACGCTTCTGCGCAAGGAGGCTGACGGGGAGTGGCGCCTCGCACGCGATGCCAACCTTCTGGCCGTGCGGCCCTGATCCATCTCACTCCCAGTCTTTCGGCCGCATAGGCTTTATCAGGCGGCGTCGAGGGAAGCAGCAAGATCGGCAATCAGGTCATCGGGGTGTTCAATCCCGATCGACAGGCGGATCGTCGATTCCAGCACGCCGATGCGATGGCGTACATCCACAGGCACACCGGAATGCGTCGTCGTTGCCGGATGGGAGGCTAGCGATTCCGTGCCGCCGAGGCTGACGGCCAGCTTGAAGATCTGCAGTGCGTTCAGGAATTTGAACGATGCCGGCTGGCCACCCTTGATGTCGAAGGAGAAGGTGGAGCCCGCACCGCTGCACTGGGCGGCGAAGGTACGGCCCGTTGCCGAGGATGGATCCGTGTAGGGGAGATAGTGGATTTGCTCGACCTTCGGATGATCCCGCAGGAAATCGGCGACCGCCCGTGCGTTGCTGTTTGCCCGTTCCATGCGGATCTGCAGCGTTTCCAGCGACCTGCCGAGCATCCAGCAGGAATGCGGATCGAGCTGAGTGCCGATCGCTCCGCGCAGTGCTTTCACCTGTTTGATGACGGCTTTTGAGCCGAGGGCGGCGCCGGCGATCAGATCGGAATGGCCGCCAACATATTTGGTCAGCGAATAGAGGGAGATATCGGCCCCGTGCTCGATCGGCCGCTGAAAGACCGGGCCGAGCAGCGTATTGTCGCAGGCGATGATCGGCGGGTGTCCTTGCCTCTTGCCGATCGCATCGGCAATGCGGCGGATCATGGCGATATCGACGAGACTGTTCGTGGGGTTGGCCGGTGTTTCCACCAGAATGACCGAGACACGGCCTTTGGTCATCGCTTCCTCGGCAGCTGCCGTCACCGAGCCTTCGTTGACGCCATCGGCGAAGCCGACGGCGGCTACTCCGAGATTGAGGAATGTCTTGGCGACTAGCGTTTCCGTACCGCCATAAAGCGGCTGCGAATGCAGGATCGCATCGCCCGGTCGCGCGAAGGTGAGAAGGGTTGTTGCGATGGCCGACATGCCGGAGGAAAACAGCGCGCCGCTTTCTGCCTTTTCATAGACGGCGAGGCGATCCTCGACGATTTCGCTGTTCGGGTGGTTGAAGCGTGAGTAGACGAGCCCGACGCCAGTGCCCGCCGGCGGCTCGGTGCGGCCGGAGATATAATTGAAGAAATCGCGTCCGTCCTCGGCCGATTTGAAGACGAAGGTGGAGGTCAGGAAAACAGGCGGCTTGACCGCGCCCTCGGACAATTCCGGGTCATAGCCGTAATTCAGCATCTGAGTTTCGGGATGCAGCGCATGGTTGCCGATATGCGTTTTGGACGGATGCGGCGCAGTCATGACGGTCTCCTCGGCCGATGATATGAATTTTAGACTCACATTATACATCACTTAGGATGCCGGCTCGCTATTCGTCATCATCTGCGATGTGGTTTCGGCATTGATCCTAATATGGGCCGGACTATCCAACTCGCGCATGGCTATCCGGAATACGACAGAAAGGCCGCAATATTCGTGAGCGGTGCTCGCCTTGAGGCCGTGCCGTCCCAATTTTCGAGAGCTTCCGGCTTCGCTGCCGCAGTCGTGGCAGAAACGGGGCGTTTCTTGATCGACCGGTTCCAATCGATGAGCAAGCTCGGAGGCGAAATGCATGAAGAAAACCAGTGAGGTTTACATTTGAAATCGGGCGTTCGAAAATTTGTGTTTAGCGATCTTCAGAAAATCGATGGTTACATCGATCCGCCGGATGCGCTTGTCTTCCTGTCTTTGATCGAAAAGCAAAGGCAGGAGAAACTTTATGGCGGCCTCGCCGAAATCGGGGTTTACTACGGGCGGTCCTATTTTTTGCTGCGCAAGATCAGCGCACCCGATGACAACGTGCTTGCGATCGACCTTTTCGACATAGAAGCGGATGGTGCGCAATATCAACGCTTCCTCGACAATGGAAGATCACTGGGCATTCCCGTTGATGAGGATCTCGTCATAACGGGTGATAGCACCGAGCTCGATCCGCAGGCCATCATCGACAAGGTTGGGCAGGTTCGTTTTTTCAGCATCGATGGAGGACATTTGCTTCGCCACATCGTTGCTGATAGCCGGTTGGCGAAGAGCGTATTGGCCGATCATGGCATCATCGCCTTCGACGATACGTTCAATCCGGCCTGGCCGGAGGTTACGGTCGGTGTCTCGGATTTTCTGCGCAGAAACAGCGATAGCTTTGTCGCCTTTTGCGTGACGAAGTACAAGACCTATGTCTGCCGCCGGGATTTTCATGGGCTCTATCGGGCCGCACTTGGCAAAGCACGACATCTCCTGCCGTTTGAGCATGCGGAGATGGATTTTCTTGGCTCGAAAGTTCTCAGGCTGCACAATCCCATCAACCGGAGAGTTGCCTATGAACTCTTGCAGCGGCTGGGTTTGGGCGCCATGTCCGAATGGGCCTATCGTTCAGCCTGACCTTGGGCCGGCCTCGCCTGCAGGTAGCGGAGTGACAGGGATTTCGTTTTTCAAGTAATCCTTCAGAGGGGCCTGCCGGAGGCGGACCCCTCATTGATCCTGATCAGTAGATTTCCGGCACATACATTTCTGGCGGCACCGGCGTACGGTGATAGTCGGCATTGCGCATACGTTCCGGCAGTACGATTTCCGGTTTCGGTACGCTTTCGTAAGGGATCTGGCTCAGAAGGTGGGCGATGCAGTTGAGGCGCGCCTTCTTCTTGTCGACGGCGTGGACGACCCACCACGGCGCTTCCGGAATATGGGTGCGCTCCAGCATCTCTTCCTTGGCCTTGGTATATTCCTCCCAATGCACGCGGCTCTGCAGGTCCATCGGCGACAGTTTCCACTGCTTCAGCGGATCCTGGATGCGCATGTTGAAGCGGAATTCCTGCTCTTCATCGGTGATCGAGAACCAGTATTTGATGAGGATGATGCCGGAGCGAACCAGCATGCGCTCGAAATCCGGCACGGAGCGGAAGAACTCCTCCAATTCCTCCGGCGAGCAGAAGCCCATGACGCGTTCGACGCCGGCGCGGTTATACCAGCTGCGGTCGAACAGCACCATTTCGCCCGCGGTCGGCAGGTGCGCTGTATAGCGCTGGAAGTACCATTGATGCCGTTCGCGCTCGGTCGGTGCCGGCAATGCGACGACGCGGCAGACGCGCGGATTGAGGCGCTGCGTGACGCGCTTGATGGCGCCGCCCTTGCCCGCGGAATCGCGCCCTTCAAACAGCACGACGACCTTCAGCTTCTTGTATTGGACCCAGTCCTGCAGGCGCACGAGCTCGTGCTGAAGCCGGAAAAGTTCGCGGAAATAGACGCGGCGGTCGAGCGTCGCCTCACCTTCGCTGATAAGGCCTTCTGCGACCAGTTCGTCCAGCCGGTCCTCTTCGAGCTGCATCTCCAGCTCTTCGTCGAAGCTGTCGACGATCTCATCCTTGATACGGCTGAGCGGGTCCTGGGTTTCGTCGGTCATTGTGCGCCTCCTGCTCTGTTTTCATGTTGATGCTGCAGCCCTGGGCTGCTGAGAGCCGGCACGGTGCTCAAGCATGTGCCGGCTATGGCTTCCGTGTTATTCGGCGGTCCAGCCGCCATCGACGGAAAGCGTCGTGCCGGTAATCTGCTTGGCGGCGTCACTGCACAGGAACACCGCGATAGCGGCTACTTCGTCGACGGTTACGAACTCCTTCGTCGGCTGGGCGGCCAGCAGCACGTCATGCTTGACCTGCTCTTCCGTCATGTTGCGCGCCTTCATGGTCTCGGGGATCTGCTTTTCGACGAGCGGCGTCCAGACATAGCCGGGCGCTATGGAGTTGACGGTCACGCCGTTCTGAGCGGCTTCGAGGGCGATGGTCTTGGTGAGACCGGTAATGCCGTGCTTGGCCGAAACATAGGCCGATTTGAAAGGCGAGGCGACCAGCGCATGTGCCGAGGACGTATTGATGATGCGGCCCCATTTGCGCGCCTTCATGCCGGGAATGGCGGCCTTGATGGCGTAGAAGGCAGCAAGCAGATTGATGCGGATAATCGCCTCCCATTTGTCGTCGGGAAACTCCTCGATCGGGGCGACGAACTGGATGCCGGCATTGTTGACTAGGACGTCGAGGCTGCCGAAGGCTTCTTCGGCTTCACGCACCATCGATGTCACTTCCTCGCCATTCATCATGTTGGCGCCGGAATAGCGGCACTTCACGCCGAAATCGGCTTCGATCGCCGCGCGCTCCTTTTCGATCGCATCGGCGTCCCCGAGGCCGTTGATCGTGATGTTCGCGCCCTCGGCGGCAAAGGCGCGGGCGATCGCAAGCCCGATACCGCTCGTCGAACCGGTGACCAGCGCATTCTTCGAAGTCAACGAACCCATGATGCAACTCCTGCAATCTCTATGACATGGTTGGGTAGAGGGAAATGCTCAAGATGAGCGCACACTGCCAGCCTGATATGTCGCTTTGATAACAGCGCGGTTTTGCCTCGCGGCGCTGCCAATCATTGGCTGACACTTCACTGTCATGCAACCGTGCAAGTTTTCGCTCTGGCGCCCGGCGATTTCCTCCAACGACGGACAATACGATGAAGGTCGAAGACATTCTGAAGCATGCCTATGCGATGCCGCTGACCAATCCTTCCTATCCTCCAGGGCCTTATCGGTTCTTCGATCGCGAATATATCATCATCACCTATCGCACCACGCGCGAGGCGCTTGAAGCGGTCGTGCCGGCGCCGCTCGAAATCGACGAACCGCTGGTGAAATACGAATTCATCCGCATGCCCGATTCCACTGGCTTTGGTGATTACACCGAGACCGGACAGGTCATCCCCGTGACCTATCGCGGACAAAAGGGTGGCTATGTCCACTCCATGTATCTCGATGACGATGCGCCGATCACCGGCGGCCGCGAAATCTGGGGCTTTCCGAAGAAGCTTGCCAATCCGAAGATCGTCAACGAAGGCGAAGTCATCGTCGGCACGCTGCATTACGGCAGCGTTCTCTGCGCCACGGGCACGATGGGTTACAAACACAAGCCGATCGACCAGGGACCGCTTCTAGCAGCTCTCTCGGAACCGAATTTCCTGATCAAGATCGTGCCGCATGTCGATGCCACGCCGCGTATCTGCGAGCTCGTGCGCTACTATCTGACCGATATCACCATCAAGGAAGCCTGGACTTCGCCGGCTGCCCTCGATCTTCGGCCGCATGTCATGGCCGACGTCGCGCGACTGCCCGTGCTGGAAGTGGTTTCGGCGGTTCATTTTACCGCCGATCTGACGCTCGGGCTAGGCGAAGTCGTTCACGACTATCTCGCCGAGCGCAGGTAGCCGAAAGCCTTATTGTTAGACCATACTGGAGACGGATCGTGCTCGAACGAAATATCAAGGCGGTAGCGCCGACCATCCCGGAAATAGCCGCGCAATATGATCGCGTTGCCCTGGTCTTCCAGGGTGGCGGTGCGCTCGGCGCCTATCAGGCCGGCGTCTATCAGGCGCTTGCCGAAGCGGGATGCGAACCGACCTGGCTCTCGGGCGTCTCCATCGGCGCAGTCAATGCCGCGATCATCGCCGGCAACGAGCCGGGCCGGCGGTTGCAGCGTCTGGAGCAGTTCTGGCAGATCATCTCCGGCCGCAAGATCTGGGCCTATACGCCGGAAGGCGATTTCTTCCGCGATATCCGTAATCGCACCAGTTCCTGGATGACGATGACCATGGGCCAGCCCGGCTTCTTCAAGCCGCGCTTTCCCAACCCATGGTTCGAGCTGCCGGGAGCCGAGGGGGCAACCAGCTTCTACGATTCCGCGGAGTTGAAGAAGACGCTGGAAATGCTGATCGACTTCGACGTGTTGAACGATGGCAAGAAGCGCTTCAGCGTCGGCGCGGTGAATGTCCGCACCGGTAATTTCGTCTATTTCGACACCGACAAAGTGCGCATCGGCCCCGAGCATATCATGGCGAGCGGCGCCCTGCCGCCGGCCTTGCCGTCCATCCGGATCGAAGGCGAATATTACTGGGACGGCGGCATCGTTTCGAATACGCCGCTGCAATATCTGCTCGATCAGGAAGAGGACCGCAGCTCGCTCGTCTTCCAGGTGGATCTTTTCAGCGCCCGCGGCGTCCTGCCGCGCAGCATGCCGGACGTGCTCTCGCGCCACAAGGACATCATGTATTCGAGCCGCACGCGGCAGAACACCGACAATTTCAAACGCATCCACGGGCTGAAGATGAAGCTCCTGAGCGCCCTAAAGCGCGTCCCGAAGGATCAGCTGACCGCGGAAGAGGAAGAGCTAATTGCCGATTATTCCGATGCCGGCGTCGTCAATATCGTGCACCTGATCTATCAGCACAAGAACTACGAAGGTCACGCCAAGGACTATGAGTTCTCCGGCACGTCGATGCGCGAGCATTGGGACATGGGCCTTGAAGATACCAAGCGCACGCTGCGCCATACCGACTGGCTGCTGCCACCCTTCAGCGATGATGCCGTCGCCATTCACGATCTTCACAGGGAAGATCCGGCCTGAGCCAATGGTGTTCTCGGCTCGACTCTGGTGATATCGGGCAGGAGCGAGCTGCGCTTAGCTTCAGCCGTAATTCATGCTTCCAGCAAAATGCCTGTCTTTTTGCAGGACTGGCGTCAGCTTTGCTTGAGCCGATGTCGATGGGCCGCCTGCTTGGAGCGATTGCCGCACATCGCCATGCTGCACCAGCGTCTGCGGCGCCCGCGCGTATGGTCAACGAACATCAGGGTGCATGCATGGCCTTCGCAGGCCTTCACATCGGAAAAATCTTCCGTGCAGACGAAACGTCCCAGCGCTTCACCGATCGGTAATAGCAGCGATTCCGGTGAGCGCCATTTCCGCATCGGCTGAAGGCAGAGTTCGCGATCTTCGCCCGGCTTTCTTGTGACAATCCGGCTAAAACCTTCATCGCGTTCCAGCAGACGGTTCAGCGGTTCCAGATCGTTCAAGGCCTCTGATGCCAGCGGCTTTCCCCTATGGGAGTTTACGAAAGTTCTGAACCACTCACGCAGGCTTCTTGCCTGGTCGGCGACTTTGTCGAGTTCGCCCGGCAGCGCCTGCTTGCGCATGGCGACAAGCGTTTCCCGCGGCACTAGGCCGGCCTGTTCCAGCCAGCGCAGCAGACCCTCTCCATCGTCAATCCAGTCGATCGGCACATCCGCCGGCGTTGCGACCGAATTGAGGAAATCCAGTCCGAGCGTGTCGCCAACGAAGATGGCGGGTGAACGGCTGTCCATCGACTGCTCCTTATTCCGGCCGACAGGGGGCTGAAAGGCCGCTCGAAAACATAGCGGCTATATAACCCTTCCAAAGCCTCTTGACAAGTTACGTATGTGAAGAGTAACCATATCAGCGTCATTAAAGAGGTTATTTATTCCAACTGGCGGGAGAAGGCCAATGCTACTACAGAGGGTCGAGTTGTCCGCGCTGATGATGGCGTCTGTCGCCGATATCGGTGTCAACGCAGGTGTGTCCGCGGCACCATTTGAATTCTGAGAGGTAACCAAAAAAATAGATGTTCATAGGTTACGAAAGGAGCTTAACATGACTGATATCACCTATCGCAGCGTCAACATCGAAGATGTCAAGGTTTTCTACCGTGAAGCGGGCTCGGCCGGCGCGGACAAGCTTCTGCTGCTGCATGGCTTCCCGACTTCCAGCCACATGTTCCGCGATCTCATCCCGCTTCTGGCGGATCGCTACCACATCATCGCCCCAGATCTACCCGGCTTCGGGCAATCCGACGCGCCGAAGGGCAGCAACACATTCGACAGCATCGCCGAGACGATCGACCGTTTCACGGAAGTCGTTGGCTTCGACCGTTATGCCGTCTATGTCTTCGATTATGGTGCGCCGACCGGCTTCCGACTGGCGTTGAAGCATCCGGAACGGATCACGGCGATTATCTCCCAGAACGGCAATGCCTATGAAGAAGGCTTGAGCGAAGGTTGGAATCCGATCCAAGCCTATTGGCGCGAAGCCTCCGAGGAAAATCGTAACGCCCTGAAGGCATTCCTTCAGCCGGACGCGACGGCGTGGCAATACACGCATGGTGTCCCGGACCCCTCGAAGGTCTCTCCCGACGGCTATTCGCTCGATAGTCTCTATATGGCCCGACCTGGTTCGGAGAAGGTGCAGCTCGATCTTTTCGGCGATTACAAGAGCAACGTCGCGCTCTATCCGACCTTCCAGAATTATTTCAGAACCTACAAGCCGCGTCTGCTTGCGGTCTGGGGCAGGCACGATCCCTTCTTCTTGCCGCCAGGTGCCGAGGCCTATCGCCGGGACATTCCAGACGCGGTGGTCAAATTCTTTGATACCGGCCATTTTGCTCTAGAAACCCACGCTGCCGAGATCGCAGTCGAAATCCGCGCTTTCCTGGGTTGATATCAAGCCGGGCCGTGCCGGCGTTCGATCGGCGCGGTCGGGATCATTCGCAATGCAAATGGGAGGAGACCGCAGAGCTGATGCCTTTCGTGATTTCCTCGAGCGCATCAGATCGCTTAGGCTCGGAGCCCTTCGTGGCATGCCTCATGAAAGGCTGATCTTGTCTTGACGCTACCTTGACAATCCCAACGCAGATGGTTCGGCGAAACCAAATCCGTCGGACTTTCGCATGAATCAAAAGACATCAGTTGCTGCGGCGCCGGAGCGCCTCCTATCCAAGATTTCCCCTTGTACTGCGTTGCCGCCAACGGCTTCCCGACCGCCTATATCGCGATACATCGTCATCTGGAGAATATTGACCTTAAGCCTGCGCGTGCGCTGGAAGCGTGCTTTTCTCTTCTGGTGCCGCTTTGCTGCAAACCCGCTTCTGACCATTCGTTGGTGGCGCTTTATCGCGGCGTTCGTGACTACGCGCGGGTTGCCGCCGCCGCATGACGAACTGCTGCAGAAGCCGCTTTCGAAGTTTCTTGTCCACGGAATGCCCAATTCCCGTCGGCTCTCCCTTCTCATCGAGCATTTTTCGATTGCTGAAACCATCCTCTCCAGAGACAGCATGATACGGCTCTGGCGCGGCGAATGGCTGGAAATGGGCACAGTGCAAGGCAAATGCGAGGCATATGCATGCCACATTGCGCTCGCCGACCGCAGCGGCGGCCGCCATGAGGGTGCTTTCGCCATCAAACTCCTGCGCGTGAGCGATCAGGCTGTTCTTTGCACGGTCAGATTCATCTTCGTCAATCAAGGGGTAGAGGGGCGCTATACATTCGTTGTCGGGAGCATGCAGGGGCCGCGCAACGCGAAGCACCGTATCATCGAGGTAACTCGCGATCTCGCCGGCCTCAGGCCCAAAGAGGCGATCCTGATCGTGCTGCAGGGCCTGGCGGCGGAGGGAGGCATGCAGCACTTCCTTGCGGTTTCGCAGGCAAGGCACCCGATTCAATATCGCCGGCGTTCCCGGCAATCGATGCTGCTATCGAACATCGATGCTTTCTGGCTTGAGCGTTCCGGCGAACCGGAGTGCGTCTACGGCTTCCAGATCCCCCATTCGAAAATTCAGAGAGAGGACAGGCGCAGCCAGAAAAAGTCGTGGTTCCTCAATATCGGCGAACTCTTCCACTGACGGCCCGACCGCGGTGGCCCTGTTCAACAAAGCCGGCATTGTCCGGAGGCTGTATCCTGCTCACCGAAACCGCGCGTTTCTCCAGGCATACCGTCCGTCAAATGAATTGCGACCATGGCACCGCCCTCGGGCCGATTTGCGAATTCAAGATGTCCGCCGTGGGCAGCCGCGATTGCCTGCACCACGGATAGTCCCAGCCCGGTGCCGCCGGTCGCCCGCGAACGCGAGGGGTCGCCGCGCCAGAAAGGGTTGACGGCGACGGCATCCATATCCTGCGGAAATCCGGGACCGTGATCGAGAACGCGAATGACGATCCTATCGTCCGCCAGCTGCTCGGTTTCGCATCGCAGCCATCCACCTTCGGCAGCGTAGCGGCACGCATTTTCGAGCAGCGCCAGCACGGCTTGGCGAATGCGGGGGGAGTCGGCTGAGATCCAGGCGGGTTTCAGCTCAGTTTCGACCTGCAGCTTGCTGGCTTCCAGCATGGGTTTTGCCGAGGCGATGACAGTCTCGACCAGCAGGGATGCGTCGATGCGCTGACGTTCCATCACGAGTTTCTGGCCGATGGCGAGCGACAGGGTGCGCAGATCCTCGACAACCCGTCCCAGGCCTTCGACCTGCAGGAGGAGGTCGGAAATGATTTTCCGATCCATCGGAAACACGCCATCGAGCATGCTCTGCAGCGATCCCTGCAGGATGGTCAACGGTGTGCGCAGCTCATGTGCAACCGCCATGTTGTTGAAGCGCAATCTTTCCTCCATCGTCTCCAGGCTGGTCGCAAGGGCGTTGAAGGTTTCAACGAGGCTCGCGACTTCGCGCGTGCTGCGATAGGAGGCTGCGACGCGGACGGAGAAGTCGCCGGACTTCAGGCCCTCGGCGGCGAAAGTGAGATCTTCGAGCGGGCGCGCAAGCCGCCGCGCCAGGAAGACGCCGATTACGGCGCAGAGTAGAGCCGACAAGAGGCCGAAAACGAGGACGGAGAGCTGCACCTTGAGATCCGTTGGTTCCGTCAGCGAAATGAGGTGTTCGACCAGGAGCTTAAGGGAATCTCCGTCGGGAACCTTGTTTTCGCTCAGCATCTTGTAGGTCGCCGCGGCCTTGGGCGGCAGGGCCTCGCTGATGCCTTGCTCCAGATAGGTCGCATACCAGTTGACCCCCAGATAGGTCAGGCCAACGCTGAGCAGCAGCATGATCGTGGTGACTATGGCCGTGAGCGTTGCAAGCGGCGCGCTGGGAATTCTCTGTCTTTTCATCGCGGATCCGAAAAGCGATAGCCGATGCCGCGCACGGCGGGAAAGAAGCCGATCTGCCCCATTTCTTCCAGTTTGCGTCTGAGATTAGAGATGTGGGTATCGACTGTACGCACCAGAGCATCGCTTTCCGGCAGGCAGGCATCGAGAATATCTGCTCGCGCGAAAGCCTGGGTCGGATGGCGGATCATGTAGGCGAGTATGCGGAATTCGCTGAGTGTCAGCGGCAATGCGATACGACGCTCGTCCTTGTTGACGAAGACGGTATAGCTGCCAAAATCAACCTCCAGCGCACCGAAGCGCTTGATGGCTTCTGCGCGCTCGCCCTGCGTCCGGCGCAGGACCGCTCTGACGCGGGCGACGACTTCCTGCGGGTTGAACGGTTTGACGATATAGTCGTCGGCGCCGAGGCGCAACCCGCTCAGGCGGTCTATGTCATCAGCGACGGCGGTGACCATGATGACCGGTGTTGAGCCCGCCTGGCGCAGCCGGCCGAGCACGCCGAAGCCATCCAGTTTCGGCAGGCGAACATCCAGCAACACCAGGTCCGGCTTCAAAAGCGCATGGTGCTGCAAAGCGGTTTCACCATCGCCGGCGCGAACCGTGCGAAAGCCGTCCCGCGTCAGATAGCCCTCGAGTATCTGTGCGATTGCCGGTTCATCCTCGACGATGAGAACGAGACTGTTATCCAAACCCTAGCGCCCTGTGTTTCTTCCGTTTTTCGTTGGGTTTTGTCGCCCTAACCTTACTATTGCGGACAAAGCACGCTTCCGCAATTTCCAAACAGCTTTCCGATCGTTCGACGGTCGATTCTGAACACAGCCTTGATGCGATCTTCGCCATTTCTTGACAATCGGGCTTCAGCTTGGCGCCGTTCCGCCTCTGGAGACATGGCATGTGGAAATTTGCATCGAATTCCTGGAGCTCCGGCTCCGGTCAAGTGCGGCCGCGTCAGTTGCGAGCAGCCGCGGATAGCGACTTGGCTGTTATCGGCATGATGATTGTCTGGACCAGTTTTGTCTTTGTGGTCTTTCCGAAGCTCGATATGGCGGTCGCGCGCTTGTTTACCCGTGGGCATGCTTTCTGGCTGGCGGAGAATCCCTGGCTGAAAGCGGTGAGGGACATTGCTCGTCAAAGCCAGCCTTATATTCTCGGCACCATGGCTGTCATCATCGTCCTGCATGTTTTCCTGCCGCGGCGATTGCGGTTCTGCCCTCCTCACAAACCGCTTTTCGTGCTCCTGAGCTTTGCCGCCGGGCCGCTATTGGTGGTGCAGACGCTAAAAGTAGCGATTGGACGCGTGCGCCCTCGTCAGCTGATCGAGTTCGGGGGCACAGCTGATTTTACCCCGGTGTGGCAGTTTTCGGCAGCGTGCACCCGCAATTGTTCCTTCCCTTCCGGCGAAGCAGCCGCGGCTGCGGCGGCGCTGTCCCTATTGATATTTGTGCCTGTGGGGCGCAGATGGATTGCTGCGGTAATCCTGGTACCATGCTCGCTGTTCGTGGCGTTCAACCGCGTGATCTTTGGTGCTCATTTCCTGTCGGATGTCATGCTCGGATGGCTTCTGACCATGTTTGCCATGGCCATGGTCTGGCGCTGGATCGAAGCGAATTCGCGGATGATCGATCGCCACGTCACGCGCCTGATGTTCAGATGATCCCATCGTTATGGAAGCAGGCGCCGACATCCTCGTTCAGCCCTGTTTGCGATCGCCGCGGAGCGGGATTGGCTGCCGGGTGTCGCCGCAATGCGACAGTCCCAGGCAAACCCATGTTACAAACCTTAATACAACGTTTCTTCACCTTTCTTTCGATCAGGGGTTACCTATTTAGCGTTGGCCGTGCCGTCGGACGCGATTGAGGCCGGTAAGGCGGATGGTGAAGGGACCTTGGCGGGGTGAGAGTGACGGGATGGGGTTGGTAGATTGGGCGTTGCGCGGAATGCTCGACCCGGATGGCCGACGCAGGATGCGCTCCCGCAGAGACCATTACGAGCCGTGGGTCGTGCTGGCCGTGGAAAGTTTCGAGCGGGAAATGCTGGCCTTCTACAGGCGCTCGCAGTTCAAGCTTGTTCATACCGCGGCGTGACGGCCGCGACGCCAACGCAATAGAGCATGTGAAAGCCGTCGCCGCAGTCGGCAGTGAATGCAGGGGATGTTGCAAGCACTCCAGGGACGCGCTTGCGCCGTGAATGGCGTCATCCGATCCGCATCGACAGTTCGATATCTTCGGCGAACGGTACAGACATATATCCGCTTGCCGGCGACCGCACCCATGCGAGGTAATCGGGGCAGAAATCCGCATTGTCGGCCAGCACGAGAGCTCCCGGCCTTAGGCGGCTTTCCACCAGCCTCAGAATGTCCGGATAGAGCGCCTTGGCGCCATCGAGAAGCAACAGGTCGATAGCATCGGGCAGATCGGTGCTCAGCGTCTGCAGGGCATCGCCTTCCCGGATATCTACGAGATCGATGAGGCGAGCGGCTTTTAGATGTTCCCGCGCCCGTGCCACTTTGGAGGGTTCGAATTCGGTGGTGATCAGGCGCCCGCCGCCATTGTCCCGCAGCGCAGCCGCAAGGTGCAGGGTGGAGATGCCGAAGGAAGTTCCGAATTCGACGATGGTGCGGGCTCCGGTGCTTCGCGCCAGCATATAGAGCAAGGTTCCAGCCTCGCGTGAGACCGCGAGCGGTATGTCCTTCAGCCGGGCATAGAAATCGAGGTAGTCGGTTTTGCTGCGCACCAGACGCGCGCGTTCCTCGCTGGAAAGGCCGCTCCAGTAGGCGGCGACCGATGGAGTTGTCGCGGGCGACGTCGCATCGGCTTCCTCGAACAGGCGATCGAGCAAGGGTGCGAGCGGGGCGTTCGTCAGGGACGTCATGTTTTTCTCCGTTCAGGACTGAAGTTTTCGTTGGCGACAAATACGAATAATTCGTCGCTTTTCATAATCGCGTCGGCCGATGTTGGCGTGGAATGCATTTATGATTTTGAAAATATTCAGTAAATCCGCGAGCTGATCACATCCGGTGCAATCTCGTGAGAGCTGTCATTCGCATTTTCAGTGGTCGCCGGAGATATCGAAACCGACGATGTCGACCGGACGGTCGAAGCCCCTCAGAGCATGGCGGCCGAAAGACTTGCATTGAATGCCGGCCGCCTCCGCGAGGGCCGAAGTCATCAGCATGACTGCGTCCAGATCCTTGGCGAGGGCCTGCAATCGGGCCGAGCGGTTTACCGGCGTGCCGATGATCGTAAACGAAAATCTGCCTGCGGAACCGATATTGCCGTGAACGACGTCGCCGATGTCGATGCCGATCCGGGCCCGCAGCGGCGGCGCCGTCTTTCGTGACAGCATGGCATTGACGCGCTCCAGTGCTTGCAGCCCCTCCAGCGCGGCCTTTACCGCAGCAGCACAGAGCGGCCGTTCACTTTCGGCGTCCGGAATGGGAAAGAACATGACGACGGCGTCGCCGACATGACCGGAGACCTGGCCGCCGGCACGAGCCACAGGCCGGGTAATCGTCTCGAAGAACAGATTGAGGTGGTCGATGAGAGGCCGGGGATCCAGCCGTTCGGTCAGCGAGGTGAACTGGAAGAGGTCGCAATAGATCACGATCGCCCGAATTTGCTCGACCTCGCCAAGGCCCACGCGGCCGTCGAGCAAGGCGGTTGCAGCATTGCGGCCGAGATAAGTCTGCAGCAGAACGCGCGCGGCGGCGGCATTCAATCGGGCTCCGAGGGCAAGTGTGAAGACCGGCGTCACGAGATGCAGCAGCTCTATCTCCATCGCTGAAAACCCACCGGGACGCTCGGTGATGAACAGGCTCATGACGTCGTCGAAGAAGCCGAGCGTGACGTCGGGGGCAAGATGGTTCGCAAAGGCGATGGCGTCCGTTGCTTCATCCTGCGGAACGGATGCAAGGCGACCGCTGCGAGCATCAAGGCGGAGAACCGTTGCGTCCTCCTCCAGCATGGCAGTGAAGATCTTACCGCCGAGAATATTGTCTTCGGTGCCTTCGCCGTCTCGCCGCCAACGAATGAAATGCTGCACCCTCTCCGGATCGACGGCATCACAGCCGATCTCGATCGTCGAAATGTCGAGACCCACCGCATACAGCGCACGGCCGAGAAGAATGACGAGCTCGGAGTCGCTCGCGCCGGCAAGTGCGGCTTTCACCAGGCTTTGGCACACATGCGAGACAGTCTTTGCCAGGGCGTCGGTTTCGACTGCTCCGCGTGCCGGCCCGCTGCTTTCATCGCCATGTTGTTCTTCGGTTTGCATGGCGCGCAAAATACGATTAATTCGTCATCTTTCCTATTCGCATTGTCAGGCCTCGATATGACGGATCGTCCAAGAGCCCGGATTTCCTCGCGAAAGCAGCCGAAGCAGGCTCGCTCGACCGAGCTCGTTTCCGCGATCCTGAGTGCTGCGGCTCAGGTTTTGGCAACGGAGGGCGCTCAGCGCTTCACCACCGCGCGGGTTGCTGAAAAGGCTGGCGTCAGCGTCGGCTCCCTCTATCAATACTTCCCCAACAAGGCGGCGATCCTCTTTCGCCTGCAAAGTGACGAATGGCGGCGGACTTCGGATATGCTGCGACGCATCCTCGAGGATACGGCAACGCCACCGCTGGGTCGATTACGCTCCCTGGTCCACGCGTTCATCCGCTCCGAATGCGAGGAGGCCGCGATGCGTGTTGCGCTCAACGACGCGGCGCCGCTTTATCGCGATGCGCCGGAGGCGCATGAGGCGCGGTCATCCGGGGACCGCATCCTGCAGCTCTTCATGCGCGAAGCCTTGCCGGAGGTCGATGACGCGGCCCGTGTCCTGGCGGCGGACTTGATCGCCACGACGCTGAGCGCCACGGGAAAGCAGCTTTCGGAAAGCACGCAAACTGCGCAGGAGATCGAAGCCTATGGCGATGCCATGGCGGATATGTTCTGCGTCTATCTTAAAAGCCTCAGGCTTCGGTGAGGGGCGGGCTAGCATGCCTCCGGCGCGGTCAACGCGATGTTGACACGCTTGCGGCAAGCGCCTATTGGAATGGCAGCCGGCGGTGCCGGCCGTAAGCGTTTGACGTCAAGCAACGCACTCAACGATCCTCGTCGGTCGGAGTGCGTTTTTTTATGCCTTCGCCGATTGAGGAAAGCCTGGAGATTATCATGGCTTTTCAATCGACACCCGATCCGGCGCGCGGCCGGCTGCTGCTGCTGAGCGTCATTCTCTTCATTTCCTATCTTTGCATCGGCATCTCGTTTCCGATCGTGCCGCTTTATGTGAGCGGTCAGTTGCGGCTCGGCAATGTCTGGGCCGGGCTCGGCGTCGGCATCGCCTTTCTGGCAACCATCCTCACGCGCGGCTATGCCGGCGGGCTCTCGGACCATCGCGGCGCCAAGGTGGCTGTGACGCGGGGGCTTGCATTCTATGTCGTGGGGGCTTTGATGGCTTTGGGTGCCGGCGTTCTCACCGACACGCCGTTGCCGTCCTTTCTACTCCTCCTTCTGGGACGCTTGGCTTTGGGGCTGGGCGAAAGTCTGGTTGCCGTCGGCATCATCGCCTGGGGCATTGGCGTCGTCGGCCCGGCTCGTTCGGGCAGGGTTCTGGCGCTGGTCGGCGCCGCCATCTATGGAGCGTTCGCCGTAGGCGGGCCGATCGGTCTAGCTTTGTTCAGCCGGTTTGGCTTTGCCGGGACAACGGCGATCAGCGCTGTTCTACCATTCCTAGGGCTGATGGCGATCTGGCGGGTTCCCGCCGTTGCGCCTCATCCCGGTGCGCCGCGCCCGCCATTCTGGACCGTCGTCGGCAAGGTCTGGCTGCATGGGGCGGTCGTGTGTTTTCAGGGCATAGGCTTCGCCGCGATCGGTGCCTTCTTCACGCTGTATTTCCTTGATCGGGGCTGGAGCTATGCCGGGCTGGGTCTGACCGCCTTCGGCGTCGGCTTCGTTCTGGTACGCGTGCTCTTCGGCCATCTGCCTGATCGTATCGGTGGCTTGCCGGTCGCGTTCGGGTCACTGGCGGTCGAAGCGGTAGGCCAATTGCTGATCTGGAGTGCCGCCGATCCCATGCTCGCCCTGGCGGGTGCCTTTCTGACCGGTCTCGGATGCTCACTGATCTATCCTTCCATGGGCCGCGAGGTCGTCCGGCGGGTGGAACCGCATCTGCGCGGCACCGCGCTTGGAGGCTTCTCGGCCTTTCAGGATCTCGCCTACGGGCTGGCCGGGCCATTTGCCGGCCTTCTGGCCGACCGGACCGGCTATGGCAGCGTCTTTCTGGCGGGCACCGTCGCGGCGATCGCCGGCCTGTTGATCGCACTCTCGCTCCGCAGGATACGCACTGTTGCGTTCAGCTGATTGATATGGCGGTCCCTGCGTTCGGCCGGGACCGCCAGAAGCGCTTGGCAATATGACCAGCGACATCCTTGGCACAGCTATAGGGCAGCGAAAACCACGCCGTAGTGATAGGGCGGCAGCTCGATCACGGCCTGGGACTTGAAGCCGAAGGTCTCGACAATCGCCGCGACCTTGGCCGGCGCCATGCGCATCTCGGTCCTGGGACCGCGCGGCAGCCCGAGCACCGTAGTCTCCTCGCGCGATCGCGTCTCCCAGTTGACGATGCCGAAAAGCCCCTTGGGAGCGAGCACCGAATGGATGGCGCGGACGAGGCCAGGCTGATCGGGAACACCGTGAAACGTGTTCGCCATCAGGACATAATCGACATTTTCGGGAAGATGTCTTGCGACGTCGCGCGCATCGGCATGGATCCATTTTTGCACGGAGACGCCTTGTCGATCGGCTTCCGTCCTCGCCATTTCGAGCATGGTTTCGTCCAAATCGAGCGCATAGACCTTTCCGGCAACGAGTTTTGCCAGCGGTGCGGTGAAGTAGCCATCGCCGCAGCAAAGATCGAGGACGGTCATGCCGGGCTTGATGCCGAGTGCTTGGAGTGTTGCCAGCGGATCGGGCCAAAGTGCCGTCCACCAATCGCGGTCCGGCATCGATGTCGCTGGAAATGCTTCGTCCATTGGGATCTCCGCAGATGGAGGACTTGCGGCACCATAGAATACCATCGATGCCGCGGCGTCAGAATATCACGGCGAATGCGGCGTCATCGCGACAAGAGGCTGCAACATGCGCGGATGGCGGAGCGAGAGCAATCCGCGTGTGTTGGCGACCTTAGAGAGCTTGCGGCGCATCCTTCGGCAGGCTTTTGAGAGCCCAGGATGCGATGGCCTTGTCCGCCAGCCTCTCCGTGACCTCGAATTCGCTGATCATCAGGCTGGGTAGAAGCGAAGCGCTGCGTGCCTGTGCGGCAAAATTCCTTTCATAATGCGCCGGCTCCAGCACATATGTGGAGAAGGCGGCAACCTTCCGCCCCCCAAAATCCATCCGTTCGAGGAGACTCATGACAGGCGGCGTGATGGTATTCCACCACACCGGGCCGCCGACGAGGATCAGGTCGTATTTCGAAAGATTGGGAAGGCCATCGAGCAAGGGAGGAAGCTCTCCCGTTTCCAGCTCGTATTTGGACTGCTCGGCTGCACGCTGCATGTCGAGAGGATAAGGGTTGCGCATCTGGATTTCGAAGAGCTCGGCCCCCAAGAGTGCTCGAAGCTTTTCGGCAACCGCTCTGGTATGGCCGGTGTAGGAATAATAGACGACCAGAGCCCGTCGTTCGCCTGCGGCGAAGCTCCATCTGGGTGCGGCGGCCGCGGCCACCATCGATGTCAACACGGTGCGGCGGGAAAGGTGCATGGGTTTGCCTTCCGATTTAAACGAGGCTTTTGGGTGCGGAAGATGACCGGACAATTTCTAAGGCGGACAATCATTGCTGCCGCGCCGATGAAGCGTCCATCGATGCCGCGGCCCTTTGGGCCGGCAGCATAGGTCCGCCGGAAGTCTGCATTGCCTCGTCGAGGCGCTGCTCGAGAACCAGGGGATCGGTTTCGCCCTCGTCGGCGAATTTCATGAGCTCGCGGGCGGCGATGATCGCCGTTCGATCGGCGAACTCCAGTTCGTGCCGGGCGCAGAAGATTTCGAGAACGCGGCGAAGCGTTGCGATCTGTGATAATTCCATGGCCAATTCCATATCCTCCTGTCAGCGTCGATAGTCTCGACCGGGCAAGTGATCTTCGGGCAGGAGGTTAAGACGCTCATGTCGCAGCTTTGTGCCGGAGATGTAAAAGCCTGTCGCCGGCGATGGCAGCGCCGGCCATCGGCTCTGGCACAGGTCGGCGCGGCAATGATTGTTGGACGGCTGCCGCAAGCGGCCTATTTTGCAGAGCATATAGCAGGATTTGCCCTTGATCGAAGCCAGGCGATGTCGTCGTCCCATTCCGCATATCGGTGGTGCGAGAGCTGCGACAGCTTGTTACAAATTTGCCCGTCCGCGGCACATCCATGTGACAACAACCTTATAGTTTGTCAGCTGCAGGGGACCTCTTCGCGCAACATATCGATTGGATTTCGAGGACAGGTTCGATGAAATCCGTATCCTCTCGATACGGCTTGCACCGGCTGTCGCAAGGTTTTCAAGTGGGGCGTGCCGCTTGCGGCGCAACCCTCCGGTCTATGTGAAACTTTGATACACTTTTTTCGATGCGGCTCGGAGCGGCCTTCTGTAGAATGACTTGAGATCGTGGAAACCGTCATGCAAAAAGCTGCGCACATCGCCGTCGTCGATGATCATTCGGATATAAGGGACCTTGTCGGCCAATATCTCGAGCAGCAGGGCTATAAGGTCAGCGTCGCCGATAGCGGGCTCGCCCTGAGACGGATCCTCGAGCGCGGTGCGGTGGATCTGATCGTTCTGGACGTCATGATGCCGGGCGAAGATGGTCTCTCCGTCTGCCGTCATCTCAGGGCGACGACGGATACCCCCATCATCTTTCTGACCGCCATGAGTGAGGATACCGACCGCATCATCGGCCTTGAACTGGGGGCTGACGATTATCTGGTGAAGCCATTCAATCCGCGCGAATTGCTGGCACGCATCCGGGCTGTCCTGCGTCGGGCCAATGGTGTGCCGCAGCAGCAGCGGGAAACGCTGAAAAAGGCCAGGGTTATCCGCGTCGGTCAATGGCGCGTCAATATGGGGCGGCAGGAGCTTTCGGGCGACGACGGTGTCGGCATCCCGCTCAGCACCGCCGAATTCCGGCTTCTGAAGGTCTTCCTCGAACGTCCGGGCATGGTGCTCAGCCGCGAGCAGCTTCTCGATCTGACGGTTGGCAGGACGGCCGACATCTTCGACAGAAGCATCGACAACCAGGTGAGCCGCCTGCGCAAGAAGATCGAGCCGGACCCGAAGAACCCTTCGGTCATCAAGACGCATTGGGGCGGCGGCTACAGCCTCTCGGCGGATGTGGGGTTCGAATGATCTACTGGTGGAGGAGGAGCCTTGCTGCCCAGTTCATCGGCTTTACCCTGCTTGCCCTTGTCGTCTCGCAGTGCCTGACGTTTTCGATTTCCTGGGACGAGCGCACCAAGGCGCTGCATGCCGCCATGAAAAGCGAATTCTTCAGCCGGTGCGCCTCCGTCACGCGCTTGATGGAATCCATGCCTAAGCCGTTGCGTGAACAGGCGCTGCTCGCAAGCGAGACCAGCTATTCCCGTTTCTGGCTTTCGCAGATAGAGCCGACGGATGCCGGCGCATGGCGCTCGCGTGCGGCAAATGAACTTGCACGGCCGATCGAGAATTTTATCGACCTTGGAGCGAAGTGGGGCATGCGCTCGAGCCCGGATGTCGATCATCTGATGTCGAAGGGGGTAATGACGGCGAACGCCGGCGAGGGCTGGGCTACCCCACCGCCCGTTCTCTGGAGCCTGCCGCAGCCGGCAAAGTTCGTTTATTTCGGGGATCGCAATGGATATGGCCTTGCCGTCAAGCTCAATGATGGCATGTGGCTGAATACGGCGTTCTATAAGAATGTCGGCGACCGCTGGTGGGATATGAAATCGCTCACCTCACTTGCGACCACCGCGCTCATCCTGTCGCTCATCGGAGTATTCATCGCCAGCCGCATCGCACGCCCGCTGAGACGGCTTGCCGTTTCGGCGGAAGCCTTGGGGCGCGGCGAAAATCTGCCGCCGCTGCCCGAAGAAGGACCTGATGACATCAGGCGCACGGCCGAGGCATTCAACAGGATGCAGGAACGCCTGCATCGCTTTGTCGACGATCGCACCCGGATGCTGGCCGCAATCGGCCATGATCTCAGGACGCCGCTGACTTCGCTTCGGTTGCGGGCGGAATTCGTCAAGGACGCCGATATCCAGCAGAAGATGCTATCGACCATCGACGAGCTTCAGAGCATGACGGAAGCCGCCATTTCCTTCGCACGCGGCGAATCCACGGCCGAGGAAACGCGGGCCATCGAACTGGAGGCGCTGGTCGGCAGCATTTGTGACGACCTTGCCGATCTCGGCCTGCCAGTGGAGTACATTGAAGGCCCGAAGACGACCTATCGCTGCCGGCCCGATGGCTTGCGCCGCGCCGTCCGCAATCTTGCGGAAAATGCGGCGCGCTACGGCGGCCATGCCAGGGTCCATATTCACCATTCGGCCGGCACCATCGATATCGTCGTCGAAGACAATGGCCCGGGCATACCTGAGGATATGAAGGAAAAGGTATTCGCGCCCTTCTTCCGTCTGGAAGCTTCGAGAAACAGGGGCACGGGCGGCGTCGGACTCGGCCTGTCGATTGCAAGGGCAGTGGCCCGGCAGCATGGCGGCGATATCCTGCTTCAGCCCAACAATCCCGGTCTGATGGCGATCATTTCCTTGCCACAGGAAGGGCAGGTCAAGACGCCCTCGTCGCGGGTGAGCCGGAGAAGAAAGCGGGCGCAAGCTCTCAAGCTTGCCGGGCAGGAACATTAGAAGCTTGATCCCGGCTTATGGCAGGGCAATCGCATGGACTGAAGTCGTTGCGGCGTCCCTTCTCCCCGCTGGGGAGAAGGAATTTCCAGTGCTCATCCGCCCCATATGCGATAGCCCTGAGGCTTATGGGGACACAATGCCGGAAGTCACGAGTAGCGGCATGGCAACGGTCAACGGGCAACCAGGAGCTACCGCATCTGCAATATGATCGGGCTGCTGCTTGCCGGATCCGTATGCTCGCGTAGGGCCTTCACATCGTTAGCTGCAACCGCTCCGCCGTGATTTCCCCAGGAAGAGCGCACGAATGTCAGGACATCGGCAATCTGCTGGTCCGAAAGCTGCTGGCGGAACGGTGGCATGCGATAGGCATCCGGAATTCCGTTCGCCACGACGCGGCTGGAACCGTTCAGCGTCACATTGATCTGCGATGCGTTTTCCTTCGCAAGCGAAGCGGCAGAGCCGGCGAGCGGCGGAATCCATTGCTGCTTTCCGCGCCCGTCGATGCCGTGACAGAAGCTGCATTTTGCAACGAAAGTCTGGGCGCCCGGGATCTGCTCACGGTTGGAAAGCGACACGTTCTGGGCGGTGCCTTCGTCGTATCGCCAGGGCGTGCCGTCGCGGGCGGGATCGCCGGGCAGGGATTTCAGGTAGTGGCTTATCGCCTTCAGGTCGTCGTCCGTCATGAACTGTGTCGAATTGTTGAAGGCATCCGCCATGGAGCCGAAGACGACGGCGTGACCGTTCCTGCCGCTCTTGAGGAAGGCATAGATATCCTCCTCGCTCCAGCGGCCAAGGCCGGTATTGGGATCGCCGCGCAGGCTTGGCGCATACCAGCCGTCGAGAAGAGCACCGGAAAGATAGAGCGGACTGCTCTCATCCAGCGCCTTTTCCGCCATGGTGATGGCGCGCGGTGTATGGCAGCTGCCGCAGTGTCCCGGCCCCTGCACGAGATAGGCGCCACGGTTCCATTGGTCGTCGCCGGCCGTTTTCGGCTGATAGGTGCCGCCTTCGGTGAAAACGGCGTTCCAGAGTGCCAGAGGCCAGCGCATGTTCATCGGCCATTTGATGTCGGAGGGTCTGTCCGCCTGCTGGACCGGCGCGACCCTATTCATGAAATAGGCATAGAGCGCACGAATGTCGTCGTCGCTCATCTTCACATAGGAAGGGTAGGGCATGGCCGGATAGAGGCGATGCCCGTCCCGCGCAACACCCTGGCGGACGGCGCGGTCGAAATCGGCGAGCGTATAGTTGCCAATACCGGTTTCCTTATCCGGGGTGATGTTGGTCGTGAAGATGGAGCCGAGCGGCGTCCCCATTTCCAGCCCGCCGGCGAAGGGAGCGCTCTTCGGCGTGCTGTGGCAGGCGACGCAGTCGCCGAGGCGCGCAACATATTCGCCGTGCTGCAGCAGGTCCTCCGAGGGCGCCTGTGTCGCGGCGACACTATCGAAGGGCGAAGCCGGCCTGCGCGTGACGAACCACGCAATACCGCCGGCCACAAGCACGATAATCAGGAGAAGAACCAGAAGAAGTTTCTTCAAGAGTGTGCCCTCATGTCTTTGCTTCGGGATTTCGTATGCGGCCAGAGCATGATGCCGAAAAATGGGATCGGTTTTCGGACGACATCATGCTCCATTTCTTTGATTCTAGAACCGGACAAGATCGTCCGGCTCTAAGGGGGAGCCAACCAAGCCGGCTCTCGGACCGAAAATGGACCGAGAGCCGGAACTTTGCCTGGCGCAGCGAGTGCTGCGTCTCAGCTTTCAAAGGTGTAGTTGGAGAGGGGCATGCTGCGTATCCGCTTGCCCGTCAGCGTAGAAACTGCATTGGCGACCGCCGGAGGGACGGCTGGCAGGCCCGGCTCGCCGATGCCGCCCATCTCTGCCCCGCTTTCGACGATGCGGACGTGAACGCGCGCCATGCGATCCGGCGGCAGGATCGGATAGAGGTCGTAGTTGCGCGCCACCGGCTCGCCGTTCTTGTAAACGGCCTCCTCCATCAGAACCTGTGACATTCCGAGCGCAGTCGCCGAATTGATCTGTGCTTCGATGATCGCCGGATTGACGATGCTGCCGGGATCGATCGCTTCCCAGACATCATGGACGACGACTTGGCCGTTGTGAATGGAGACCTCAGCGATTGCCGCCGTATGGCTGCCGAAGGGAGAGGCCATGGCAACGCCACGCGCCCGCTTCGAGCCATCCTCCGCCGTGAAGGGGCCTCGCTTCCAGCCGCCTGAGAGATCGCCGGCCGCTTTCAGGAGATTGCTCAGCCGCTCGTTCTTTTGCAGCAGCTTGAGACGCAGCTCGTAGGGGTCCTGCCCGCCCTTGTCGGCCAGCTCGTCCAGGAAGGTCTCGTAGAAGAAGTCGTTCATGGAATTGCCGACAGAGCGCCAATAGGCGAGTGTCGTCGGGTTTTTGACGTAGATCTGTGCGATGCGATAGTTCGGGATTGCATAGGATTTGCCGGCCAGGCCCTCCAGGGCCGTCGGATCCAGCGAATCCTCCTTGTGACCGTAAACGCCCTCGGTCGGTCCCTCGCAAGCGCTGATGGCCTCGAGCGCCACTGGCATACCGTTGGCATCGAGTGCGCCGCGGAAGCGCACTGCCGCCATCGGGCGCATCGGATCGCGCAGAAATTCCTCCTCGCGGCTCCAGATCAGTTTGACTGGCCGCCCTACCTCTTTTGCAAGCTGGATGGCCTGCGGATAGGGATTGGCGGACGGATACAGGAAGTGCCGTCCGAAGAAGCCGCCCAGAATGGGGCTGTGGAGCGTCACTTTCGATGGGTCGAGGCCGGTCAGCTTGGCGATATCCGCCTGGAATTGCTCGGGCGCCTGGTTGGGCATCCAGATTTCAAGACTGCCGTCTGGGTTGAAGCGGGCTAGGGTCGATGGCGGCTCCAGCTGCGCATGATGCAGATACTGGCTCCTGTAGGTGGCGGAAATGACGGTCTTGGCGCCGTCGAACGCTTTGGCGATATCGCCGACATTCTCCGCCTCCTTGCCATTGCCCGGTTCGTTGGCGAGCTTGTCGTTGAAAGCTGTTGTCGAAAAATCGGCGGGCATATAGCGGAGCGCAGGATCGGCGTCCGAGCCGGGTTCGCGCCAATCGACTTGAGCGGCCTCGGCTGCCCGCTTGGCATTCCACCAGCGTTCAGCGACGACAGCAACAGCGCCGGGCAGACTATGGACGGAATGAACACCCGGCATCGCCTTCAGCTGGGCTTCGTTGCGGATCTTGCCGACCGTCAGGCCGAGGCGGGGAGCGTGCTGGACGGCGGCATGCAACATGCCGTCAACCTTGCAATCGATCGCGTAGATTGCCTTGCCCGTTGACTTGTCATGCATATCGAGCCGTTCGACCGGTTTGCCGATCCAGCGGAATTTGCTTGGGTCCCGAAGCGCGACGCTCTCAGGGGCAGGAACCGGCAGATCCAGTGCTTCGCTCGCAACGTCGCCATAAGCGAGGCTGCGGCCCGATGCGGCATGGATCACGCGGCCCGGCTCTGTGGTCAGCTCTGTAATCGGCGCATCCAGGCGCTTGGCGGCTGCTTGCAGGATCATGTTGCGGGCGAGCGCGCCGAGCCGGCGCATAGTCTCATAGCTAGTGCGCACCGACATGCTGCCGCCGGTGATGCGCATTTTGCCATGCACGACCAGATAGTCGCTGCCCGTGGGTGCGTTTTCCACGACAAAGGTTTTCGGGTCGGCATCGAGTTCCTCGCCGACGATCTGCGCCATTGCAGTGAAGACGCCTTGCCCGCCTTCGACGAAAGGGCTCATGAAGCGGATGGTGCTGTCCGGGCGGATTTCGAGAAAGGCGGGAACGCGGGTGCCGGGAGGCATCGGATTCGCCGCCTGCTGTGCCCGTGCCCGGCCGACCGGAATGCCGAAGCCAAGCACGAATGCCCCGGCGGCCGCACCGGCGGAAGTGAGGAGAAAGTGCCGGCGTGAGATGTTGACCGGAGATCCGGTAGGGAATTCATCCTCCGGAACGAGATTGCGGCTGGTTTCGGTCATAGCGTCTCTCCTTCCTTGGAGGAGAGGTCTTTAACCGCCGCCTTGATCGCATTGTAAGTCCCGCATCGACAGAGATTGATCATCGCCGCGGCGATCTCGTCATCGGAGGGGTTTGGCGTTTGTTTGAGGAGCGCGGTCGCGGCGACGACCTGCCCCGATTGACAGTAACCGCATTGCGGAACCTGATGCTTGACCCAGGCAGCGACAACACGCTTTCCAACCGGGTCGGCCTCGATCGCCTCGATCGTCGTGATCTGTCGACCGGCGACGCTGTCGAGCGGCGTTACGCACGAGCGCACCACTTCGCCGTCGACAAGGACCGAACAGGCGCCGCATTGTGCCAGCCCGCAACCATATTTGGTGCCGGTCATGCCCAACTCATCGCGGATGATCCAGAGGAGCGGTGTATCTCCCTCCGAATCGACTTGGTAGGATTGGCTATTGATTTGAAGATTCATGAGGCGCCTCCTGAGGCTTTCGATCGCGAACCTTCAATGCCGGTGCTGTTCGATGATCTGGATGCTCAACGAACGGATGACGTATAGCTCAGGCTCACAACCCGGACTATAACACTGAACCGGCCGCATCAAAAAGATTAGTATGTGAAACGTGATAGACGTTAGAAACCAGATTCATAAATCTGGTTTCCAGGCCTTTTTCGTTTGCGCAAAGGGGCGACTGCATCGAAGAAGTGATCGATGCAGCTTTCGCGCCAAGCGATAATATGCTGATTCTAATGCGTAATCGCGCAGCTATGGTCCTGCACGTCCTCGCCGCCCATGCCCGGTGCGGCGACATCCGTCAGGACGATGAAGCCGGGGCCGTCGGCAAAGTTGGCGCCGACCACCACGAGATTGTGATCGCCCATTTCCTTTGCCGGGTCCTTCAATGTCTTGGCAAGCGCCAGGAATGGATTGAAGTCGCCCAATGTCTCGCCCTTGACGCGGACCGCCGTGAACCTGTGGCCGGCGATGGTATCGGGAAGAGGTGCCCAGTCGGCACCAATTTTGTCGGCATCGGCCTTGAGGACTGTCCGTGCATCAGCGCTCAGGCAATCGATGTGGATATGCAGCTGGTTCTGTGAGCGCGCTTGCTGTGCGTTAATAGCCAGGCTGAGGCCGTCACGCGGGAGCGCATGCGGCAATCGGACATCGACATCGGCCCGCTCGGCCCAGGCATCGGCAAAGAAGTTATGCGTAGCAGGATCGAGGAGCGCCGCGCTCTCCATGCCGGTAATCTTGTCGGTCGGAATCAGCAGAACTTGCGCAACGCCCCGCAGATCCTTCAGCATCGCGTAGTGTTCGGCCGTATTCACCGAAAGGCAGGGTGCAGTTTGTACGACGCACTTGTCATGAACGATCTTCCAGAGCACGTCGGAGTCGGCGAAGGCCGGCGCGAAAAGCAGGGGAAGGAAGGATGCGGCAAGAGCCGTGACGCGACACGAGAATGTCATGGCGGGAAATTTCCTAGGTTCAAACGGTTTGGCATTGTCCGAAATTCTGGAAGCTTAGCACCGGCCTATTAGGCTGATGTGACGGCTTGACGGCGGCACGTGACAAATGTGGGCAAGCGCGTGCCGTAGAGATTGCGCAACATCAGCTTCGCTTCATCTTGGGCTAAGGCTGCTTTCAGTTTGGTTGCCTAAATGGCAGGAGCCGGGGAAAACCATGCCTCGCCCCAGGAAGGAAAAGGTCGCTTGCCGTGACCTTCCAAACATCGGCTGCGAGGCGTTCGCAACGCTTGATCGCCGCAACTTTGCGGCAGACAAAAAACGATCAGGAGCTTGAAATGGGTATCGGAAAGCTGATTGAAGAAGTTGCAGGTGCCGTGGCTGCCGACGAGGCCGTCGAGGCTGTCGACCCGAATGCCGGTTTCCTGACGAAGGCGGCCGCCGCCGTCGCCGGTTTCGAAGGCGTCAACAAGCTGACGGACGTGCTGAAGGAGAAAGAACAGGAGCCGGCTGCCGACAATGGCGGCGACCAGAACGGCTGACAGGAAGCGGCAAGCACGCCTGCCGAAAAGATTTTGAAAGCCGGGCATGTCCCGGCTTTTATGCCTGGCGCATCAATCCCCTGTCCGTCTTCAGCCATCGGCCTCGCGGTAGATAAAGGGGCGAAAGAATGCAGTCGGCTGCAGGACCGAACTGGCGATATTGGCGATGATCGGGCCTGAAGCCTCGCTCTTTGCCAAAGCTTCCTTCCAGACCGGATCGGTTACGAACTCCGCCCATTTCCGCTGGCGTTCCTCTAGTGATTGCCATTCAAGTAAATAGATGAGGTCGACGCTGGAGGGCCCGATCATCGTCGTCCAGAAACCGATGGGGCGGATTCCGATCCGATCCCAGATCGCCAGTGTCGCCGTTTCAAAACGCTCCTGGAGCGCTGGCAGCCTGCCGGGTAGGCAGGTATAGATGCGCATTTCATGGATCATGAAAATCCTCCTTAAGTGAATTCACAAGAGGTCGAGCCTGTCACTGACGGCCAGATTTAAAAATAGTTGAGCGATGACAGGAGGTTGTGATCATTTTGGTGCTGAATCAAAATGAGGGTCCGATGGCCTCGGCTACTATTGCTCGATTTGAGCATAACTTAGGTACACTTCATTTTTCAAGTGATTTGATGGATGGGGAGCGGGCGTTGATCGATCCCTTCACCCCGCCGGCTCGCAAGAAGGGACCGAGGACAAATAGCAGAGGCTCTTTCGATCCGCCTCCTGCCCATCCTCTATCTCGATCGTTTCAAAGCTAGATTCGCCCGAATGTCGGGGCTTGACGAAAACAAGCCAGGCATTAATTTAAACGGAGGCGCCTCCGTTTATTTGTTGCGTCCTCCGCTTCCCAATTCAGATGAGAGCCGATCATGACGTCAGAATTCCATCGGCCCATCTTTCCAACAGAAACCATAGCAACCGGTAGACCGACGGATAGATTCCACTAGATTCCGCAGGTCTTATCTTCGTGACGATGGCAGGAGCTTATCATGACACGAACCATCCATATCGCGCTCGACATTAACGGGCAGCGCCACGAGCTCGATATCGAGCCGCGTGTGACGCTTCTCGATGCGCTGCGCGAGCATCTTTCCCTTACCGGCACCAAGAAGGGCTGCGATCAGGGACAGTGCGGCGCCTGTACCTGCCATGTCGACGGTAAGCGCGTGCTATCCTGTCTGACGCTGGCTGCGCAGGCCGAAGGCCGTGAGATCACGACGATCGAGGGACTGAGCGGCGAGAGCGGCGATCTGCATCCGGTGCAGGCCGCATTTATCGAGCAGGACGCTTTCCAGTGCGGCTATTGCACGCCGGGCCAGATCATGTCGGCGGTTGCCTGCATCCGCGAGGGACATGCCGGCTCGGATGCCGAAATCCGCGAATATATGTCCGGCAATCTCTGTCGGTGCGGGGCCTATAACAGCATCGTTGCGGCGGTGCGCCAGGCCGCGGAGGTGGCATGATGCGAAACTTCTCCTATCTGCGGGCCACATCGACAGCAGAAGCCGCCCAGGCGGCGCAGCAGGCCGGCGCCATGCTGCTTGCCGGCGGAACGACGCTGCTCGATCTTGCCAAATGCGGTGTCGGCGAGCCCGATACCGTCATAGACATTACCCATCTTTCCGGTATGAGCGGCATCACCGTAACCGCCGATGGTGCAACGATCGGCGCGCTTGCCAGGATGAGCGAAGTCGCCGACCACAAGGATATCCTCGCGGCTTTCCCGGCTGTTTCCGAATCCTTGTCTCTGGCCGCCTCCGCCCAGCTTCGTAACATGGCGACAGTCGGCGGCAACCTCCTGCAGCGGACGCGCTGTTCCTATTTCCGCGATCCCGGCGCCTTTCCCGCCTGCAACAAGCGCAATCCCGGTTCCGGCTGTTCGGCGATCGGCGGCGTCACGCGCAATCACGCCGTGCTCGGAACCAGCGAGGCCTGCATCGCCTCCTATCCCGGTGATCTGGCGGTTGCTCTGGTCGCATTTGACGCCGTGGTCGAGACGGATAGCCGTAAGGTTGGCATCGACGATTTCTTCCTCGTTCCCGGCGACACGCCGAACAAGGAAACCGTCCTGCAGCGCGGCGAGATCATCACCGCTATCACCATTCCTGCCTCCCCCGCTGCCCGGAACTCCACCTATCTCAAGGTCCGTGATCGGCAGTCCTATGAATTTGCTGCCGCGAGTGCCGCGGTCGGCCTGGAGCTTGAAGCCGACGGGAGAACGGTGCGTGATGTCCGCGTGGCAATCGGCGGGGTTGCCACCAAGCCCTGGCGGGCAAGGGCAGTCGAGCAGGCACTCATCGGCAAGGCTCTCACTCCGGAGACTTTGGAGAAGGCCAGCCGGCTCGCCATGGAGGGTGCCGTCGATCATGGCGGCAACCATTATAAGATCGAACTTGCGCCGCGCGTCATCGTCCGCGCCATTCAGAAGATGGGAGGTCTCGCATGACCATGATGGAACCCCGCAAACATGGCGATGCCTCCGACGGCACCGTCGGCGGTCGTCAGTCGCGCTTCGAAGGCAGTATGAAGGTGACGGGTGCGGCGACCTATGCGCTGGAATATCCGGTCGAAAACCTCGCTTATGCCGTGCTCATCCAGAGTACGATTCCGGCTGGCCGCGTTGTCGAGGTGGATGCTTCGGCAGCACTTGCGATCCCGGGCGTGCTGCTGGTGCTGACGCCGGAAGATGATCTCGGTCTCAAGCTTTCGGCTGATTGGGGCGGCAATAAGCCCGCCGACGGACCCTACTATCCGCTGCCGCGTGATGTGGGTTTCAACGGACAGTCGATTGCCGCTGTCGTTGCGGAGAGCCGCGAACTGGCGACGGAGGCCGCCAGGCTGGTGCGCGTCACTTACGAAGAGAGCCAGCACGTCGCCGATCTCAACGATCCGAATGCCGGCGAGGGCAAGCTCATGGAGCCCCTCTCGATTGCCTGGGGTGATGCCGAGGCAGCACTTGCTGCTTCCCCGGTTAGGATCGAAGCGGAATATTCGACACCGCGCGAATATCACGTGGCGATGGAGCCGCATGGTCTGACGGCGAAATGGGATGGCGACCAGCTGACGATCTGGGAGCCAAGCCAATGGTCCCATGGCATGGCGCGCATGTATTCCGAATGGTTCGACATGCCCTATGAGAATGTCCGGATCATTTCGCCCTTCATCGGCGGCGGTTTCGGATCGAAGGGGGTGCCGCTTGCCTATGGCGCGGTCGCCGTTGCGGCTGCCAGAAAGCTAGGCCGGCCGGTGAAACTAGCGGTCACCCGCCCGCAGAATTTCACGAGCTATGGCGGGCGCGCCGCGACCAGGCAGAAGATCGCGCTTGGCGCGACGGAAGACGGTATCCTGCAGGCGATCGTCCATCGCGGTGCCAGCGAAACCTCGGTCGATGCCGACTGGCCGGAGCAGACGGGGGCGGCAACGTCGATCCTCTACAAGGTCGAGAATTTCTCCTCGCAGCATCGTGTCGTGCCGGTCAATAGCGTCACGCCGGGCGCCTTGCGTGGTCCGGGCAAGAATCCGAGTGCCTACGGCATCGAATGTGCGATCGAGGAGCTGGCCTACAAGCTCGGCATGGACCCGCTCGAGATAAGGCTGAAGAACTATGCCGATCACGATTACCAGTCCGGCAAGCCGTGGTCGACGCGCCGGCTGCGCGAGGCGCTGACGGAAGGCGCGGAGGCTTTCGGCTGGTCGCGGCGCAGCCACGCGCCGCGCTCGATGCGCGACGGCAAGACGCTGATCGGCTGGGGCATCGGCTGCGGCACCTTCCCGGTCATCCGCGCACCGAGTGAAGCGATGATCCGCATTCTCGCAAACGGTCGGGTCGAGGTCGTCAGCGGCGCCATCGATATGGGGCAGGGCACCTACACGATCCTTGCCCAAAGCGCTGCGGAGGTCTTCGGCATTCCGGTCGATCAGGTCGAGGTCTATCTCGGCGATTCACGCCTACCGGGTTCGGCGATCGCCGGCGGCTCGATGCTGGCAGGCTCGATCATGGGGGCCGTCCATAAGGCGGCGGTCGCTGCCCGTGACGAACTCATCGGCCTTGCGCTTAGTGATGCCAATTCGCCCTTCCGCGATACGGGTGCAAATACGCTGAATTTTGCCGAGGGGCGCATCGCAGCCCCGCGTGGCGAGACGCCATCGCTGACGCTCGCCGAACTGATGTCCGCGCTGAAGCGCGAGGAGATCGAAGTCCGGCGCAACACTCTGCCTGACGGTGCGAACGCACAGGAGCAGCTTCAGGCGTGGACCACCATGGCTAGGGTTCAGGGACCGACCATGGGCGATTATTCCATGCATAGCTGGTGCGCCCATTTCGCCGAAGTGCGGGTCGACGAGGACTTCGGCACGGTGCGCGTCTCGCGCATGGTTTCCGCCTTTGATTGCGGCCGGCTCTATAATCCGAGGCTGGTGGAAAGCCAGTGGCGGGGCGGCATCATCATGGGCATCGGCCAGGCGCTTCTGGAAGAGGGGCTGGTCGATCAGCGTAACGGACGCACCGTCAACAACAATGTCGGCGATTACCTCGTGCCGACGAATTCCGACATTCCGGATATCCAGGTGATCTCCGTCGGCGTTCCGGACCATAATGCTTCGGCGCTCGGAGGTAAGGGCGTCGGGGAAGTCGGCATCGTTGGAGTCGCGCCTGCCATCGCCAACGCCGTGTTCCATGCCACCGGCAAGCGTGTTCGCGACCTGCCGATCACGCTGGAAAAGCTGCTCTAACGACAGTTCGGCTTGAGCCGCATTGTGTAAATGCGTGCGGCTCAAATGCCTCAAGCCTATCTCACTTCCGGTGGGTGTCTTCCAACAGATTTTCTCCCCCGCGAGCGTTGCCATTTCGGCAATCAGAAGGCCGAAAATCGGCGCTTCTTCAGAACGCTCCCATTTGTCATAGTTCGTCGAAAGCGCCCTTGAGAGCGCTGCGAGGCGAGCGTTATGGCTTACGTAATCACCGAGCCCTGCATCGATACGAAGGATGGCGCCTGCACTGTCGCCTGTCCGGTCGATTGCATCTATGAGGGCGGACGTATGTTTTACATCCATCCGGACGAGTGCATTAATTGCGGCCTCTGTCTCTCGGTCTGTCCCGTCGATGCCATCCTGTGGGATGAGGAAATGCCGGCGGAGCGGCTGTTCCTGCGCGACGTCAACCGCGATTTCTTTGCCGACGGCGTGACCGGCTGGGGTGCCCCCGGCGGCTGGGACAAGAGCCGCACGACCAGTCTCGATCATCCCTTCGTGGCGGCTTACGATGGTGCGCCCGAAAATCGCTTGTGATGCAAAGATGTCCTGATTAGGTGTCTCCGCTGCCCTTTGGGCAGTGGTTGTTGCCTCTCGCGATATCAGCAAATGCCGGGCCAGCTCGCATAATAGGCGCGCGTCGCTTCCGACAATGCGTTGACGAGAGGCCGTTGCCTCTCAAGTCTCGGCAGATCGGCTCTTGCCTGCGCCAGGAGCTCGGCAAGGGCAGCATCGAAGTCGACGCCTGTCAGTTCGCCTCCGCGCATCACCTCGCGGCCAGCCACGACAAGTCCGCTGGCATATTGCGCGCTCATGCGCGTCAACAGGACCTCCGCCTCGTCGACATCATCGAACAGCGCATCGGCGATTAGGGCTTTATAATCGATGATCGTAAAGTCTTCCGCACTCTTGGCATTGATGACCTGCCTCCCAACCCGGATTGCTGCGTCGAAGACATTCTCGGCCGTCAAATGTCGTGTCAGGTTACGTTCGCCATGCAGCAGATAAAGGAGACGCATTTCCCGCCATAGATCCTGATCGTCATCCAGCCCTGTGCCGTCGAGGCCAATGGCGAAGGCGGGACCGCCGAGTTCGGTCATGGATGCGATCGGAGCGATGCCCGAGCGAAGGCGCAGATTGGCTGAGGGATTGCTGACAAGCTGCACGCCGCGCCCGGCAAGCAGTTCAAGTTCATCGGGGCGCAATTGGACGCCATGGGCGATGGCGAGCCGCGGCGACAGGAAGCCTATTTTGTCGAGATAGTTGACGACGCCCTCGGGAAAGCGGCGGTCCAGCCATAGGCGCTGGCGGGGACTTTCGAGCAGGTGCATGTGTATGCGTCGATTATGATGCGCAGAAGCCTCGGCAATCGCCTCCAGAAGCGCGTTCGAGCACCATTGCGGCCCGATCGGCCCATACTGCACATCGACCAGCGGGCTGGTGTTGGCGGCAGCAACCGCCTCAACGGCTGCAAGTTGGGTGGAGATCGGAGCGTAGGCCGGAATGGTCGGCTCCAACGCCTGCCAATCACCTGTGGACAGAAACGGCTTCAGGCGTTGCGGCCCGCCATCATAGGCCCACGCATCATAGTCGAGCAGCGGGCAGGAAAGCGCAAGTCGAATGCCGATATCGCCGGCGGCCCATATGACGGCGCTTGCCTCATCGACCAGACGATCGACATTGAGCGAGTTGTGGCAGTGCATCGTCGCGCCGATGCCGGTTTTGGCCAGCCGGCCGAAGGCGACAAGCGCCTCGAGATAGGGATCGGTGCGCGGCCGCAGCCTCAAGCCCGGTATCCACACCTCAAGTGCGTCGTCGGCCGCGCCAAAATCAAGTGTGCGGATGCCATAGCCATGATCGTGGGCGTTGACGGGCGAGGGGAGGATGAGGTCGCCGGGCAGTGCAGTCGCAGCGTTGAACTGCAATGGCAGGTCTGTCAATCTGTCGAAGCGCGTGGCCGGGTCGTAGCCAGGACATTTTAGCAGGCGGATCGTTTTCATACTTTTCTCATCTGCTGACGATGGCTCTCAAATCCTCGCCGAACCTGCGCAACTCGGTATTAAGCAGCTCGATGACTGCTTGGCTAGCATGAGTTAGATGCCGATCGCGGGGGACGAAAACAGCGATATCGACGGTGCTGAGCTTGAAGTCCCGAATCGGAATGGCAACGATTTCGCCCGTCTGGATTTCCGGCCAGAGTCCAACCGGGGTAAAGAAACCAATGCCGTCTCCCGACATGATTAATGGTTTGAGGAGGATTGGATTGTTGGATGCGACCAACGTTCGCCCCACACGATTAAGCCCCGCAAGCTCGACCGCTATCGCCGAGCTGACGACTTCGCTGTCGAGCGCCAGAAGCAGCTTATATTGCGCGCATTCCGGCAGCGTCACCGATTTCGCCCTAGCCAATGGATGCGATGAAGCGACCATGGCCATGAAGGCTGTGCGGATCGACCCCACAAGCTTCAGGTCATGTGGGGTCGCAAGGTCAAAGCTGATGCCGATATCAATGTCGCCCGCCGCCATGAAATGGAAAATATTGTTGTAGGCTCCCGCTCGGACGCGAAAGTCGACCGCAGGATGCAGCTTATGAAACCTCTTAATGAAATCAGGAAGAAACGTGACGAGCAGACTGTCGAGGGCGGCGATATGGACTCGGCCCGTATTCTTTCCCTGAAGGTCACCGAGATTGGACTTCATTACCTCGAAGTCCTGCAGCGTCTCCTTGGCGTGGCGCAGCACAATTTCGCCGGCGGACGTCAGCCGCAGCCCGTCGGAAAAGCGTTCGAAGAGCGGTGTTCCAAGCTCGTCTTCGAGCTTCTTGATCTGGCGGCTGACGGCGGAGGTTGCCACATGCAGCTCTTCGGACGCCTTGCGGATGGATCCAGAGCGTGCGACCTCGGTGAAATATTTCAGGATGCTGGCATGCATGAAACGTCCTCGGCGATCTCGCAGCTATAGCATGCCTATCTGCCGCGCCAAACGGGCGCCCGCTTCTCGCGGAAAGCCGCCACACCCTCCATGGCATCCTCGCTTTTCAGCGCCTTGATGAGCGCCGGCGTCCGCAGAGCCTGTGCCTCGGCCGGGCTCAAATGGGCGGTGCGATTGACCGTCTGCTTGATCGCCCGCAGCGACAGCGGCGCGCAGGCGACGATGTCGGCGACCCAGCGATCGACAGCCGCATCGAGTTCGCCAGCCGATACGACTTCGTTGACGACACCATAGCTTGCCATTTCCTGGGCGCCGAACTGACGTCCCGTCAGCATCACGGCCATGGCGCGGTTGAACGGGATTTTGCGCTGGAGCAGCACCATGCCGCCATCGAGCGGCATGCGACCGACGCGCGCTTCCGGCAGGCCGAAGCGTGCCGTTTCCACCGCAATGACGATATCGCAACCGAGCACCATCTCGAAGCCGCCGCCTAGTGCGTAGCCGTTGACGCGGGCGATGACGGGCACGTCGAGCGAGCGGCGGAACGCGAGGCCGCCAAAGCCGTTTTCCCGGCCGACGGTCCAATAATCGACGCCGGAGCTGCCGCTGCCGCCCTTGAGGTCGGCGCCTGCGCAAAAAGCCTTTTCGCCTGAGCCTGTCAGGACGACGCAGCTGATATCGTCGCGCTTCTCGATCTCCACCCAGATCGACTCAAGTTCGGCTTCCGTCTCGGCATCGACGGCGTTCATCCGGTCGGGCCGGTCCAGCGTGACGCGGGCGATGCGATCTCCTACGGTGAAGGAGACGCTCATGCTGCGTCTCCCCTCACCTCGGAAAGCAAAGCCAGAATTTCGTCATTGTGCTGACCGAGCTGCGGCGGAGAAATTCGCACGGTCACCTGCGCGGCTGACATGTCGATCGGCGAGCCGATCAGACGGATCGGACCGGCTGCGGTCTCGCCTGCCTCGAGGATCATCTTGTTGATGATCGTCTGCTCGTCCTTCAGCGCCTCGGGGAGTGAACGCACCGGGGCGCAAAGGATGTCGACGCCTTCCAGCCGCTCAATCCAGTGCGCGGTGCTGTTCTTGGCGAAGTTGTCGCGGAAGATCGCCTGCAGTTCTGGCCGCCGCGCCATCTGGGCATCGAAATCCTTGTAGTGCGGATATTGCGAGAGGTCTTCGATCTCCAACGCCTCGCAGATATCGCGCAAGGGGTTCGGCTTGAAGGCACCGACCATGACGATCGCGCTGTCCGTTGTCTCGAAAACACCCGTCAGCGGAAAGGCGCCCCAGTTCAGATCCTTCTGGCGCATCAGATGTGTAGTGCCCTCCTGCATCTGCATGGCGATCATGGAGTTGTAGAGGCTGACGGCGACCTGTTGGCCTTCGCCGGTCTTGTCGCGTTGCAGCAGGGCAAGCAGGATGCCCTGGACGAGATGCATGCCGGCCGAGTAATCGGCAAGCGGCGTGGCATAGATCGAGGTCGGGTGGCTATTGTCCGACTTGCGGCGCATGACGCCGGAGACGGCCTGCGCCAGCACATCCTGGCCGCCTTTATGCTGATAGGGGCCGGTCAGCCCGAAACCCGTGCCGACGGCATAGATCAGGCGCGGATTGATCTTCTTGAGATCCTCATAGCCAAAACCCATGCGTTCCATGACGCCGGGCCGGAAGTTGTTGACGACCACGTCGGCAGTCTCAAGCAGCGCCTGGACGGTTTTGCGGGCGCCGGCATCCTTCAGATCGAGCGCCAGGCTCTTCTTGTTGCGGTTCAAGGAGCAAAAGACCGGATTGTTGAGCCCGTCCGGATCGGAGCCCAACGACCAACGCGAGAGATCGCCGATCTTGACCTTCTCGATCTTGATAACTTCGGCGCCATAGTCGGCCAAAACCTGCGTGCAGGAAGGGCCGAGCATGACCTGCGTGAAATCGATCACGCGGATTCCGTCGAGTGGCAAAGTCGTCATTCTGCAGCCTCCAAATATGTCGCGTTCTCCGAGGGAATGTCGCCTGGATCGGCTCCCTGAGCCCGCATCTGCTTCTGAATTGCCCGGATATCGGCCTTGCGAACGGTCGTGCCGGCATTGAGGGCAACCGTTGCTGCGACACCCGCCGCTTCGCCCATCGCCATGCAGGGCGGGATCTCGCGGCTGGATTTCTGTGCCTGCGGCGTTGCCGAATAATGCCGGCCGGCAACGATCAGCTGATCGACCTCCCTGGGCAGCATGGCGCGGTACGGCGTGTAGTAATCGCGGCCGCGGCAGACCGTGTCCGCAAAATGGCGGCGGGTCATGACGTCGTCCTTCGTCACGACATAATCTCCCTGCAACAGCCGCGTCTGGCGCACGCCGGTCTGCGGCGCAAAATCGACGACATAGGCGTTCTCGAAGCCAGGCATTTTTTCCCGCGCGAAATCGAGCAGCTTTGCGATCCGCGAGCGGCCTTCCATCTCCGCCTTGGTCAGGTCGTCGACCTTCAGACCACTCAGCGTCGGCATATGCGGGCAGTTCAGCCAGACGACGCCTGGCAGCGGCGTCTTCAGCCACCAGAAGGACCAGCAACCGCCGATCAGCCGCTTGGCTTCGTGATCGCGCGCCTTGAAGGCTTCCGGCTCCTGCCGTTCGAAACGCTCCGCCGCTTCCGTATCGACGCCACCCCAACGCGAGACCGTCGTCAGGATGAAGTTGGATTCGACATGGGAAGCCCCCGCGCTTGCAGCGACATCGAGATCGCCCGTCGTGTCGATGACGACATCGCCGAGGATCGCCTGCATACCTTCCTTGGTCTGGCAGATGACGCCCTTGATTGCGCCACCTTCGACGATCGCCGAGGAGAACCAGCTATGGGTCCTGAGCTTGATCTTCGCTTCGGCGATCATGTCATAGGCCGCGCGCTTGAAGGCGTCGGGATCGAAGGCGGCCGAAAAACAGATCGGATGCGGCATCGACTGGGTGTGGAAGTCGAAAAGGCCCCAGCGCGCCCAGCGCTGCCAGGCCTCCGGCGTATCGCGGAATTCGATCAGGCGATCGCGATCGGTCGGGGTCACGCAGAGTCCCCAGCGCTTCATACGCTCGATCATCTCCATGCAAATGCCGCGCACGGTGATTTCGAGCTCGTTGATCATGTCGTCGAGCACGAGCACCATGCCGCCGGCGGCAAGTCCGCCGACATAGGGATAACGTTCGAGAAGCGTGACGCTGGCGCCGTTGCGTGCGGCCGAGACGGCAGCGGCAATCCCTGCCGGGCCACCGCCGACCACAACCACATCAGAGCGATCGACGACACGGATATCTCGTGCAGGCTGGTGAATAACCTGTTCCATTGGTGTTCCCTCGATGTTTTCTAAGCGTTAGTGCTGGCCGGCCGGCTTCCAGCGGATCATCTTCGCCTCGGCGACCGAGACGATGAAGAAGAGGATCACGGCCAGCAGCGCTGCAATGACGACCGTTGCATAGAGCAGCGGCGAGCGGAAATTGTAGGTCGCCTCGATGATGAGCGCGCCGAGCCCGAAGCTGGAGCCGATCCATTCCGCGACGATCGCGCCCATGACACTGCTCGTTGCGGCGATCTTCAGCGCGGCGAACAGAAATGGCAGCGAGCTTGGCAGACGGACCTTCCAGAGAATCTCCGAATTGCTGGCCGAAAGCACCCGCATCAGGTCGAGCATTGCGGGGCTGGCGGAGCGAAGTCCCTGCACCATGTTGACCAGCGTCGGGAAGAAGCAGATGAGGCCGGCAATGATGATCTTCGGGGCGACGCCGTTGCCGAAGATCAGGACCAGGATCGGCGCAAGCGCGATGATCGGGATCGCCTTGACGAAGACGGCGATCGGATAAAAGGCCTTCTCGGCCGTCGCACTGTGGACGAACCAGATCGCCAGCAGTATGGCGACGAGATTGCCGAAGACGAAACCGAGAACGGCCTCGAGCACGGTCGGCAGGAAGTTTCGCGTCAGTGTCGCGGCATTGTCGCGAAAGGCAGAGAGCACATCGAGCGGGCTTGGCGCCATGAAAGTCGGGATCTTGAAGATCCAGATGACCGCCTGCCAGAGCACGATGCAGCCGAGTGCCGCAAGAATCGCCGGCATGTGCGAGGAGAGAACGCCGACGGTTGCGTCGAGGATGGCGACCTTGCGCGGCGCCTTGGCGATGTGGCCGATGTCAGAGTGCACGGCGTTGCTCATATGCATTCCTCCAGGAGCGCGCGCAGATGCGCGGTCACTTTGATGAAGTCGACCGTGTCACGCATCGCAAGGGCGCGGGGATAGGGAAGATCGACCTTCATGAATTCTTTCACCCGGCCGGGATGGGCCTGCAACATCAGCACGTGCTGACCGAGGAAGACCGCCTCCGGAATGGAATGGGTGACGAAAACGATGGTCGTGCCCGTTTCGCGCCAGATGCGGAGCAGTTCCTCATTGAGCTTGTCGCGGGTGATTTCATCCAGAGCGCCGAAGGGCTCGTCCATCAGCAGGATACGTGGCTTTGTTATCAGGGCGCGGGCGATGGCGACGCGCTGGCGCATGCCGCCGGACAATTCGTGCGGCAGGGCATTTTCGCGACCCTTGAGGCCGACGAGAGCGAGCAGCTCTATGGGATCGTCGTAGGAGCTTTTGTCGTGCCTGCCGACTTCCAGCGGCAGGCGGACATTGTCGATGACGCTCCGCCACGGCAAAAGCGTTGCCTCCTGGAAGACGAAGGCAAAATCGCGACCCTGGCGCGCCTCTCGTGGCGGTCGGCCGAAAACCGAAACCGAACCGTCGCTGATGTCTACGAGATCGGCGATGCAGCGCAGCAAGGTCGACTTGCCGCATCCGGACGGCCCGAGCATGGTGACGAACGATCCTTCCGCAATATCGACGGAGACCTTGGACAGAGCGGTGAACTCGTTGCCCTTGTCGCCGAAGCGAATATCGAGATCGCGAATGGAAACGGCAAGCCTTGACGTTTCCACGACCGGTAGCGGCTGCTGCTTGATGGTGGCGGCGCTCATCATGGCATTCACCCGATCTGCTTGCGGATATCGGCCGTCGCGTCGAGGATCGCCATGGTGGCGACGTCATCGACGGTCGGCATTGCTCCCGTAAACTGCTTGAGATCGGCGTAAGCCTTGATCTGTGCCGCCCAATTGTCCTTGTTCATCGCGCCCCAGCCGGTCTGCTTGGTGCTATCGCCGAAGGAGAAATCGATGACCGGGTGGACGGCTTCAAGCTCGCTGGCCTTGTCGAGATTGGGATAGGCGTCGACCAGCATGTCGACCGCTTCTTCCGGATGGTCGCGGACGTAACCCCAACCTTTGGCGGCAGCCTTGGTGAAGCGCACCAGCACGTCGGAATGTTTGTCGAGCTGTTCGTCGGTCGTATAATATACGTTGGCGTAGAGCTGCAGGCCGGCATCCCAGAGCATCATGTCGACACGATCGTTGCCGAGCACCTTCAGCGCATTGGTGTTCGTGACCCAGCCGGTGACGGCATCGGCCTGGCCGGTCATCAGCTGGTTCATGTCGGAACCCATGTTGACCATCTTCACCTTGTCTTCCGGAATGCCGTTTTTGGCGAGGAGCGCGCGCAGCAGGATGAAGGCGGTCGGCTGGGTGGCGATCGTCTTGCCGATCATGTCCTTCGGCTCGCGGATCGGCGCCTTTTTCAGCGAGAAATATGTAAATGGATGCTTACGGTATCCTGCCAGAAACGCCTTGACCGGCATGCCGGCCGAGCGCGCGAGCATGACGGACGGGCTGGAGGAAATCTGCCCGATGGTGGATTGGCCTGCCGCAACGCCGGCAACGCCATCGACATTCGGGCCGCCGGGGACGATGGTGAGATTGATGCCCTGCTCGGTGAAAAAGCCCTTCTTCTGTGCCGCGACTTCGCCGATGAGTCCGTTGGAGGCAAGCCAGCCGAGCTGCATGCGCACTTCGGCAACATCGGCGGCCTTGCCGGCACGGATGCCGACGAAGGTCTGGGTCGCAGCAAGACCCCCGACCAAGGCAGCATTGGATAGGAAACGGCGACGATTCATCATGAATTGAGACATGCTGATAGTTCCCCTGTTGATTGGGCGATCGGACTTTTCGTCTCGTTATCCACCAATGCCAGGGATGATGGGGGAATTCAGCGTTCTAATAAAGAACAATTATGCGCACTATCGATTGCCGAAAAGGCAACGGTCAAGGTGGCGTAAGTCATGCCTTAGTTGCCGTGTTCATCACGAGAGTGCAGCCGTCGACCACCGCCGAACTTTGCGAGATCGGTGGCGGATAATGATGGATCAATGCTGTATGGGATATTCGAGCTGCAGCGCGACGATATCAGATGTTCGCGCACCATACCGCGCGGCAATCTCGAACAGCGTCTGATCCAGCGCCTGCGCGGGTGGGCGCGCGGGAACCGTCACGACCGAGGCATCGGTATGGGCTGAAAGGTCCGGCACAAGCAGGAGGCCGCTGCGCGAACGGATGGATTGGGCTGGCTCCGCGATGACAGCCTTCGAACGATAGGTTCTCGACCATGCATCCGCCGTCAGCGCCAAAGCGATTTCATCGAAACCTTCCTCCGCGGGCAGGCGGATGATCTCGTGGTTCCAGAAGGCAAGGGTGTTGCCGGCAAAGCGCCAGAGGCGGCTCGTTGTCATGTGAAACGGTGCGGAATCATGCGCGCTGCTCCAATCGATGACACCCAGCCGGGTGGCCGCCGAGCGCGCCTTCTGCGCGCCAGCAATGGCCTCCACCAGAGTCAGGGAAGCGGGGATCGATGCCGTGACGCCCGTGGTGCTCATGACATTACCGTCGACGATGTAACGCCGGTTATGAACCCACTCTGTCCGCGGAAAGGTACGGCGGATTGCGTCGAAGGCGTACCAATGGGTGGTGGCGTGCTTGCCGTCGAATACGCCGGCCCTTGCCGCAAGCCAGGCGCCCTCACAGATCGAAACGACCATCGCGCCCTTCGATGATTGCTCGCGAATCCAGGCAATGACGTTGCGGCTGCTGTTGTCATGCATGGCGGGGACGATGACGATATCGGCGCCTTCCGGATGCTCACGGTCAAAGTCCCGCATTGTTGCGTCCGGCTTGATTTTCAGCGCCGGCATGAGGTTCACGATGCCAGCCTGGGTCGAGACGATCACGACGTCGGCGACACCGGCACTGCGCAGGACGCCGTAGGGGATGACGAGATCGGTTGTCTCCGTGCCGCGGTTGTCGGCGGCGATCGCGATGAGGGGCCGTGTCCGGCCGGCTTTGAACGTCGGGAGCCGGACGGCATTTTCCGCAGCTATCGCAGGTCTCACGAAAGGGAAAACCGCAATGCAAAATACGAGCAGGGCAAGAAGCAAGATTTTGGGGGAATGGCGATCCATGGCGCTTGTCAAGATTTTTGATGTCATACCCTCGGAAATATTTGGTTCGCAGGCTGGCGAAAATGACAAAGATATCGCATTTTCCGCCAATGCAGAATTCTGGACATTCCCCTCGGCGCGTCGTCGTTATCGGCTATGATGGTGTTCAGGCGCTGGATATCGTCGGACCCATGGAGGTCTTCGCGATGGCGAACCTTCATTTGCCCGAGGCTGCGCCGCCTTACGAAGTCATGCTCGCGTCCCCGGCCGGTGGATCGGTGAAAAGCAGCTCCGCCGGCGGCCTTGTCTTCGGCGAGACCATGAGCCTCGAACAACTGCCCGCCGATCTCGATACGATCATCCTCTCCGGCGGCAGCGAGGATGGGCTTCGGCAGGTCATATTTCAGACGGACCTGCTTGCCTGGCTGCATTCGCGGGCGAGGCCTACCCGGCGCATGGCCAGCGTCTGCACCGGAGCCTTCATCCTCGCGGCCGGCGGTTTCCTCGATGGCAGACGCGCGACCACACATTGGAATTCCTGTTCCCTTTTGAAGGAATTGCGGCCTCAGATCGAGGTCGAGCCCGACGCCATCTTTGTGGCGGAGCCGCCCGTCTTCACCTCAGCCGGCATTACGGCTGGTATCGATCTATGTCTGGCGCTGGTCGAGGCCGATTGTGGTCCGAAGACCGCTCTTGCCGTTGCGCGACAGATGGTATTGTTCATGCGCCGGCCGGGCGGTCAGTCGCAGTTCAGCGCGGGCCTCGCCCTTCAGGCGAATGCGACACCGCGCCTGCGGCAGCTCTTGAGCGAGATCATCGACGATCCCACAGGGGATCTATCGGGACCTGCTCTTGCCAGCCGGGTCGGCATGACGGAGCGCACCTTTTCGCGCAGTTTCCGCAAGGAAACTGGAACAACGCCGGCGCAATTCGTGGAAGCCGCACGGTTGGAGCGGGCAAAGGCGCTTCTCGAAAGCTCTGACTGGCCGCTGGCCCGCATCGCCGAGCGTTCGGGCTTTTCAAGCCTCGACACGCTGCATAGGGCCTTTCTCAAGAATCTTGCCATAACACCCGGCTTTTATCGGGCGCGTTTTGGCACGGGCGCCTGACGACAAGGTCAGCCTCGTCACTCACATGCCGACTCATGCCGCGCTGGTAAAAACTTCTCTTCTTTCGTCGATAAATATGGATTTGGAGCCAAGCTCGCGCATCAGCCGCCATATTCGATGATTTCGAGCCCGGCATTGTAATCCGTGGCATAGATCAGACCATTGGCGTCAACAAAGACGTCGGCGGACTGGATGATTTTTGGGCGGCCTGGACGGCGGTCGGTCATGACAGTCGGCCCCGCCGGCACGAGAGCGCCGGTTTCGACAGGATGATAGGGGTCGGAAATGTCGAAGGCGCGGATGCCGGCATTCTGCCACGTCGCAAAGATCAGCGTCTCGGAGACGAAAGAGCCGGGCCGGTTTTCGTGCAGATTGTGCGGTCCGAAATGACCGCCCTTCTTCGCGTAGTCGATTTCGGCGGGGATCGGGAAAGTCGAGATGCTGATCGGATTTTCGGGCACGCGGATGTCGAAGACCCAGGTATGTTTCCGGCCGTCTTCCTCATTGTCCAGCACAGCCTCATCCGCCACGACAAGAAGATCGCGGCCGGGAAGTGGCAGCGGCGAATGTGTGCCGCCGCCATAGGGCGGGCACCAGTTATGGTGTTTGATGAGCCGGGGGGCGGAATGATCCTTGATATCGAGGAGCGTCAATCCGCCATCGCGCCAGCAAGCGTAGGCGGTGTCGCCATGGACCAGCGCGTGGTGCAGGGCATAGCGCTTGCCGTCGCCCCAATTTGGGGTTTCGCCCGCCGCGCGGTTCATGCCGGGAAGCCACCATTGGCCGACAAGTTCGGGCTTGGTTGGATCGGCCATGTCGATGGTCACGAAGATATAGTCGGTAAAGCCGTCGAGCAGCGCCGAGGCATAGGCATAGCGGCCGCCGACATACCAAAGCCTGTGAAAGCCGACGCCTTCGACATCCAGTTGGCCGATCTTGCGCGGCTTGTCGGGAACGGAAATATCAAACACGCTCATGCCCGCGGTCCAGGCGCGCTCACGCTTTCTGGAGGCGACCGTCTCGCCGACGGACTGCGTGTAGTAGGCCTTCTCGTCCGTGAAGGTTTCCACGTCGGCAAAAAGGTCGAGCGCGTTGATGACCAGCAGCAGGTCGTCATGCGTCTGCAGATGAATGTTCCAGGTATTGGCCGGCGCCGGCACGTAATTGACCGTCTGCGAGTTCTTCGGGTCGCGCACGTCAACGATCGAGAAGCCCTGCGACCACGGATGGGCGATATAGGCGTAGCCTCGATGAACCATCAATTGCAACCCATCGCCACGGCCGCCGATGTCGTTATGGCCGATCAATGTCATGTTGCGGGCAAAGTCAGGTTTCGGCAGGTCGGTCGATGCCATGGGATGCCTCACGCACAGGGGAATGAAAAGGGCCGCCATTGACGGCGGCGCCTGCGAAAGCAGCTGATAAGTCTCAGTTCTTAGCCGCCGGAATCCAGGCTGCCGTCGCGGCATCGCTCTTCAGGAAGGCCGGGAATTTCTGCTGCAGCTCTTCGATGGTGCCGATCTTGTTGTTGACGAGATCGTCGCGCGTGATGAGTGTCGGCTGCAGAAGAACGGAGTGGCCCGGAGGCTGACCGGCAATGGCAAGCGAAACGGTGCGGACGGAAACTTCACCGACGACGGCAGCGTTGGTGGCAGCCGTCGCTACCCAGGCGCTGTCCGGTTCGACCATCAGTTGGATATCGGCGGTCGACGTGTCTACGCCGTAGATCTTCACCTTGGCGGAAAGGCCGAGCTCGTCGATAGCGAGCTTTGCACCCTTGGCGAACTCATCCCATGGCGTGAAGATCACCGAAATATCCGGATTGGCGCGCAGGACGGCCTTGGTCTGATCGGCGACGGAGGCGGGAACGGTGTCATTGACCACGCCCCAGACGGCCTTTTCCTTCAGATTGTGCTTGGCAATGAAATCCTTCCACACCGCATATCGGCGGTCGAGCGGCGCGAAACCGGCAACGTAGACCGCACCGCCGGTGAACCCGTCACCCTTATCCTTCACGGCCTGGTCAAGCACGAGCTTGGCCATATCCTTGTCGCTCTGTTCGATCTGCGGAATTTGCGGATTGTCGAGGTTGACGTCATAGGCGACCACCTTGATGCCCTTGTCGAGTGCCTTCTGCGCGACATCCTTCAGGACCTCTGGACGGCCATTGTTGATGATGATGCCGTCGACGCCGAGATTGATCGCCTGCTCCACAAGATTGCGCTGCGTGTCGTTGTCATTGCGGGCCTGCGAAACAGTGAGGTTGACGCCAAGCGCATCCGCCTGCCGCTTGACGCCGGCCTCGAAGGCTTGCAGCCAGTCGCCGCTGCCAAGGAAGCTGATGACGGCGATATTGACTGTTCTTTTATCGAAGGGATCGGGCGCGCCGCTGAGGCCTGCCGCCGATGCCGTGGTCATGAAAAGCGAGCCGGCGATGACGGCCGAAGCTATGATTTTGAATAATTTGATCATTGAAAATCCATTGAGTGTTGAGTTGGTATGGATGGCGGGATCACGCCTTGCTGCGGCCGATCCCGTAGGTCAGCGCAAGCGCGCCGACGAGAACGGCACCCTTGATGAAATCCTGGGTATAATAGGGTGCATTCAGCATCGTCAGGCCGTTCAGAAGCACACCGACGAAGACCGCTCCGATCGTCGTGCCAAGAACGTTGGGGCGGCGCAGGCCAAGGACGGCAAAGCCGATAAGCGAGGCCGCGACGGAGTCCATCAGCAGCGATGCGCCGGAAGAGACGTCGCCACGACCGACGCGGGCGGCAACGATAATGCCGCCGAGCGAAGCGAGAACGCCTGACAGCACATAGGCAAAGGTTTTCAGCCGGGCGATATTGGCGCCGGCGAGCCGCGTCGCGGCTTCATTGCCGCCGGTTGCGTAAAGAAGGCGACCGAGGCGCGTACGCTCGGTCAGCACGAAAAGCACGAGCGCCACGACGAGCATCAGAATGACGGGAAAGGGAATGGTGCCGAACAGGCTTGAACGTCCTATCGTCAAAAAGGTGGGATCGACTTTGCCGATCGCCTTCGTCCCATCGGGAAGGATCAATCCCACCGAGATCGAGCGTCCGGCTGTCGGGATCAGCTGTAATCCCGTGAGCAGGAACATGGTAGAGAGGGTCGCGAGGAGATCCGGCACCTTCAGCCGAACGATCAGCAGAGAATTGACGAGCCCGACGATCGCGCCGAAGGCAAGCACCAGCGGCACGGTCTCATAGACATCGAGGTTCCATACGATCATGGCGTAGCTGGCGGCCATGACACTGGAGGCGGCTACCGCGCCAACGGATAGATCGAAACCGCCGATGGCAAGCGTCACCGTCACGCCGGCACCGATGATGGCGACCACCGAAACCGCCTGCAAGATGCTCATCAGATTGTTGATGTTGATGAAGGCCGGCTGGGCGAAGCTGAAAATGATAATAAGGGCAAGGAGGAGGAGAAATACAGCGCCCCGCCGCACGAATTCCTGCGGCGATATCGCATGGTTCGTCCGCCTGATCTGTTCGGGGATTTCCACGGTGCCTTCACTCATCAGGCATATTCCTTGTTCTGCCGGCCGCCTGAGGCCGCATCAACGGCTTCTTTGAGACCATGATGTTCCATCACCAGCACCCGGTCGGCGACTTCGAGTGCCTCTTCCGGATCGGATGTGGCGATCAGCGTAGCGCGGTCGGTATGGGCGCGTATGGCCGCGATAATGTCCTGGCGGGCGCCGACATCGACCCCCTGAAAGGGCTCGTCGAGAAGCAGCAGGCGGCTTGGCTCGGCTTCCCAGCGCGCGAGCACGACCTTTTGCTGATTGCCGCCGGAAAGAGACCAGACGGACGCCTCGGGGCCGGGGGCCTTTATGCCGAGGCGCCGGATGGCCTTTTCTCCCTCACGGCTCTCGTGCCCGGAAAACAGGAAACCCGACGGATACCAGCGTTTTAGGTGCGGTAGGCTGATCGTTGCCGCAATACTCTCTCCGGGCCAGTCTGACGGCATCAAAGAAGAGCGATGCCGGTCAGCGGCAGCCATGACGACGCCACGCGCGATTGCATCCGCAGGCGAGCCGGGCTGAAATGCAATGCCGTCCAGAAGCGCCGTGCCGGAGGCAAAGCGTCCGATGCCGAAAAGGCTTGCCAGCAGCCGGCTCTTGCCGGCGCCGAGAACGCCGGTAATGGCGACGACCTCGCCGGCATGAAGCCTGAGATCGATCGGGGGGCTATCGGCAAACAACTGTATGCCCTGAAGCTCCAGTATGGTTCGGTCGAATTGTTCACGGCGATGCGGGCGAGCCGCCTTCATGGAACGGCCGATCATGGTTTCGATGGCGGCGTCGAAGTCAATCGGGCGCGAGAAGGCACCGACGTTGCGGCCGCCGCGCAGGACGACCACGCGATCGGCGAGCGCATCGAGATCGGCCGTACGATGCGAGATATAGAGAATGCCCAAGCCGCGGGCCTTCAGTCGACGGACGATATCATAAAGCCGGCTCGCCTCGCGCGCAGACAGGCTTGCGGTCGGCTCATCCAGGATCAGCAATTGCGCCTGATTGGAAAGGGCGCGCGCAATGGCGACCATCTGCCGGTCGGCAGTGCCGAGATCGCCGAAATCCCGATCGAGCGGCAAGTCGAAGCCGGCTTCAGACAGGATCGCTTCTGCCTTCCGCCGCACTGAACGCTTCGACAGAAAGAAGGGCTGGCGTCCGTCAACATATTGGTTGAGCAGCAGCGCATCCGCGACCGAAAGGCCGGCGACCCCGACGACATCGGTCGATTGATGCACGGTAACGATGCCCCGCGCTGTTGCCTCGGCCGGACTTTCGGGGCGATAATCCGCGCCGTTCCATAGGATCGTGCCTGAATCGGCGCGGTGAATGCCCGACAGGATTTTGACCAGCGTCGACTTGCCGGCGCCATTCGCTCCCATCAGTGCGACGACCTCGCCGCGATCAACGGTTAGAGACGCTGCCGACAAAGCCTGTGTCGAGCCGAAAGCAAGCGAAAGATTTTGGGCGTCCAGCAAGGTCATGGGCATGGGTTCGATGATTGTCAGCGGTACTCGTAAGCCACTGGCGATCAATTAAAAGGACGAGCCTTGCTTTGTTTATTTAATCTATAGAATAAATTTTTTCCGAACTCCGGCTCGCCTCCATCTGGAGCTCGTGGACGTGCGGCGAGACCGAGCAAGTCTTGCCGACGCCTGTCGCCAGGGAGTTTAATTTGTCTGAAATTCCGAGGGAACCGGAAAACCCTTCCTTTAATCTACTAATTTTATAGACAATATAAAATCGTTAAATATCAGCAATGGCCGCGATAACGAGGTGACCACGTCGCGCCTGCGGAAACATGCGCCAGGGGTTTTCATGGATACAGTGCTCTATCTCGCTTCTCTTGCAACGCGGCCAAGCCTTGCGGCAACCAAACGCGTCTGGTCGATCCTGCAGCATTTTCTGGCGGGCCTGATGGTCCTCTTTTCGCTTCTGGTGCTGCTCCACGCTCTTTGCGGAAGCTGAGATCTGCGCTTCGATTAAGGGTTGGCGAGACGAAGCAAAGAAAGGCCCGGCGTGCCGCATCTGAACGCCGGGCCTTATGCGGTTACTTGATGCTGTTCAGATCGACGCCCTTGGTTTCCCGAACGAAGATAAGGCCGATGATCAGAGTCATCGCAGCAATCGCGATCGGGTACCAGAGGCCGTAGTAGATATCGCCCTTGGCGGCGCTCATGGCGAAGACCGTTGCGGGCAGCAGGCCGCCGAACCAGCCGTTGCCGATATGATAGGGCAGCGACATACCTGTATAGCGGATGCGGGTCGGGAACATCTCAACCAGGATTGCGGCGATCGGGCCGTAGACCATCGTCACATAGATGACGAGGATGGTCAGGATGAGGATGGTCAGCGGCCAGTTGATGGCCGAGGGATTAGCAATCATCTTGAAGGCGCCGCCATTGGCGATGGTATAGACCGGCATCTCGGTTGCGCCGCCAGCTTGATCCGCCGTCAGAAGCTTCGCCTTGACGAGATCCGCGACCGGAGTGACCGTCTTGTCGCCCGCCCGCACGGTTGCCGCGTTGAGCCCCAGTTCGGGATTTGCGGCGATGAAGGCATCCAGCTTGGCGTCCGGTACCTTGGCGGGATCGCGCGCCAGCGGGAAACCGGCCTTCTGCAAGGCAAGGTTCATGTCATGCGTGAATGCCGCGCTCTTGGCCGCTGCACCGGCGCCAGCTGCCGTCGCATCGTAAGAGGTGATGGTCGCGTCGCCGACCTTGACCGTCGCCGGCTGCCCGGCTGCGCCTTCGACAATCGTATAGGGCACGGACGACTTCGCCAGGAAGGACGTGGCGATATCGCACGAATTGTTGAACTTGGCGGTGCCTACGGGATTGAACTGGAAGGTGCAATCGCCAGGAGCAGCCGTCACCGTCGCCCGAATGGTTTGCTCCGCTTGGGCAAGCGCCGGATTTGCGGCATTGGTCAAAGCCTTGAACAGCGGGGAATAGGTGAGGATCGCCAGTGCAAGGCCCGCCATGATGATCGGCTTGCGGCCGATCTTGTCGGAAAGCCAGCCGAAGAACACGAAGAAACCGCTGCCGATCAGAAGCGCGATCGCAATCATGATGTTGACTGATTGGCCGTCGACCTTCAGCACGTTCTGCAGGAAGAACAGGGAATAGAATTGGCCGGCATACCAGACGACTGCTTGGCCGGCGGTGAGGCCGAGCAGGGCGATCAAGGCGATCTTGGCATTCTTCCACTGGCCGAAGGCCTCGGAAAGCGGAGCTTTGGAGCCTTTGCCCTCTTCTTTCATCTTCTTAAATGCCGGCGATTCGCTGAGCGACAGCCGGATCCAGACGGAGATGGCGAGCAGAAGGCAGGAGAGCAGGAAGGGAATGCGCCAGCCCCAGGCGGCAAAGGCATCTTTCCCGAGGGCGTTCTGGACGATCAGGATAACGATCAGCGACAGGAACAGGCCGAGCGTCGCGGTCGTCTGGATCCAGGAGGTATAATAGCCGCGTTTGTTGTCGGGTGCGTGTTCGGCGACATAAGTCGCAGCACCGCCATATTCTCCGCCGAGCGCCAGACCTTGCAGCAGGCGAAGGATGATCAGGACGACGGGCGCGGCGATGCCCCAGCTCGCCGATCCGGGAAGGACGCCGACCAGGAAGGTCGAAAGACCCATGATCAGGATCGTGACGAGGAAGGTGTATTTACGCCCGACAAGATCGCCGATGCGCCCGAAGACGAGGGCGCCAAACGGCCTGACGAGGAAGCCTGCGGCAAAGGCGAGCAGGGCGAAGATATTGCGGGTTGCTTCCGGATAGTCGCTGAAGAAGGCCGTGCCGATGAAGGCGGCCAGAGAACCGTAAAGATAGAAATCGTACCATTCGAACACGGTTCCAAGGGAGGAGGCGAAGATGACCTTCTTCTCCTCCCTGGTCATGCCTCGACTCGTCGTCTCGGCCACGGACGTGGATGCCATGAATCAATCCTCCCAATTGCACCAGGGACATGGTCAAAAGACCCGTGTCATGTCCCCCATAATGACATTACGCAGGACTTTCCTGCCGATGGGCGCGGAAAGTCGCGCCAGTGGGTGCTCTCCTGATTTCCTCCCCCAGAAGATCACGCACCTGATGCAAATGTGAGTGTTGGCCAAAAATTGAAAATTGCAATGGCTGCAACCGCTGACGCTTATGGAAATCTGTGTGTAAGCATCAAGAAATACGAATATGTCCTTCCCCAGCGTGGCGGCAAGAGCTTGTCGCCGGGGAAAACGCTGCCGGGCGCGGTAAAATATGATGCACTCGGCAGGATTCGCGGAAGCGGGTCCAGGCCGCTTCCGGCCTGTCTTATGCCGCCTGGAGTTGCAGGCGGCGCATTGGCGGAAAGGCAAGCGCGATGGCGGCAGCCCCCAGCCCCACCAGGGACGAGCCGATGAAGAGCCAGGAATAATTGGCGAAGGTATCGAAGATCCAGCCGCCGATCAAAGGCCCGGCGGCCATGCCGATGCTCGAGAGCATCGATGCCGCGCCAAAGACGGTGCCGATGACGCGCGGTCCGAAATATTCGCGCGCGAGCACGGCATAAAGCGGCATGACACCGCCATAGGCGCTGCCGAAGATGACCGCCAAAGCATAGAACTCGCCGAGTTCACTGACCATCAGATAGGTAGCAAGTGCCGCCGCCTGCACGAGAAGGCCCGCAACCAGCACCGGTTTCACGCCGAGCTTGTCCGCCAGCGTCCCGTAAAGAAGACGGCCGCCAAGACCCGCAAGGCCCTCGACGCTGTAGATGCTGACGGCTGCCATTGGTCCCACACCACAGATGGTGGCGTAACTGACCATGTGGAAGATCGGCCCGGAGTGGGCTGCACAGCAGGCAAAGAAGGTCGCGCCGAGTACGAGGAATTGCGGCGAGCGGAAGATCCGGCCGAGGGGGAGGCTCTGCTCTTCCCTCTGCCCGCCCGAAGCGGTGGCTTCGGCAAGAACAGGTGCCCGCCGCACCAGCAGTGCCGCCGGTATCAGTAGAGCCCAGGCCATGATGCCGATGATGAGCATGGCGAAACGCCAATCGTAAGCGGAAATCAGGTAACGGGCGAAGGGCGATACCGTCATAGGTGCAACGCCCATGCCGGCCGAGACCAGTGACACCGCAAGACCTCTGCCCTCGTCGAACCAGGCGGTCGTTGCCGCGATCATCGGTGCGAAGAAGGCGCTGGCGGCAAGGCCGACGAGAATACCGTAGGTCAGCTGGAACTGCAGAAGCGAGCCCGCCCGGCTTGCCAGGACAAGCGCCAGCCCAAGCAGCAACGCTCCGATCACCACCACGATGCGGATGCCGAAACGATCGCTTGCGGCACCCCAGGCAAAGGCGCCGAGGCCCATCGTCAGGAAATTCAGCGTCATGGCGGCGGCGATGCCGGCATGCGACCAGCCTGTATCGGCGGCAATTGGTACCTGAAAGATCGCCAAGGAAAACATCGCGCCGAGCGCAACACAGGTCATCAGCGCGCCGGCACCGACAATCACCCAACGATAGGACGAACTCATTTTTGCAGCTCCCTTCATCCCGTTCAGCTCACGCGCGAAAGATCAGATAATATCCTTTCGCGTCATGTCTGGAATAAAGACGATTGCGTCGGGACGATTTCGACATTGCCGCCGGAAAAATTTTTATCGGCGGTGCGGGAACACGTCGAATCGGCCTGGATGAGAGGCGTTCTCGGCAACCGAAGTGGTAGAAGCTTACCCTCCCCTTGAGGGGCCTCGAAGGGAGGTGTTGTTTCGCACCCAGTGCGCCCGGTTAGAAAAACGTCCTCCTGCGGGGTGATGGCCTGGACGTCCAGCCGCCAGCATCCGGAATTTAATCTTGAGCTCATATAGGGCTGCTAAGACAGCCGCCTCGATGCTGGAAGACCCTGCTTCGCGGCTGTAAGGCCAGCGCATGCAGCTGCAAATGACATACAGGCTCAAAGCAATACCGAACCAGATTCATATCATGGAGCGGACCATTCAATGGCTCATATCGTCATCATCAATCCGCGTTTCGAAACCTCTTATTGGGGCATGGAGCACGCTCTGCCGCTGTTCGACGTGAAGGCCAACCTTCCGGTGGCCTGCCTGCCTTTGCTGGCGGCGCTGACGCCGGCCGAACATACCGTCACTCTGGTGGACGAGAATATCGAGCCGATAGACTACGGCCTTTGCGAGAAGGCCGATATCGTTGCGCTGACGGGCATGATCGTCCAGCGCTTCCGCATGACGGAAATCCTGACCGAGCTCAAACGGCGCAACTGTTTCACCGTCGTCGGCGGACCTTGGGTTACGGTCAAGGAGGATTATTTCGGCAATCTCGTCGATGTCTCCTTCATTGGCGAGGCGGAAGAGACATGGCCCAAATTCCTGGCTGAATGGCAGGAGGGTCATCATGCGCGGCGCTATGAACAGGCTGACAAGACGGATATGAGCAAGCTGCCCGTGCCGCGTTTTGATCTCCTGAAGATGGACGAATATGCTGCGGGCAGCATCCAGTTTTCGCGCGGCTGTCCCTTCACCTGCGATTTTTGCGATATCATCGTCGTTTTCGGCCGCAAGCCGCGCATCAAGACCAGTACACAGATTATTGCCGAGATGGAGGCCCTGCTCGCCTCCGGGATGGATACGGCTTTCATCGTTGACGACAATCTGATCGGCAACAAGAAGGCAATCAAGGAGGTCCTGCGGGATGTCGTTGCCTGGCAGGAGCGCCATCATTACCCGATGACGTTCCTGACGGAGGCATCGATCGATCTGGCTGACGATGCTGAATTGATGCAGCTGATGGTCGATGCCAATATCCGCGTCGTCTTCATCGGCATCGAAACTCCGAACGAGGAGGCGCTGCGCGAAACCAAGAAGCTGCAGAACCTGCGCAAGGGCGGGACGATGCTGGACAAGATCCACACGATCCAGCAGACCGGTATGGAAGTCTGGTGCGGCATGATCCTGGGCTTCGATAGTGACGATGCGACCATTTTCGATGCGCAGCGGGTCTTCATCAGGGATGCGCGCATCGTCAACGCCATGATCGGCATGCTGGCGGCGATTCCGAAGACGCCGCTTTATACGCGCCTCGCCAAGGAAGGCCGCCTCGACCACGACGATCCGCCCGCCTATGGCACCAATGTCATACCGCTCAATCTCTCGCGCGAAACCCTGCGGGATGGATATCTTTCGGTTCTAAGCGATCTGCACGAGCCGGCCGCCTATTTCGATCGGTTGGATGCGCTTTACATCGATGCGCGTATCGAACCGGAAAGTACTCGCTTACGCCACCTGCGCCGCCATCCGCTGCGCCTGCTGGCACTCAATGCGACATGGGCATTCGAAGCTGTCGGGATTTTCCTTCGGTTGATGCGCCGGGTGAAGGAGGCGGATTTGCGCGCCACTTACCGCGCGCGGCTTTTCAATCTCCTGCGGCATCGGCGCTCTCCCGTCGTGCTGCAAATCTATGCCATCAAATGCGCTATGCATTATCACGCCCATATCATGGTGCAGCAGATGCGCACCGGCGGCGGTATCGTCAATTCATTCTAACGGGCTCTGTAATTTCCGTTTGTCGTCGGGCTCGCCTTGCGGCCGCAGTCTAACATTTCGTTCGCAGACGATTATTCGACACCATCGTCACTGTTGCTTCGATGCAACATAATGTGCCGGATATTTGCAATTCGAAATTGTGGGGTTGCCGATTTGTGGATCTCGCGTATGATTACGCCATCCGCAAATCGAACAAGGAGGCGTGACATGCATAATTCACATATGTTTACCTACGTCTCCGGCGGAGTGATGTCGATCGCCATGGTGTGTGCTGCACCAACCGCGCGGCGACTCTATAATTAAAGCTCAAAAGAGCTTTATTTGCTGCCGCTTAGGCGTTTTCCCAATAAACCTATATGACTTGCCGAGGGTGTGATTTGGTGTGTCGTTGACGCATCGACTCCTGAAGCCGGTCAAGCTTCAAGAGGACCTGGTCGCGTGACTGCGCCAGAAATAGCGATGACTCATTCACAATTTATAGTTGCCGAGAGTTTGACGGCGACGGTCGATGAACTGTACCAGAAATTCGGTGCGTGGAGGACTGCACGCGCCCTGCTGTTTGTTGTCTGGAAACGGCGGCAGACTTATGAGCAGGTATACGGATTATCGAATTATCAGCTTCGGGATATCGGTCTTCCCGAGCGTGAGGAAGGGCTGGATTATCGCAGCTTGCTGGCGTTGCATGTGAGCCGCCTTAAATGAGGTGGGTTTGATGCAGATGGGCACTTTACGGCTCGTCCTTCTTGACCTCTGCTGGTTCGAGAATGGCGGTGCGGCTGCGAAATCACGACGGACGGGAAACCATTTGTATGGTGGGTTCACCGCTCCGTTCGCTGTAGCCTACCTATCAGCCGCCGCGCGGCGGATATCGCAGGGGGAGGCGATGCCTTCCCCTGTGACCTGACTGGCGTCGAAAGCCGAAACTGGCCGATATCTTTCCTACCGACAGCGTATCGGTCTGAATTCTCCAGTGAATGATGAAGTGTCGCCTGGAGAGGGTCGCAATCTTCCCGCAATCCGCTTATGCAATGCAATCCTTACATTTTTGGGGACGGTTCATTGCGGATATTGTTGCTTGAAGACGAGCCGGAAATGGCTGCGGCGCTGAGCGCTGCGTTGCAGGCTCGCGATGCCGTCGTCGATCACGTCTCGATCCTGGCCGATGCCGAAGAGGCTGCGATCAATCTCCCTTATGATGTCATTCTCCTCGATCGGCAGGTTCCGGATGGCGATGGCTTGTCGATCATTCCGAAGCTGCGCGCGGCCGGCATCGATACGCCCGTTATCGTGTTGACGGCACGCGGCGATCTCGACGACCGTATTGGCGGCCTTGATACCGGCGCCGACGATTATCTCGTCAAGCCTTTTGCCATGGAGGAGCTTCTGGCGCGACTGCGCGCCATCCTGAGGCGCCCCGGCGAACTGCGGAGCGAGGTGATGAATTTCGGCAGGCTATCTTATGACTTCGGCTGTCATGACATCCTGATCGAGGGTGAACGGCTCGAATTGCCCCGCCGGGAAGTTCTGGTCTTTGAGGCGCTTGCGCGTCGGCTTGGTCGCACGGTATCGCGCCACGCTCTGGAGGAGGCTGTCTATGGGTTCAGCGAAGATATCCAGTCAAACACCCTGGATGCGCATATCTCCCGTCTTCGCCGCAAGCTTGCCTCGGTGGAGTCCGGGCTGGAGATTCATCCTGTTCGCGGCATTGGCTATCTGATGAGAGTGAAATCATGAGCGGAGGCCAGCCTTCCTTGCGATGGCGTCTCGTATCGCGCCTATCATTCCTGCAAGCGATCTTCCTGTCGCTGCTTGCGGTGCTCATCGTGGCTGCTCTTTGGGCGACCGGCAGTTTCATCTCTCTTCAGCCGGAAGATGAGACCATCGATGCCATCTCCCGGTCCCTTGGGCGCGATCAGAATGGTGCCCTTATGCTGAAGGAGACGGCAGCGCTTTTGGCGCGGCGTGGGGATCTGCCGGGTCTCTGGTTCGTCGTTCGCGATCGCAGCGGCGCCACGATCAAGGACGGAAACGTACCCGCGGCCTATGCCGCGATCGGCGCTGCGCTCGACGGTGTCGGACAAGCCCGTTTCGGCGGCAATCTCGGCGGCAGCACCGTACCTGCCGCCCGGTTGCAATGGGTCTCGTCTCCGGCCGGTGAGGTCCAGGTTCTGACAGGTATGGACGGCAGCGTGTCGACGATCCGTGTCCTTGGCGCGGTGGGCATTGTCTTCTTCAGCGCTCTTCTGCCGCTGCTCATCGTAACGGCGATCGCAACGGTGATTGCCGCGCCACTCGTGATTCGCCGCGCTTTTTCTTCGCTTGATTCCGCCGTTGCCCGCGCCGGGCAGATCGATATCAATCGCCAGGGGATGCGGCTACCGATCGATGATGTTCCGCGCGAGATCCTGCCGCTTGTCGAAGCCGTCAATGACGCGCTGAGCCGGCTGGACGACGGCTATGAGCGGCAGAAGCGTCTGTTTTCCCATCTTGCGCATGAGTGGCGGACGCCGGTCGCGATCCTGCAGGCACGTCTCGATGGTCTGCCGGCAGGCCCTTTGAAGGAGCGGCTGTTTGAGGATACGGTGCGCCTTGCGACGCTTGCCGAGCAGTTCCTCGATCTTCAGCGCCTCAATCATCGCTTCGAGCCAACTTCAGTTGATCTCGTACAGGTCGCCGAACACGTCGTTTCGGAGCTGGCACCGCTTGCAATCGCTGCCAATTACGAACCTTGTTTCATCAAGGACGAGGAGGTTGTGGAGGTTCTCGGTGATCGCATGGCCATCGAGCGGGCCGTCACCAACCTCGTGCAGAATGCGATCCAGCATGGCGGCCGCCGCGGCAGGATCACCGTCCATGTCGGCCGTGCCACCGGCATTACCGTAAGCGACGAAGGAAACGGTGTCCCGCAGGAGGAGCGGGACCGCATCTTCGAACCGTTTCACCGCCTCCAGGGACGCAGCAAAGGTTTCGGCCTCGGGCTGAACCTCGTTCAGGAGATTGCGAGGCTCCATGGCGGAAAGGTTTGCGTCATCGACGGACCGACGGGTGGTGCGTCTTTCAGATTGAGCTTTCCGATGGCCGGATAGCCTATCGGCTCCCGATGCAATGTTCTCGCAATCGGCTCCTTCTAGGAAAAGCCTGCTGCGCAGGCGAATCTCTTGAGCCCCTACTGGCGGGAACATATGTCAAACACATCACTATTCTTGCGAACTCTGCTGACCAATCCGCGCATGGTGGGAGCGATCGCCCCCTCCGGCCCGGTCCTAGCCAATCTGATTACAAGCGAAATTGGTCCTTCGGCGGGACCGATCCTCGAGCTCGGTCCGGGCACGGGAGTATTCACACGAGCCCTACTCGCACGCGGCATATGCGAAAGCGATATTACGCTGATTGAATCCGCTGATAGTTTTGCCAGTCTGCTGCGACAGCGGTTTCCTGATGCCCGCGTCATCTGCGCCGATGCTGCGCGGCTTGATGCCTATGACTTGCCTGAAGGAGAGCTGTTCGGCTGTGCGATCAGCGGGTTGCCGCTACTTAACATGTCGCCGAAGACGGTCATTGCCATTCTTGCTGCGGTATCAGCGAGGCTGCGTGAGGGCGGGGCACTCTATCAGTTCACCTATGGCCTGCGCTGTCCGATACCGCATCGCCTGCTCGACCGGTATGGCTTCAAGGCAACGCTGCAGGGCCAGGTGCTGCGCAACTTTCCGCCTGCTAGGGTCTATAAGATCGTCCGGCGCAGGCCGATAAAATCTCCGGCTGCCGCCACATGAGTGACTCCTCCTATATGTTGGATGTTCTGCCCGATCTGGCGGCGTGGGGACTGTTCGGCCTTGCATTGTGTTCCGCGATCGAGAAGCTTGTCCCCATCCTACCGTCGATCGCCCTATTCTTGATGCTGGGCATGCTGGGTGTCGCCAACCCGGTCGATCTGCCTGCAGTGATCGCCGTTACCGCCGCCGGTTCAACGGCAGGCTCGCTGTTCTGGTATGGAATAGGCCGTTGGCTGGGACCTGCGCGTGGCGACCTCTTCGTGCTGAGGATGACCCGGCGTCTGGATATCAAAGAAGAGTGGTATCTGCGCCTGAAACGCAATTATCATGGTCATGCCATACGGGCCACGCTCTTCGGTCAGCTTGTGCCTATCGTTCGCGCCTATATGGCATTGCCGGCAGGTGTGCTTGCCATCCCGGCGCCAGGCTTTGCCATCGCGACATTCTGCGGCGCTTTGATTTGGAATACGCCGTTTCTGGTATCGGGTTATTTGCTGCGTCAACAAATACTGGCGCCAGATGCAGCAGCACCTGCCGCCGTCGCAGCAATCATCTTGGTCAATCTTCTGCTGCTTGCGCTGCTGCGATTTTACCGGCCAAGCCGCAACGCGGCTTAGCCGGTCATCACGCTTACCGTCGGCTATACGGTCAGAACCGCGTATATGACGCCACCGTTTTCGCCGCGTGTAAGGGAAACATCAGCGATCGGGTGCTTGACCTTGTCGATGATCGACTGGACATCCTCGTCCGTTCGCCAGATCAGCGGCCAATTCATGAAGGTCTCCATATAACCTTCGACACCGATATCCTTGGCGAAGTTTGCGAGCAGGAATTTGCCGCCGGGCTTCAGCATTTGCAGGCAGCGTTCCGTCAGACGCACGGCTACGCTTTCGGCCAGATAATCGTAAAGGCCGGCTGCATAGATGAAGTCGAACGTGCCGAGCTTCTGCGCGCGTCCCAAAATGGTGCGAACGGAGCCGTTGATCGCTTCTATACAGGTGCCATGGAAGGTCGAGCTCACCGCCCCGACACTGACCGGGTCCTGATCAAGCGCGACCCAGCGCTTGAGCCTGCCGCTCTGCAGAGCCTTTGAGAGCTCCGCTTCGCGAAGATGGCCGGCCGCGATTGCCAGGACTTCGGCGCCATCCGTCGCCTCCGCCACTGCATCGACGTGGGCTGCCAGGATCTCGCGCCTTTCTCGCACGGCGACGGCGGATGGTGCGCGCCGGGTGAAATCGTAAACTTCTGCGCCCAGCGCCGAAGCTTCCGCCACCTGTGCGGCAACGGCCGGATGTTCATAGATGAAATCCAGCAGATAGGCATCGCCGCTGTAGCCGCGCGGCTTTTCGAAGGACCATCGTGTCAGAGGGTCCTGCAACAGGTAGGACGACACGGGATGTCCCTGCGCCACCGAGGCAAGATGTGCCCAGGTCAGGGGTGTCGTCTTGTTTTTCAGCGCCTGCAGACGCTCCGTCAAGGCTTGCATGGTGCCTGGAACGGGCGCGTTTGCTTCGAACGCCTGCTGCGTGAGGGAGAGAATGAGGGCGAGTTCGGCCTCGCCCTCCTTTATTTGGTCGGTTGCAATGTTGTTACCGGACGATCTCGTATGTTCCGAGATGGACTGGGAGGTAACGAGGCTGAAGCCATCAAGAGCGGTTTGAAATTGTTTCAATTTTAAATCATTCCGTGAACACTACGCAAACCATATCTCATATAAAAATTGAGCGCTATGGTTTTGTTAATGTCGCTGCGGCAACGCTGTCGTTATCAAACGGATCAAATTAGCCGCCGTGGTGAAGCGGGCGATTTGTTCATTCGAGCGACGCAAAGGTAACGCGGTGGACATGAGGTCTCGGCTAACTCGGGTGATGATGAGCATGCGTCGATTGTCGGGAAACAGCGATCTTGGTCAGAGCGAGGCTCGCATGACTAACCGCCCCGATGAGCTGCGCGGGCTCTACAAAGCCTATAGCAACGACGCGCGGCGCGTTTTGGCTCGCAGCGGTCTGTGGCTTGCCGTGCCCGTTTATATCCTCTTCCTGGTCACGGATCTGGTCTTCATTCCCGACGTCTCGCACGTGACGATCCCTGCGCGGTTTCTGATTGGGGGCTTTTCGCTTTTGATCCTGGAAATGCAGTTTTCGCGGCAACGTCGTGCCGGCGAGCTTGAGGCGACATGTGCTGCGGCCGTCGTTCTTGGATATGTCGTGTGGCTGCTGCCGGCATTGCAGACGGCCAATGCCGAGGCATTCTCCTATTATGCCGCCTTCGGCGCCATCTTCATGATGGGCGTTAACCTGTTCTTCAGCCTTGAGTTCGGCCTGGCACTGATGTCGTCAGGGCTGATCTTCGCCTTTTTCCTGCTGTCGCTGACGGAATTTCACTATAGCGCCGCCTACTGTCTGGCCTTCACCACCTTCTATCTCTGCTGCTTCGTGTTCACCTCTTATGTGAACTGGAAACTGAACAAGGAGCGTTTCAACGTCTTTCTCAATGCCAGGGAAGCGGAGCTGCAGCAGCGCCAGGCGACCGAACGCGGCGAGGCGCTTCTGCGGCTTTCGATCACGGATTCCCTGACCGGGATGGAGAACAGAAGAGCCGCGGATATAAGGCTGAAACAATTTTGGGATCGCTGGCGCGAGAAGGGCGCAGCATTCGCCATCCTGCTGGTCGATGTGGACTTCTTTAAGAAGTATAATGATTATTACGGCCATCAGGAGGGGGATCACTGCCTTGTGACGGTTGCCAATGCGCTGTCGAACATCGTTGCTCCACTCGGGGCAACGGTCGGACGTTACGGCGGCGAGGAATTCATCGTTATCCTCGATCTGGAGAGCAGTTCGGATGCGCTGGCTCTGGCGGATGCCATTTGTCAGGGGATAGAGGCTCTCGATATCGTCCATGCACAACGTCTGGACGGCTTCCGGCATGTCACGGTAAGTGTTGGAGCGACCATTACGAGAGACGTCGCCGGCGCGAAGCTGGAGAACGTGATCAACGAGGCAGACCGTGCGCTGTATTCGGCAAAGGCGAGCGGCCGCAATTGCGCACGGATCTTCGATCCGAACGAGCTGCCGGGCGGCGATGCGAGCGAGAATATCGCGGCCATTTTGAAGATCGCCATCCAGCAGAACCTCGTCTCGCTGGTCTATCAGCCGATCCAATATCTCCAGACTGGAGAAATCGGTGCCTATGAAGCTCTGATGCGCCTGCAGTTGCTCGACGGATCGAATGCTTCTCCGGCCGTCTTTATCCCGATAGCGGAACGCACCGGCGCCATCATGGAACTCGGCTATTGGGCGATCAGAAGGGCCTGCTGTGATTTGCTTACCCGCGACATTGTCGACACGGTCAGCATAAACGTCTCCCCGATCCAGCTGCGGGCTCCGGGTTTCGCCGCGCAGGTGGCCGCTATTCTGGCGGAAACGGGCGTTTCGGGTCACAGGGTGGCGTTCGAGATCACCGAGGGCGTCGATATGGAGATACGCCCCGATGTCCTCGACAGCATTCAGGATCTGAAGAAGCTCGGCATCAAATTCTGGCTGGATGATTTCGGCACAGGTTTTGCCGGATTATCATGGCTGCGGCTGATGGAGTTCGAAACCGTCAAGATCGACAAATCCTTCCTGCACGACGCGGCAAGCAACGACGGTGCGAAGATCCTTCTCGAGGACATCATCGGTCTGGTGCGCAATCGCGGCCATCGCATCTTGGTCGAGGGCGTGGAGGACGAGGAGCAACTCAATCTCGTCAAATCCTTTGGCATCGATGCCGTTCAGGGATACCATATCGGCCGTCCTGCACCGGCGCTCAAGCATCCGATTACGATGATGCATACGAGTCGCCGCCGTCTGCAGGCATCGGCCTGAAGCGCAGGCTGCCTCCAGGGCGTGGGTGATGAGAATGGCAAGCGTCGATCTGTCCGAGGTCTACCGAGGCTATATTGCCTGCCTGAACAAGCAGGATTGGTCGAATCTGGGTAAATTCGTCCATGAAGACGTGCATTACAATGACGCCTACATTGGACTATCAGGCTATCGGCAAATGCTCGAAGGCGATTTTCGCGCCATTCCCGATCTTCATTTCGATATCACTCTACTGATCTGCGAACCGCCACGCGTCGCAAGCCGCCTGCAATTTGATTGTAGGCCGACGGGAATGCTGTTCGGTATGGCGGTGAATGGCAGAAGGGTGCAGTTTGCCGAGAATGTCTTCTATGAGTTTCTGGACGGGCGGATCCGGAACGTCTGGTCTGTCATCGACAAGGCTGCAATCGCAGCTCAGCTCTAGGACTTCTTCCCGAGGCGCAACGCGATAAACCCTGCTGCGAATGCGGCGAGGCCGCTTGCGATAATCGGGCCGGAATAGCTGCCGGTATGATCGAAAATAAAGCCTGCTGCAGTTGGCCCGATCAGGGCTGCCACACCCACGGCCGAATAGAGATACCCGATAACTGCACCAATCTGGCGCGTGCCGAACAGATCGGCGGCGACAGCCGGATAAAGGCCGACGCACCCGCCATAGCTCATGCCGAAGATCAATGCGAACAAGATCAGCTGGATCATGCCTGATGCCGACGCCCATATGGCAAAGGAGGCCGCGACTGCAAGGGTGAGCGATGCCAGCAGTTGCCGGCGGCCGAAGCGATCTCCCAGGCCTGCCAGAAAGAAGCGGCCGATGACGCTGCCGACACCGATAACGCTGACAAGGGCGGTTCCGTCCTGAATGGAAAGCCCCATGTCGCGGGCGGCGGCGACGATATGAACATAGGGGATGAAGGTGCACAGAGAGGACAGGAGAAGCACGATATAGAAAAGCCAGAACCGTCCGTCGCGCCATACAGCGGGGAGCTTGGGATTGCCGGCGTGCGCCGGGAACGAGATCGTACCGTCACGGCGCTTGCGGACAAGCAGAGCCGCCGGTACGCCAAAAACGGCGAAGATGCAGGCAAGCGCAAGGAAACACCCTCGCCAGCCGATGAAGGGAAGAGCCTGGCCGATGGCGAAGGGCAGGATCAAGGTCCCAAGCCCAATCCCGGCCGTCGCGACGCCCGACGCCTGGCTTCGTTTATGGATGAACCAGGATTGCACCGCTCCGATCGCCGGAACGTATGATAGGCCGATCCCAAATCCGACGCCGAAGCCATACCAGATGTAAAGTGCGGTCAGGGATCCGGCACGACTGGCGCCGATATAGCCAATGATCATTGCTCCCAGTCCCAGAAGAACCAGGCTGCGCGACGACCATCTGTCGGCGAGAGGCCCGGCAATCGCGCCGAGCGAGTAGAAGAGAAATGCGGAAATGGAAAAGACGAGGGCGACCTCGCCGCGCGACGCATTGAACTCCGCAGCAAGCCCCGGCAAAGTGGCGGAGAAGGAGTAGGCGGCTCCGAACGTCACGGTCGTCAGCACATGGGTGGCGGCGACGACCTTCCATCCATCCCGCGTATCGGCTTCTTCATGGTCGCGCGAAAGGATAAGGTCGGACATATCGGGCTCTGCAAAAGATCGTGCTGCCGGTCAATATGCTTCACGGGGCTACGTTCGAGAAATGAATAGTGCTGATGGCGCCTATTGATTCTCTTGATCCATCCCACCGTTGACGGACAGGGCTATTCGCGAATTGCCTGCGAGGCGGCCAGGTCGGTTTCAATGAAGACGCATGATCTGTCTGCCGTTTGCAGCAGTGTGTCTGCCACGCTGCCATAGGAGAGGCTGCCACTGGCTCGCTTGCTCACGCCGAGCACGATCAGATTATATTTGCCGCTTCGGGCGTGCCGCAGGATCGAGAGCTCCGGTGACGGTCCTTGCTGAACCACCTTCTCGATCTCGACGCCATAGTACTCCGCGATCGCGCCGACCTTGTTGAGAACGTCCCATTGGTCATTGCCTCGGTCGCTGATGCGCGGAATGGCTCTGACCTGTCGCGGTTCAACGATCCGCAGCAGGGCGCAATGGGCTCCCGCCGCCTTCGCAATCGCAAGCCCGAATTCGGCTGCCCGGACGGAGCGTTCGGTGCCGCTGACCGGCAGCAGGATTCTCAAGTCCTGGGGACGTTCGGGGAGCATACCGCGTGCTGTTACGATAGCTGACGTTCCCTGGAAGGCAGAGGTCATGATTTGCAGGGCCGTGCTGAAGCGCCCGTCTTCGCCCATGGTCGGTTCGATGCCCATGAAGAGGAGATCGTGGCCGGTACCCGAGACATCTTCGAGCATGGTTTCCAGCGTGTCGTTCTTCTCCCAGACCGTAACATGGATATCGCTTTCGCTGGCTAGATCCTGCTTCGGGGAAGCCGACGCGAGTAAATCGGTCGCGCATTGTCTCAAATCGTCAGCGACGGCTCGACCTTGCGGCGCCGCAACTGTCGTCGCTCTATCATTTGGATCGTGTATTGCGTCGCTTGGTTCCCTGATATCCAGGACGGTGACAGGCATCTTGCGCGTCACGGCGAAGAAGGCGGCGATCCACGTGGCGAGGCGGCTGCTTTGCGAGCCATCCACGGTCAGCAGGATGCGTTCGAAATTTCCGAGGAAGCTTTCGCTTTCAAATTCTTCACGTTCGAGCCGGTCACGCTCCTCTTCGCGCAACGGCAGGCGGGCAAGCGCCCAGCGAAGCGTTGGCGGCATCGCCATCGTGGTGATGACGGCCATGGCGACGATGATGGAGAAGAGTTTTTCGTCCAATACGCCGACGGACAGGCCTATGGTCGCGACGATGACTTCCGTCGATCCCCTGGCGTTCATTCCACAGCCGAGCGCCAGAGCTTCGGATGCCGAATAGCCGCCAAACTTGGCGGCGGCAAAAGCGCCTCCGAACTTGCCGATGCTCGCTATGATGACGATGGCGGCCGTCAGCAGCAAGATGGAGGGATCGGCAAGCACGGTAAGATCGGTCTGCAGGCCGGTCAGCCCGAAGAAGACTGGCATGAACAGCGCTGTCGTCAAACCGCGAAGCTGGACGTCGATCTGTCGGGTGAGGATCGGCGATTCACCGACGAGATGCCGGCGACGAAGGCGCCGAGCACGGTATGGACGCCGATGAGATTGGTGATGATGGCCATCCCGCCCATGATCGCAACGATGGCGCTGAGCACGGGCAGATCGCTGCGAAAATTATCGTTGGTCCAGCGGATGATCTCGAACACGATCCGCCGTCCTACAGTGAAGCTCACGGCCATGAAGGCCAGTGTGCCGATGACGCTGGTCGCCAGTGTCATGAGATCGACTGTCCCTTTTTCCGCAAGACCAAAGGTTATGGCGATGATGACCCACCCAACCGTATCATCGATAATGGCCGAAGCGACGATCAGCTGACCGATGTTCCGGCGCATGAAATCCATTTCGCGGACGACGGAGGCGACGATCTTCACGGAAGAAATGGAAAGCGCGGTACCAAGAAAAAGTGATGTGACCAGCCGCTTTTCGGGATCGGGAAGAAAGGCGTCCGGGATGAGCTCCCCGAGTGCAAAGCCGGCCGCAAAGGGAATCACGATGCCCGTCAACGAAACGCCGGCCGCCGATTTGCGCAGGCGTTTCGCAAGACCGAGATCGGTCTCCATGCCTGCGAGCAGCAGGAGAAAGAGAATGCCGAGCTGGCCGATCGCATCGGTCATGCTCTTTTGTGCGCCCTCCGAAGGAAAAAGGCTCGCCTGTATATGGGGGAAGATCAAGCCGAAAAGGGAGGGGCCGAGAATGATACCGGCAATGATCTGACCCATGATCGATGGCTGGCCGATGCGCACCATCAATTCGCCGAGCAATCTGCCCGATACGACAAGCAGAATGATCTGGACCAGGAACAGCCCTTCCGAAGGGTGGCTGGCCTTCTGCCCCTCGGCAGCGAAGGCGGAGTGCGCAATCGACAGCGACAGGGTGATGGCAATGAGAATGATAACGGCGTTTGACGGAGATGCTTTTAAGACATTCTGGCGTGATGGCATGGACTGATCCCACTGAGCAGCAGGAAAAACGCGCCAAAACCTTTGCCGTTCCAGTTTTATCGTTGGTTGCAGCCTTCAATGACCCGGCTCGGGTTTCGGCCGTGAGCATGGTCCGCCGCTCATGTGGCGCCGGACCATAGGCTGGCCAGAACGATCAGACCCGTTCCAGTGCGATAGCGATGCCCTGGCCGACGCCGATGCACATGGTCGACAGCGAATAGCGACCGCCGGTTTCTTTCAGTTCCAGGGCGGCGGTACCGGTGATGCGGGCACCGGACATGCCAAGTGGATGTCCAAGCGCGATGGCGCCTCCGTTGCGGTTGACGCGCGTATCGTCATCGGCAATGCCGAGTTCGCGCAACACGGCAAGCCCCTGCGAAGCGAAGGCCTCGTTCAATTCGATAACGTCGAACTGTTCCTGGCCCATGCCGAGGCGCGTCATGAGCTTGCGGGAGGCGGGAACCGGGCCGATCCCCATGATGCGCGGGGGAACACCGGCGGCCGCACCGCCGAGAATGCGGGCAATCGGCGTCAGGCCGTATTTCCTGGCAGCTGCCTCTGAAGCAATGATGAGCGCGGCAGCGCCATCATTGACGCCGGAGGCGTTGCCGGCCGTCACCGTGCCGCCTTCCTTCTTGAAGGGCGTGCCGAGCTTGGCAAGCGCTTCCATGGTGGTTGCGCGCGGATGCTCGTCCTTGCCGACAATGACCGGATCGCCCTTGCGCTGCGGGATCGTGACCGAAGTGATTTCCTTGGCAAGCCGGCCGTTCTCCTGCGCTGCCGCAGCCTTTGCCTGCGAGCGAACGGCAAAGGCGTCCTGATCCTCGCGGGTGACCTTGTAATCTTCTGCGACGTTCTCGCCGGTTTCCGGCATGGAATCCACACCGTATTGCTTCTTCATGACAGGGTTGATGAAGCGCCAGCCGATGGTGGTATCGTAGATCTCGGCATTGCGCGAAAAGGCGCTTTCGGCCTTTGGAATGACGAAGGGCGCGCGCGACATGCTTTCGACGCCGCCGGCGATCATCAATTCAGCCTCGCCGGCGCGGATGGCGCGGGCGGCTGCTATGACGGCATCCATGCCGGAACCGCAAAGCCGGTTGATCGTCGTGCCGGGCACTGAAATCGGCAGGCCGGCCAGCAGGCTTGCCATGCGCGCGACGTTGCGATTGTCCTCGCCCGCCTGGTTGGCGCAGCCATAGATCACGTCGTCGACGGCTTCCCAGTCGACAGAGCCGTTGCGTTCGATCAGCGCCTTCAGTGGTATTGCACCGAGATCGTCGGCGCGGACGGAAGAAAGCGATCCGCCGAAGCGGCCGATCGGCGTGCGGATGTAATCACAGATGAAGGCTTCGGTCATGGTCTTCTCCCTACGGCATGGCGCGCAAAAGTGAGCAGCGGATTTGCGACAACGGCATGCGAAATATTATAAGCTTAAAGCATTGCGCGCGAATCTGAAAGATCGCAACGAGCTTTAGAGCGTCGGCACGATCAGGTCGGCAACCGGGCCGTCTGTATGCAGGGGCGCACCGGTCATCGCTTGCAGCTCGTTCATCGTCATGGCAGCGAGTTTTTCGCGCACGACGAAACCTTGCTTGCCAATGTCGATGACTGCATGGCTCGTATAGATACGGGTGATGCAGCCGACACCGGTCAAGGGGAAGGTGCAGGCCTCCACCAGTTTCGGCTTGCCGTCCTTCGTCACATGTTCGGTGATGACGAAGACCTGCTTGGCGCCATGGACCAGATCCATGGCTCCGCCGACGGCAGGCACACCCTTGGAGCCGACGCGCCAATTGGCAAGATCGCCGTTCTGCGCCACTTGATAGGCGCCGAGGATCGCGACATCCAGATGGCCGCCACGCACCATGGCGAAGCTATCGGCGTGGTGGAAAAAGGATGCGCCCGGTTTCAGCGTGACGGCCTTCTTGCCGGCGTTGATCAGATCCCAATCTTCCTCGCCTTCCGCCGGCGGCTCGCCGAAATTCAGTATGCCGTTTTCGGTGTGGAAGAGCGCCTGACGGCCAGGAGGCTGGTAGCGAGCGACCATTTCCGGAAAGCCGATGCCGAGGTTAACATAGGCGCCATCCTGGATATCCTGAGCTGCGCGCCAGGCGATCTGGGCGTTGGAGAGCTTGATGTCTTCGCGTGTGTCGATGGTCATACGTAGGCCACTCCGGCTCGAATGAGATTTTCTTCCTGCTGCGGATCGGCGACCTCAACGACGCCGTTGACGAAGATGCCCGGGGTAACGATGTGTTCGGGATCGAGCTCGCCGGCAGCAACGATTTTCGAGACCTGTGCGATCGTCTTGGCTGCGGCCATGCACATCAGCGGATTAAAATTGCGGCCGGCCTTGTTGTAGATGAGATTGCCCTGCACATCGCCAACATGTGCCTTGACGATGGCAAAATCGGCCTTGAGCCAGCGCTCCTGAACATAGTGGCGGCCGTCGAATTCGGCGATGACCTTGCCGTTGGCGAGTTCGGTGCCATAGGCGGTTGGGGTGTAGAAAGCCGGTATGCCGGCGCCGCCGGCACGGATGCGTTCGGCGAGCGTCCCCTGAGGTACCAGTTCCAGCTCGATTTCGCCCGCCAGATAGCGATCCGTGAACGCGCGCGGATCGGACGAGCGTGGGAAGGAGCAGATCATCTTCCTGACCATGCCCGCATCGATCATTGCAGCGATGCCGATACGACCGTTGCCGGCATTGTTGTTGATGACGGTCAGGTTCTTCGGACGCTTGTCGATCAGCGCATGAATGAGTTCGATCGGCGCACCGGAGCCGCCAAAGCCGCCGATCATGACGGTCGCACCGTCGCCGATCTCGGAGACGGCAGCCGCCGTGCTCGCAATTGTCTTATCCATGCGCAAACTCCCACTTGCCAATGCTGGCGGGCCAAGGCGCCCCGTCCTCTTTTTTTCGAATAGATCAGCAAGGGCTCGACGGCAATCATTTTGTGCGATATTTGACATTTGTTCATATATCGCACAAAATAACTGCCGAAATTGAGGATCTAAGATGCGCGAAACGGATTTCGTCGGCGGCTTTGCCAAGGGTTTGAAAGTGATCGAAGCCTTCGGCGAGACGCAGCAGCGCCTGACGATCGCCGAAGCATCGAAGCTGACCGGCCTCGATCGCGCCACCGTGCGCCGCTCGTTGCTAACGCTCTCCGAACTCGGCTATGCTGTTTATGACGGCAAATTCTTCACGCTGACGCCGAAGATCCTGAGGCTAGGTCACGCCTATCTGGCCGCGACGCCGCTGCCGACCATCATCCAGCCGCATCTTGATCAGCTTGCCGAGCGTGCCGGGCAGAATGCGTCAGCCTCGGTGCTCGACGGCACGGAGGTCGTCTACATCGCCCGCGCCTCGCAGCGCCGCGTGATGTCGATCAATCTGACGCCGGGCAGCCGGCTTCCGGCCTTCTGCGCCTCAATGGGTCGCGTTCTGCTGGCCGCCTTGCCGGAAAGCCAGGCCCGTGCGGTGCTCGAGCGGAGCGACCTCAAGGCGAACACGCCGAATACAAAGACCGATCCTGAGGAACTGATGGCGGAATTCCGCCGGGTGAGGGAGCAGGGCTATGCGGTCATCGACCAGGAGCTGGAAATCGGCCTTTGCTCAATTGCCGTGCCGGTCGAAAACGATCGCCGCCAGACCGTGGCAGCGATCAACATCGGTGCTCCGGCTGCCTATGTCGCGGCTTCCGACATGGCGGATCGCTTTCTGCCACTGCTGAAGGAAACGCAAAAGGCGCTGCGGCTGGTGCTGCCGTAGCTTTTGTGTATTTTCGGGGCCATCCTCGTCCTTCGAGGCTCCGCCTTCGGCTGCGCATCTCAGGATGAGGATGGAGCATGCCCGACGCTCGATATGCTTTGGAGCCTCTTTGGCGAAGTGAGAGGATTAGCCCTCATGGTGAGGAGGCCTGTAAGGCCGTCTCGACCCACGGCGGCGGGTGATTACCCGATTGATTTCTGTTCACATTCCTAGCCTCTCCCTCTCCTCAATCCGCCAGGCGCGAGGCGTTTGCCCGGTCTGCTTGACGAAGAAGCGGGAGAAATAGGCGGGATCGGCAAAGCCGAGGCGATAGCTGATTTCCTGAACGGTGGCGAAGGTGAAGACCAGCTCGCGCTTGGCCTCATCCAGCAGCTTGCGTGTGATCAGCTCGTGCGCGCCATGCCCGGTTCTGCCGCGCACGATGCGGCTGAGATGGGCCGGCGAGATGCCAAGGCTCTCGGCATAGAAGGCGGCCGGCTTGTGCGAGCGGAAGTGGCGCTGGATCAGGCCCTGCAGCATCTCCATGCGGCGCTCGCTTTCGTCGCCCGGATTGGATTCCTCATCAGCCTTTTGGGCGATGCGGGCCGTCAGCAGCAAGGCCGAAGTCAGATAGGCATCCAGCAGATCGTTGCGGCCGTTGCGGTGGCTCGCAAATTCTTCCCCCAGGCGCCTCAATGTGCTGGCGACGTAGTCTGCGTCTTCATCGTCAGGATCGAGCAAGATCAGATGCGGAGCAGCAAGCCATGCGCCCAACCGGCTGCGATCGCCCGGCGAGGCCTTCAGATGCGAAATCAGTACCGTGATGACGAAGCCGTCTATATCGCGCGAGAACCGAAAGCCGTGATTGAGGCGCGGCGGCACCGTAATGACGGCGGGTGGCGTGATGGCATGGGGAATTCCGTCAAAGACGGCATCGCCCGATCCGGCTTGTATGTACAAGATCTGGAAAAAGCTCTCATGCCGGTGCGGGCGAATCTCCCAATGATGAAGGCTGCTGCGGGAGGGAATTGTCTCGCAATGCAGCCAAAAATCCGGCTTTCGGCCGGTATTTTCGCCATAGAGCTCATAAGTCGGCACGGTCTTCGTCATGGCACTCCTCGCTTACCATGTTCGATTTGTGCAATTTCGTGACCGAAATGTCCATTGCGGACTTACCTCGCGCCGAAGAGACTTGAGGCAAGAAATACGCATGGGAGGAGAGACGATGCGCACTCAAGTCGCCATTATCGGTTCAGGGCCGTCCGGGCTGCTGCTCGGCCAGCTACTGACGGAGGCCGGCATCGATAATGTCATTCTCGATCGTGTCGGCAAGGATTATATTCTCGGCCGCGTGCGCGCCGGCGTGCTGGAGGAAGGCACCGTCCGATTGCTGGATCAGGCGAAGGCGAGCTCACGCCTGCATGCCGAAGGCTTGCCGCATGATGGTTTCTCGCTCGCCTTCGACGGCCGCGATCATCGTATCGACCTTCATGGTCTCACCGGCGGCAAGCGGGTCGTCATCTACGGACAGACGGAGATGACCCGCGACCTGATGGCCCGCCGCGAGGAAAGCGGCGCTCCAACCATCTACAGCGCCGCCAATATCCAGCCGCACGGTTTCGATGGCGATACGCCCTACCTGACCTACGAGAAGGACGGCGTTTCCCATCGCATCGATTGCGATTTCATCGCCGGCTGCGACGGCTTTCATGGCGTCAGCCGCAAATCGGTTCCGGAAAACGCGATCCGCAGTTTCGAGAAGGTCTATCCCTTCGGCTGGCTTGGCGTGCTGGCGGAAGTGGCGCCCGTCAATCATGAGCTGATCTATGCCAATCATCCGCGTGGATTTGCGCTATGCTCCATGCGGTCGATAACGCGCAGCCGCTATTACATTCAGTGTCCCCTTGACGAAAAGATCGAGGACTGGAGCGACGATCGCTTCTGGGATGAGCTGCGCCGTCGACTGCCTGCCCATCATGCCGAGGCTCTGGTGACGGCGCCGTCCTTCGAAAAATCGATCGCGCCGCTGCGCTCCTTCGTGGCCGAGCCCATGCGTTTTGGCCGCCTCTTCCTGGTTGGCGATGCCGCCCATATCGTGCCGCCGACCGGCGCCAAGGGGCTCAATCTGGCGGCGAGCGACGTGCATTACCTGTTTTCGGGTCTAGCCGAGCATTATCAGGACCGCTCGAACGCCGGACTGGAGGCCTATTCCGCCCGCGCGCTTGCCCGGGTCTGGAAGGCGGTGCGCTTCTCCTGGTGGATGACGACGATGATGCATCGCTTTCCCGATACAAATGATTTCGACCAGAAGATCCAGGAAGCCGAACTCGACTATCTCACCCATTCGCGTGCCGCTTCGACCGCGCTCGCCGAGAACTATGTCGGCCTGCCGTTCTAGACGAGATCTAAAGCTTCTTGGCGACCTCGCTTGCCGCTTGCCGGATCGTCTGCATCAGGATCGACAAGGGAAGGGTGGGGATGGCGTCGGTGCGCATGGTCAATCCGACCGGTCCCTTCGTCTCGCTGGTATCGATCGGCAGAAGTGCTAATAGTCCGTCCTCGACATCGCCGGCAACGACGCCGGCCGAGATGATCCAGATAGCGTCGCTCGAGCGCACGAAGGCGCGGCCGAAGGAATCGGAGACGGTCTCGATCTGGTTGGGCAGCCCGCCGGCGCCGTTGGCGATCAGAAAGCTGTCGACGAAGGGTCGGATGATCGAGCCGCGCGTCGGCATCAGGACTGTATAGCGGCTGAGATCGGAAAACAGCGATTGCGTGCCGGACAGCAAGGGATGGCCGGCCCTGACGGCGAAAACCACCTGTTCGGAATAGAGGTGCTCGAAGGAAAAGCCGGTCATCTTGTCGGGGCTTGCCAATCGGCCAACGACGAGATCGAGATCGCCGATCCGCAATTGCTCCAAAAGCACCGCGTTCTCGCCGGTCACGATCTTGATGCGGCTCCAGGTCTCCTCCTTGAGAAACAATTCCATTGCCCGCGGCATGATCCGCGTCGAGACCGTCGGCAATGCGCCAACGCGGATCGGTGGCGCTTCGCCGGAGCGCTCCTGCGAGACGGAATCGAGACCCTGCCGGAGTGCTGTCAATGCGGCACCGGCATGGCGGAGGAAGACTTCGCCGTAGCGCGTGATGCGGATGCCGCGCCCATCGCGCTCGAAGACGGCGACACCAAGCGCTTCTTCGAGTTCGCGGATGGTTTTCGTCACCGCCGGCTGGCTGATATTCAGCAGGCCAGCCGCCTTGATCACGCTTTTCTGGCGCGCAACCTCGACAAAGGTCTGCAGATGGCGGAACTTGATGCGTGCGTCGAGCATGCTCACCCATAACCCCGGAGTTATCGTAGAGCAAAGAAATATCATTTTACCTAACCAGATTATACATCCAATCTCGCACCCGAGGAGATTTCCAGTGCAGTTTGCCCGCATCAACGACGTCACGATCCATTACCAGATCATTGGCGGCCCCGCCGACAAGCCGGTTCTTGTCTTTGCCAATTCGCTCGGCACCGATTTCCGGATCTGGCGGGATGTGATCGTGCGGCTCGCCGGCGATTTCGCCATCGTGCTTTACGACAAACGCGGCCATGGTCTCTCCGATCTCGGCCAGATGCCCTATACCATTGAGGACCATGCGACCGACCTCGCCGGCCTGCTCGATTTTCTCTCGGTCAAAAATGCGATCGTTTGCGGCCTGTCGGTCGGCGGGCTGATTGCGCAGTCGCTCTATCAGCGGCGACCGGATCTGGTACGGGCGCTGATCCTCTGCGATACCGCCCCCAAGATCGGCACGACCGAGAGCTGGAATGCCCGCATCGCCAAGGTCGAGGCTGAAGGTATCGAATCCATCGTCGATGCCATCATGGAGCGCTGGTTCACGCCGGCCTTCCGTCGTCCGGAAAACATCGCCTATGCCGGCTATTGCAACATGCTGATCCGCCAGCCGGTTGCGGGCTATGCCGCCACCTGCGCGGCCCTTCGCGATGCCGATCTGACCGAAGCCGCGGCAAAGATCGCCGTGCCAACCATCTGCATCGTCGGCGATCAGGACGGCTCGACGCCGCCGGAGCTGGTGCTGTCGACGGCAAAGCTCATTCCGAATGCGCGTTATGAAGTTATCAAAGACGCGGGCCACATCCCCTGCGTCGAACAACCCGAGGCGTTGACCGAAGTCATCCGTGCCTTCATCGATGTCGTCCTGCGTGGAGAGCAAGCCTGATGAATGACCCCACCATGCCGTCCGAGCGCTATCTACAGGGCATGGCAACGCGCCGCGCAGTCCTGGGCGACGAGCATGTCGATCGCGCGCAACAGGGCGTGACAGAGTTTGACAAGCCTTTCCAGGAGCTGATCACCGAAGCGGCCTGGGGGCACGTCTGGTCGCGCCCGACGCTCAGCCGTCGCGAGCGCTCCATCGTGACGATCGCGCTTCTGGCGGCACTCGGCCAGGATGACGAGGTGGCAATGCATGTGCGCGCCACGCGCAACACCGGCGCGACGCGCGACGATATCTGCGAGGCGCTTCTGCATGTGGCGATCTATGCCGGCGTGCCGGCCGCAAACCACGCGATCAAGATCGCCAAGCAGGTTTTCGAACAGATGGACGCCGAACAGGCGGCATGAAGCGAGGCAGACATGTCCGATAGAAGCAACAGCAAACCCGAAACGGGCGCCTTTTTCGCGAGAGACCGCGCCTGGCATCCGCCGGCCTTCGCGCCCGGCTATAAGACGTCCGTATTGCGCTCGCCGCAACGCGCGCTGCTATCGCTCGACGGCACCATCTCCGAAATCACCGGACCGGTCTTCGGCCATTCCATATTGAACGAACTCGACAACGACCTGATCCATAATTTCGCCAAGCCGGGCGAGAGCGCCATCGGCGAGCGGATCATTGTTCATGGCCGCGTGCTCGACGAGCGCGGCCGGCCGGTGCCGGGCGTCCTGCTCGAATTCTGGCAGGCCAATGCCGGCGGCCGTTATCGCCACAAGAAGGAAAGCTATCTCGCGGCCATCGATCCGAATTTCGGGGGGTGCGGCCGCGCCATCACCGATGACGAAGGCCGCTATGCTTTCCGCACCATCCGCCCCGGCGCCTATCCCTGGCCGAACGGCGTCAATGACTGGCGCCCTGCGCATATCCACTTCTCCGTCTTCGGCCATGGCTTTGCGCAGCGGCTGATCACGCAGATGTATTTCGAGGGCGATCCGATGATCTGGAAATGTCCGATCGTCGGGACGATCCCCGACAAACAGGCGATCGAGCAGCTGATTGCGCCGCTTGACTGGGGCAACACGATCCCGATGGATGCCCGCGCCTATAAATTCGATATCGTGCTGCGCGGTCGCCGGTCGACCCTGTTCGAAAACCGGCTGGAGGGCAATTGATGGTACAGGATCTCGGCTATCTCAAGGAAACGCCGTCGCAGACGGCAGGCCCTTACGTCCATATCGGCCTGACGCCGAACTATAGCGAGATCGGCGGTGTCTACGAAACCGACCTCGGCTCCGTCATGTTGAACGACAAGACGCTCGGCGAGCGTATCACCGTGACGGGCAGGGTTCTCGATGGCGCGGGAGCGCCGGTCAAGGATGCCGTCCTCGAGATCTGGCAGGCCGATAGCGCTGGGCTTTATAACAGCCCCTCGGAGCTGCGCGGCACGGCCGATCCGAACTTTACCGGCTGGGGGCGTTGTCCGACCAATTCGACCGACGGCGTTTTCCGTTTCCAGACCATCAAGCCCGGCCGCGTTCCCTTCAAGGACGGCCGCAAGATGGCGCCGCACATCACCGTCTGGATCGTCGCCCGCGGCATCAACATCGGCCTGCACACGCGCATGTATTTTCCGGAGGAAGCTGCCGCCAACGCGGAAGATCCATTGCTTGCCCGCATCGAACACAAGGAGCGCTTGGCAACGCTGATCGCTCACAAGGAAAGTTCCGTCTACACCTTCGACATCCATTTGCAGGGCGACAAAGAAACGGTTTTCCTCGATATATAGGCCATGAGCGTTTCTCCCTTCGATCATCCCTTTCTGTCAGGCCTTCTCGGTGACGAGGAGATTGCGGCGTATTTTTCAGCCAAGGCCGACATCCGCGCCATGCTCTCTTTCGAAGCGGCACTTGCCGAGGTCGAGGCACAGCATGGGCTGATCCCGCAGGAAGTGGCTGCGCATATCGCTAAGGTCTGCGCGGATTTCGAACCCGATCTACAAAGCCTGATGAGTGCAACGGCATCGGATGGCGTCGTCGTGCCGGATCTTGTTCGGCAACTGCGCAAGACGGTCGGAGAGGATGTCGGCAAACATGTCCATTTCGGCGCCACCAGCCAGGATGTCATCGATACGAGCCTGATGCTGCGGCTGAAGGCTGCGGCCTTTATCTTGAGCAGCCGCCTCTTCGCCGTATCCTCCGCGCTCACCAAATTGGATGCGCGTTTCGATTCGAACCGGCTGATGGGCCGCACCCGGATGCAGGCGGCGATCCAAATCACAGTGTCCGATCGGCTGCGGGCGTGGCAGCATCCGCTTGATCAGTATCGCGATCGGCTGACGCAGGAAAGCTTCCCGCTGCAATTCGGCGGCGCGGCGGGCACGCTCGAAAAATTCGGCGAGAAGGCCGCGGAAATCAGAAGCTCGCTGGCGCAAGCGCTTGGTCTCACGGACGAGCCGCAATGGCAAAGCCAGAGAGCGCGCATTGCCGAGCTTGCCGGGCTCTTGTCCATGATATCAGGCAGCCTCGGCAAGATCGGCCAGGACGTGGCACTTCTGGCGCAGGCAGGCGAGGAGATAGAGCTTGCCGGCGGCGGCGGCTCCTCCGCCATGCCGCACAAGCAAAATCCGGTCGCGGCTGAAACGCTTGTCACGCTAGCTCGCTTCAATGCCGTCCAGCTTTCCGGCATTCACCAGTCGCTGGTACACGAGCAGGAGCGCTCTGGCGCCGCCTGGACATTGGAATGGTTGCTATTGCCGCCTATGGTGGTGGCAACGGCAGCTTCGTTGCGCCACGCGTTGCAACTGGTCGGTTCGATCAAGCGCTTGGGAACGACGGCCGAGTAGGATATTCGTCGCCATCCATAACTGAATCGGTATGGAAGCAAGGTTTTATTTCATTTTACATCACCATTTCTCATGAGAAATTGGCGATGATCAGAATTTGAATGATCAAGGGCAGCTCAAAAAGACGGCTGCCGGGAGGAGAGAAAATGAAACGGTTTGTCTTGGCCGCCATTGCGGCCGTTGCTCTTGGCGGTGCTGCCTATGCCGATACTATCAAGGTCGGCGTCATCGGTCCGTTTTCGGGTCCGTTCGCGCTGCAAGGCAAGAATTTCAAGGCGGGCATCGATGCCTATATGGCCGTCAATGGCAAGAAGGTTGGCAATGATGAGGTGGAGGTGATCTACCGCGACTTGCCTGCGGCCGATCCCGCCCAATCGAAGTCGCTCGCCCAGGAGCTCGTCGTCAAGGAGAAGGTCCAGTATCTCGCCGGCTTCTACTTTACCCCGGATGCGATGGCCGTGACGCCGATCCTCAAACAGGCCAATGTGCCGATGGTGATCTTCAACGCTGCCACTTCGGCCATCGTCACCAAGAGCCCGCTCGTCGTACGCACGTCCTTTACCACCTGGCAGACCTCAACGCCGATCGCCAAGGTTGCCTATGATGCCGGCGTGAAAAAGGTCATTTCCGTTGTCAGCGACTACGGTCCGGGCGTCGATGCCGAAAACGCGTTCAAGGCCGGCTTCGAAAAGCAGGGCGGCGAAGTGGTGCAGGCGATCCGCATGCCGCTCTCGACCAACGACTTCAGCCCGATCATGCAGCGCATCAAGGATTCCGGCGCACAGGGCGTCTTCGCCTTCCTGCCCTCCGGGCCGACGACGCTCGGCTTCGTTAAGGCATACAATGAAAATGGCCTAAAGTCTGCCGGCATCAAGCTCTTTGCGCCCGGCGACCTCACGCAGGAGTCCGATCTGCCGGCGCTTGGCGATGCCGCGCTCGGCATGCAGACGACCTTCCACTATGCGATTTCGCATGACTCCCCCGAAAACAAGGCTTTCGTCGCCGCCGCCGACAAGGCGATCGGCAATCCGGCCGAGCTGACCTTCCCGGCCGTGGGTGCCTTCGACGGGATGCATGTCATCTACAAGATGATCGAGGCGACCGGCGGCAAGCAGGATGCGCAGAAGGCGGTCGATGCCGTGAAGGGCCTGTCCTGGGTCAGCCCGCGCGGTCCCGTCACCATCGATCCCGAAAGCCGGCATATCATGCAGAACATCTATCTGCGAGAAGTCGCCAAGGGCGATGACGGCAAGTACTACAACAAGGAAATCCAGACCTTCGAGAAGCAGGGCGATCCCGGCCTTGCTGCTGCGAAGTAAGTTGCGCCAAAACTTCATGCGCCTGAGTGTAGACATCCTCAGGCGTGTGATGGCAGCGGCCGCGCCACACAAACCGGACCAGCCATATCAATGCAAACCGTGCTCAGCATAGCAGTCGATGCCCTCGCTTACGGCATGGTGCTGTTCGTCATCTCCATCGGCCTTTCCGTCACCATGGGGCTGATGCGCGTCGTCAATCTTGCCCACGGCGCCTTTGCCATGATCGGCGGCTATATCGCCTCCTATGCCACGCGCGATCTTGGTCTAGGCTATGGAGCGGCCGTATTGCTGGCGGTCGTCGGCACCGTCATCATCTCCATCCCGATCGAACGGTTGCTTTATCGGCGCATCTATGGCGCGCCTGAATTGACGCAGGTGCTGATGACGATCGGCATCACCTTCTGCATCATCGGCATCGCCAATTACGTCTTCGGCCCCACCCTGAAGACCATACCGCTGCCTGGCAGCCTCCAAGGTTCGGTCGATCTCGGCTTCCGTACCATCGGCACCCATCGCATCTTCGCGATCACCTGCGGCCTCATCGTCGCCCTAGCCTTGTGGTACACGATCGAGAAGACCTCCTTCGGCGTGAAGCTGCGTGCCTCCGTCGATAATGCCGCGATGGCGGCTGCTCTCGGCGTCAGGACGGAAATCGTCTATGCGGTCAGCTTCGCCATTGCCGTCGGGCTTGCCGCCTTCGGCGGCGTGGTGGGTGCCGAGCTCCTGCCGGTCGAACCTTATTATGCCCTGCGCTACATGGTGACCTTTCTCGTCGTCGTCTCGGTCGGCGGTGCGGGCTCGATTTCCGGCGCATTGCTCGCCTGTCTCATCCTTGGCTGCATCGATACGACCGGCCGCTATCTCATGCCCGAATATGGGGAATTCTTCTTCTATCTGGCCGTCATTGCCATTGTCTGCGTCTTCCCGCGCGGCTTTGCCGGGAGAATGAAGTAACATGGCTTTGACGTTTGAAAGAGAGGCCGCTCCGCTCGTGACCAGACATCGCACACTTGGACAGGATTTCATCGCGGTGGCGGTCATCGCCCTGCTGGCTGCCGCCGGCTACCTGCTGTTTCCAGACAACCTTGCCCTCCTGACGCGCCTGATCGCGATCGCGCTTCTCGTTCTCTCGCTCGATCTCGTCACCGGCTATTGCGGCGTGGCGACTCTCGGCCATGCGGCATTGTTCGGTGCTGGTGCCTATGCGGCCGGCATTGCGTCAGCCCATTACGGCATCAACGATCCCTTGCTGATGACGCTTGCCGGCATCGCCGGTGGCGCGGCTGCCGGGCTGATTTGCTCCATTGTCATTTTGAGAGCTCATGGCCTGCCGCAGCTCGTGCTGTCGATTGCGCTGATCTATCTCTTCCACGAATTCGCCAACAAGGCGTCGAGCTGGACAGGCGGCAGCGACGGCCTGTCGGGTATTTCAGCTGATCCGCTGTTCGGTGTTTTCGAATTCGATCTCTATGGGCATACGGCCTACTTCTATGGCGTGGCACTGCTGCTGATCGTGCTCGTACTTTTGCGCTTTCTCGTCCGTTCGCCCTTCGGCATGCTCTGCCGCGGCATCCGGCAGGATCCCTTGCGCATCCGCGCCATGGGTGCCTCGCCGAAAGTAGCTCTCATCAAGATGTATGTCATTTCCGGTGCTGTTGCCGGCATCGGCGGTGCGCTGAATGCGATCTCCACGCAGGTCGTCGGTCTCGACAGTCTCTCCTTCACACAATCGGCCGAGGCTCTGGTCATGCTCGTGCTCGGCGGCACCGGATCGCTGTTTGGTGCGCTCGTCGGCACGCTGATCTTCATGCTCTTCGAGGATTATGTCTCCGCCGCCAACCCCTTCCATTGGCTGACGATCGTCGGCGGGCTTCTCATTCTCGTCGTTCTCTTCGCGCCCAAGGGTATTTACGGCACGGCGGCTGCCTATGTGGCCCGCCGCCGGGAGGCGCGGGCATGAGCGCTATTTTCGAAGTCAGCAATCTGAAGAAGGCGTTCGGCGGGCTGACGGTGACGAACAATGTCAGCCTGTCGATGGCGCCGGGCGACCGCGTCGCTCTCATTGGCCCGAACGGCGCCGGCAAGACCAGCTTCGTCAATCTCGTAACAGGCAATCTGCAGGCGGATTCCGGTGAAGTCCGCATTGCCGGTCAGAACGTCAACAAGGTCGATGCCATCGGTCGTGTGCGACGCGGGCTGGTGCGCTCGTTCCAGGTGACGCGGCTGTTTCAGGATATGACGCCGGCCGAGCATGTCGGTATGGCGGTGCTGCAGCGGACGGGTCGCTCCGGTCGCATGTTCGGTAACTTCCTCTCCATGCGCGATGTCATGGCCGAAACGGAGGAACTACTCGGAACGCTCGGCCTCAGCGCGCTTGCGCATCGCAAAGTCAGTGAGATTGCCTATGGCCAGCAGCGGCTATTGGAAATTGCCGTTGCCATGGCGCTGAAGCCGAAGGTGCTGCTGCTGGATGAGCCTGCCGCCGGCGTGCCGCAGAGCGATACCGGCCGCATCGAGCAGGCGCTGGCCGATCTGCCAGCCGATCTCGCCGTGCTGATGATCGAACATGACATGGACCTCGTTTTCCGTTTTGCCAAGCGCGTCGTGGTGCTCGCGGCCGGTACGATCATATTCGACGGGTCGCCGAAAGACGTGACGCAGGATGCGCGTGTGCGTGAAGCCTATCTGGGGAGCTACGCCAATGCCGGCCACGCCGCTTGAAGTGGAAAACCTGTCGGCCGGCTATGGTCCGACGCGGGTGCTGGAAGGTGTCTCCTTTTCGGTCCCGGCGGGCGGACGGCTCGCCGTGCTCGGCCGCAATGGCATGGGCAAGAGCACGCTGCTGGCCACGCTCGCCGGGCAGACCCGGCGCTATGACGGCCGCATCCGGCTGGGTTCGGCCGACATCGCCGCCCTGCCGAGTGCCAGACGCGCCCATCAGGGTCTCGGCTACGTTCCGCAGACACGCGACGTCTTTCCGACGCTGACGGTGGAGGAAAATCTCTCCGTTGGGCTGAAAGGGCGGCCGAAGAGCGCCTTGCAGGAAGCCTACGACATGTTCCCGCGCCTGCAGGAGCGCCGCAAAAACCTCGGCGGCCAGCTTTCCGGCGGCGAGCAGCAGATGCTGTCGACGGCCCGCACTATCCTCGGCAAGCCGACCGTCCTGCTACTGGACGAGCCGCTGGAGGGATTGGCGCCCGTTATCTGCGAGGAGTTGATGGCGGCCTTCGCCAAGCTCGCCAAGGCGGGCGACATGACAATCCTGCTGGTCGAGCAGCGCATCCAGAGCGCGCTGGATTTTGCCAGCGATGTCATTATTCTGGAGCGCGGCCGGCTGGCCTGGAAAGGGACGCCCGAGGCGCTGGCCGCGGATCATCACGCGGTTGAACGCCTGCTCGGCGTTGGTGGCCTGCACTAGCGCCGTTTACAGCGGCCTTGCGCCCTTGCATTTCATGACGGTTCATCGCTCCGGGAACGGTTGCGCCGCCAGCGTATCTGATCTGGCTGATCGCGACTTTGCCCTCGCTTGCCTCTTGGCCGACTCGACATACTGGTGGTGAAACGCGCCACTATCGGCGATTCATGTTGACGATAAAACGTTGACGATTTATCGATATATTATTATCGTTGTTGGCGTCGTGCTGCTGGAGGCGGGTTTGTCGGAGAATATTTCGGGTCGTTGGGATTTCTGGATCGATCGCGGCGGTACCTTTACCGACGTTGTCGGGCGCGATCCATCTGGCATCCTCCACGCCCGCAAAGTCCTTTCTGAAAATCCCGAGGCTTACCGCGACGCAGCCGTTCACGGCATCCGCCTGCATCTTGGTCTTGGCAAAGGTGAGCCGGTTCCCGAAGATGCAATCGGCGAGGTCCGCATGGGCACGACGGTCGCCACCAATGCTCTGCTCGAGCGCAAAGGCGAGCGCCTTGCTCTGGTAACGACAAAGGGTTTCCGTGACGCGCTGCGCATCGGCTACCAGGAACGCAAGAAGATCTTCGCGACCGAGATCGTCAAGCCGGAAGCGCTCTATGAAGATGTCGTCGAGATCGAGGAGAGGGTGCTTGCCAACGGCACCGTCGAATTGGCTCTGGACGAAAAGGCCGCCGAAATGGCGCTGCGTGACCTTCTCGCCAAAGGTTATCGCTCCGTCGCCATCGTCTTCATGCATGCCTACAAGTTCCCGGCGCACGAGGCTGCCGTTGCAAGGATCGCAAGGTCGATCGGCTTCGAGCAGGTCTCGGTCAGCCATGAGGTTTCGCCGCTGATCAAGCTCGTCGGCCGCGGCGATACGGCTGTCATTGATGCCTATCTCTCGCCGGTTCTCGGACGCTATATCCGCCAGGTCTGTGATGAGCTCGATGTCGAGCGGACCGGCGCGCGCGTCATGTTCATGATGTCGTCGGGCGGGCTGACGGCGGCAGACATGTTCCAGGGCAAGGATGCCATTCTCTCAGGCCCCGCCGGTGGCGTTGTCGGCCTTGCGAAGACCGGTGAGCAGGCGGGCTTTGCCAATGTTATCGGCTTCGACATGGGCGGCACCTCCACGGATGTGGCGCATTTCGACGGCGAATATGAACGCGCCTTCGAGACGGAGGTGGCCGGTGTGCGCGTGCGTGCGCCGATGATGCTGATCCATACCGTCGCGGCCGGCGGTGGCTCGATCCTGCATTTCGATGGTGATCGTTTCCGCGTCGGCCCGGATTCGGCCGGCGCCTTTCCCGGGCCGGCCTGCTATCGCAATGGCGGCCCGCTGGCCGTCACCGACGCCAATGTCATGGCGGGCAAGCTGCTGCCTGAGTTCTTCCCCTCCATCTTCGGACCCAATCAGGACCAGCCGCTCGATGTCGAAACTGTGCGGGCAAAGTTCGCCGCACTCGCAGCCGAAATCGGCGATGGCCGCAGCCCGGAAGACGTCGCCGACGGCTTTATCCGCATCGCGGTTGCCAATATGGTCGAGGCGATCAAGAAAATCTCGGTGCAGCGCGGCTATGACGTGACCCGTTATGCGCTGAATTGTTTCGGCGGCGCCGGCGGGCAGCATGCCTGCCTGGTTGCCGACGCGCTCGGCATGAAGAGCATCCTTCTGCATCCGATGTCCGGCCTTCTCTCCGCCTATGGCATGGGCCTTGCCGATATCAGGACAACGCGCCAGAAGGCGCTCGGCATTTCGCTTGATGATGCCGCACCCGTCGCCATTGCAGCGCTCGGTAGCGAATTGCGCGGCGAATGCGTGCCCGAGTTGGAAGCTCAGGGCGTTGCCACAGCTGAGATCAAGACGGTCCAGCGCGCCCATATCCGCTATGCCGGCACCGATACCTTGCTGGCGGTCGAGACGACTTTCCCCGAAATCGACGATCCCGCGCGGCTGCGCAGCCAGTTCGAGACGCTGCACAAGCGCCGCTTCGGCTTCGTTGCCGAGGACAAGCCTCTAGTCGTGGAGGCCGTCGAGATCGAAACGATCGGCGGTGCTGCTGCCGATATCGCAGTCGAGCTTGAAGCGGCGGCCGAGGGTGAGGCGCAAGCTGCAAGGCGCACCGCCTTCTACTCAAACGGCGAAAGTCACGATGCGGCTGTTGTCCTGCGTGAGGCAATCAAGCCGGGCCAGACTGTCACCGGCCCGGCCATCATCATCGAGCCGAACCAGACGATCGTCATCGAGGATGGCTGGCAGGCGCAGCTGACCACAAAGGATCATATCGTCCTCAAGCGCATCAAGGCGCTGCCGGAGCGCAATGCCATCGGCACCAAGGCTGATCCCGTCATGCTGGAGATCTTCAACAATCTCTTCATGTCGATCGCAGAGCAGATGGGCATGACGCTGCAGAACACGGCCTATTCGGTCAACATCAAGGAGCGGCTGGATTTCTCCTGTGCCGTCTTCGATGCGGAAGGCAATCTTGTGGCGAATGCGCCGCATATGCCGGTTCATCTCGGCTCAATGGACGCATCCGTCGCGACCGCGATCCGCGAAAACGCCGTCATCCGTCCGGGCGATGTCTTCCTCATCAATGCACCCTATAATGGTGGGACGCATCTGCCTGACCTCACCGTCTGCACCCCTGTCTTCGATGATGCCGGTCAGAAGATCCGCTTCTGGGTTGCAAGCCGCGGCCATCACGCCGATATCGGCGGTATCTCACCGGGATCGATGTCGCCGCTTGCCACCCATATCGAGGAAGAAGGCGTCTATATCGACAATTTCAAGCTGCTTGATCGGGGCCGGTTCTGTGAGGCGGAGCTTACCAAGCTGCTGACGGGTGCCCGCTATCCCGTGCGCACGCTGGCGCAGAATATCAATGACCTCAAGGCCCAGGTTGCCGCCAATGAAAAGGGTGTCGCCGAGCTGAAGAAGATGATCGCACTCTTCGGCGAAGATGTCGTCGACGCCTATATGGGTCACGTTCAGGACAATGCGGCGGAAAGCGTGCGGCGTGTCCTCGATCGTCTGTCGGACGGCGAATTCAGCTATGAGATGGATCAGGGCTGCAAGATCGTCGTCAAGATTTCGATCGATAAGGACAAGCGCGAGGCGACGGTCGATTTCACCGGCACATCCGCGCAGCGCCCCGACAATTTCAATGCGCCGCAGCCCGTCACACGCGCCGCCGTCCTCTATGTCTTCCGTGTGCTCGTCGAGGCCGATATTCCGATGAATGCCGGCTGCCTCCGGCCGATCCGGATCATCATCCCCGAAGGCACGATGCTGACGCCGAAATATCCGGCTGCCGTCGTTGCCGGCAATGTCGAGGTCAGTCAGGCCGTGACCAACTGCCTGTTCGGCGCGGTCGAGGCGCTTGCCGCAGCCCAGGGCACGATGAACAATCTGACCTTCGGCAACGATGCCTATCAATATTACGAGACGATCTGCTCCGGCGCGCCGGCAGGACCGGGCTTCAACGGCGCCGATGCTGTGCATACGCACATGACCAACTCGCGTCTGACGGATCCCGAAATCCTTGAGACGCGGTTCCCTGTGGTGTTGGAGGATTTCCATATTCGTCCGAATTCGGGCGGGCGCGGCAAATGGAACTCCGGCAACGGCACGCAGCGCACGATCCGCACGCGTGAGAAGCTGGAATTCGCGATCCTATCGGGCCATCGGCGTGTGGCGCCCTTCGGCATCAAGGGCGGCGAAGCCGGACAGACTGGCCGCAACTATGTCCGCCGCAACGATGGCAAGATCGAGGAACTGATCGGGTCGGCCCATACCGTCCTCGAAGCCGGCGAAGCCTTTACGGTCGTCACTCCCACCGGCGGCGGCTACGGAAAACGGGACGAATAGCAATGTGATGCCGGGTCGAGCGGCCTTGATCGCCCGGCTCGTCGAATCTGCCGGGCCTTAATCCGGTTCGAAGGAGTTTTCAGGTGACGTCCGAGGAAAAGAGCAAACGACGCGAGTTGATCGTATCATCGGCCCATCTTGCCGGCGGCAGCTCGCCAGCCTTGTCGGAGCTGGAATACGGGTCGATCCTCTTTTCCCATGCCTTCAATCGGTGGCTAGTGCGCTGCATGGCAGCGGCCGGCGTGCCCGGTCTTTCACCGATCGAGATCCTGATCATCCATTCCGTGCGGCATCGCGACCGGCCGAAGACGCTCGCCGATCTCTGCCTCGTCCTCGATATTGAAGACACGCATGTTGCCAATTACGCCATCAAGAAGCTCGAGGCGGCAGGCCTCGTCAAAAGCGGCAAGGCCGGCAAGGAAAAGACGATACGGGTCACCGACAAGGGCCTGGACGCGCTGAAGCGCTATACCGAAATTCGCGAGCGGCTATTGGTTGAGGCAACGAAAGTATCGGGTCTTTCGCAAGACGATCTCTCCGATATCGCCTCGCATCTGAGGGCATTGTCCGGTTATTACGAACAGGCGGCACGTTCGGCCGCCACGCTCTAGGATAGAAGCGCGCAAGTCTCGGCCAAATCTTCTCAGTCTCTCGCACAGGTTCGCATCTCGTTGTGGTCTAATATAGATTAGCCCATCGGGACCACACGCAAATTCCCCCCTCTTATCTATTCTGCCATTTCATACCTATATTAGGCCTGTGCGATCCGTTGGCGACAATCCGCCCAACGATCTGTGTCGGCTGACCGATGAGATCCAGTTTTTACCACTGCACGACTTTTAGAAATTGCTGGCTTCGCACGATAGCAAAAGTGTGCTTTTTTTGACCGAAAGGGGAATGGTGTAAAAACTTCCATGAACAACGATAGTTTTGAGCTGAAATTTTGGGGCGTGCGGGGGAGCATCCCTGTATCGGGACCGGAATTTGAGCGGTACGGCGGTAACACGTCGTGCATTGAGTTACGGCATGACGGCAGGCATATCTTGTTCGACGCAGGGACCGGTTTGCGCGAAGCGGCGGCATCCCTTGCCAAGGAAGAGGTCCGCAACATCGATCTCTTCTTCACCCACTCCCACTATGATCACATCATCGGCCTGCCTTTCTTCAACGCGATATACGATCCGCGCGTCAGCGTCGATCTCTGGTCGGGCCATCTGGCCGGCAAGACGACGACGCGGCAGCTGATCGGCCAATTCATGCGGCCGCCTTGGTTCCCTGTCGAACCCGACATCTGTCGGGCGACGATGAATTTCCGCGATTTCGCCGCCGGCGACACGTTGAAGCCGCATCCCGGCATCGTCATTCATACGACGAGGCTGAACCATCCCGGCGGCTGCATCGGCTATCGCATCGAATGGTCGGGGCGAGTGATCGCCATGGTCTATGATACCGAGCATGTGGCGGGCAAACTGGATGAGGCGGCGCTTGAGCTGATGGCGGATGCCGACCTTGCCATCTACGATGCGACCTATCTCGAAACGGAGATGCAGAAATATCTCGGTTTTGGCCATTCTACATGGCAGGAGGGCATCAAGCTCGCGAAGAAGGCCGGTGCCAAGCGGCTTGCCATGTTCCATCATGCGCCCGGCCGGACGGATCGCGAACTGGACGACATGCAGCGCGATGCGCAGAAGAGCTTCCCCGAAGCGTTCTTCGCCTTTGACGGGCAATCGCTGCAGCTCTGAGACACCGTTTGGCTAGAAGTGTCCGTTATTACACGGGGTAACAACCCTTTGACTGAAACGGCTTTCGGGAGGTTGAAGAGATGGCCGTCAAGCGAATGGACAATGTCGGAATCGTCGTCGAAAACCTGGCAGGGGCGATTGATTTTTTTCGCGAACTCGGCCTCGAGCTCGAAGGGCAGGCGACGATCGAAGGAGAGTGGGCCGGGCGTATCACCGGCCTAGGCGATCAGCGCGTCGAAATTGCCATGATGCGCACGCCGGACGGCCACAGCCGGCTCGAGCTCTCCCGTTTCCTTGCGCCGGCCGTCGTCGCGGATCATCGCAACGCCCCGGTTAACGCTTTGGGTTATCTCCGCGTCATGTTTGCCGTGGACGACATCGACGACACGCTTGAAAGGCTTCGCGCGCGTGGCGCGCAGCTCGTCGGCGAAGTTGTCCAGTATAGCGACGCGTATCGCCTCTGCTATATCCGCGGACCTGAAGGACTTCTCATCGGGCTTGCCCAGGAACTCGGCGCGTAGCACAACGACTAATGCACGAAGTCGCCGACCGGCCGCCATTCGATGGCGGCATGGTCGGCCGTCTCCTCAAACAGCGCCTCCACGAAATTCCAGGCGAGATCGTCATGGGCGAGATGGTGCGTCATCACCCCGATCGGTTCGTCATGGCCGTCGAAACGGATCCGGAGTTCTTCCACGAGACGTCCGATTACTTCAGCATGCGGTAAACCACCACGTACGCCGTGCCATCTCATGATGTCGATATGGGTGTTGATCAAGCCGATGGGGGCCTGTTTTGCCAGTCCGAAAACGGAGACGGCGCGATAGCCGAAGGGGGCGAGATGTGGCAACAGCGCATCATCGATCCGGTTCCACGGCGGGACCAACAGCGGCACGAACTGTTGTGGGTAAAGGGTCTTCAGCTTATCGAAGCCGCGGTGCAGCTCGTCGAGCACGATCGACTGCGGCCGATGCAGACCGAGCTCCTGCTTCTTGGTTTCGTCAGGGGCATAGTTTTGGTGCGTCCAGCCGTGCACCGCGGCGGTGATGTGGCTTTCCCGCGTCAGACGTTCGGCCAGTGCCTCGCCCGTCGGTCCCGGAATGATCGCCAGAGCCATCGGCACGTCGAAACGATTGGCAAGCGACAGAAGCCGGTCGAGGGCAGGGGTCGGCTCGATGGCGTCGTCGTCGCGGAACCAGAATTTTACCTTCCGTCCCGCCTCGCTCCATCGCCGCAGCTCGTCACGCACGGGCTGCCAATCGGCTCTATCGCTCATAATAGGTGTCTCCCAAATGGTTTCGAAGAATGGTTTCCAACCGCCGCGCTGCGGCGGTCAGCGAGCGCTCCTGATGCACGAAGTCATAGGCTGCGTTTGCCATGGTCTGCCGCAGGTTCTGGTCGTTCAAAAGTCGAGCGATGGCACTGGCATAGGCCTCGATATCGCCCTCTGGTGTTAGAAGTCCTGTCTTGTCCGTCATCACGACCTCCGGCACGCCGGCCGTTGCCTGCGCGATGACGGGCAGGCCCGCCGCCTGCGCCTCCAGATAGGCGAGGCCATAGGCTTCGTTGCAGCCGGGCCAGACATAAAGGCCGGCGGCCGCCAGTTCTTGCGCGATCTCTGGGGTGGAACGCTCCCCGCGCCAGATGATGCGGCTTTCACCGAATGTGGAAAACAACGACCGTGCCTCGGCCCGCATCGGCCCGTCGCCAATGATGGTCAGGATCCAATCCTGATCGCGGATAAGATCAAGCGCACCCGCCAGCATCGCGTAGCTGTCAAACTTGTCGCCCTTCCGTAGCATTGCCACTGTAATCAGCCGTCGCGGATCGGAGGAGGAGCGGGCGAAGGGTGCGGTATCGATGAAGGGCAGGAAGCGCTCGTAGCGGGCATCGGGGATCGCATCGAGCAAACCAAGCCGGTCCCGCTCGGTAAAGCACAGATTGACGGCGGCAAGCCTTACCGCATCGGCGATAAGGCGCTGGTTCTCGCTCCAGCCGGTCTCGTCATGACGGCGGGAGTAGGAGGCCTCGGCCGTCACATAGGGAATGCCCAGCGTGCTGGCTATGGGTGGACCGATGAGATCGGGTGTCTTGTAATAGGGATGATAGGTGAACCACAGATCGGGTGCCGCCTTGTCCCGCCATTGCTCCCGCAGTCGGCCCATCTCGCTCTCCGCCTGCCTGGCGATCTCCGCGCGTGGGCCGGCTTCCGGGGTAGGCGTGAAGCTGCGCAATTCGGAAGCGACTTCGACCTCATGCCCGGCCATCTTCAATACTGCGATGATCTGGCGCGCCATCAGCCGGTCGCCGGACGGGACCGGATGGGCAGGCGACTTCAAGGGAGCATAAAAGGCAATCTTCATGATGTCGTCGCACAGTTGACGATTAAGTGATGGGAGGAACCCGAATCGTGAGAGGATTGCCCGAATTCCGACTGGTTGCGTGACAATAAGGTCCCTGCTTCAAAAAGCCGCATCCTCGACAGTATGCGGCGTTGCGGCTACTGCATAATTCCTTAAATCGGAATCGATTTGAGGATAAAATTATGCAGCAGGTTAAAAGTGCTGCAGCGATTTTTGCGCGTCATATATGACGCGCGCCGCTGTAGATGAATAGGCGATAGCCGTTTTCGGATCTGTTGTGAACGGGCAATATACATTGGGTTTGATGACCATCGAGGCAAAAAAGCCAATCATAACCGATCGCCTCGTGCGAAAGCTTCGTCTCGGCTCCGGTCTGATCGTTTTTGCTTTCGTCATCATGCATCTGGCCAACCATTCCCTCGGCCTGATCTCGCTCGGCATGGCCGACCGTGCGCAGCATTGGTTCATGGCGGTTTGGCGCAATCCGGTCGGAACCGCGCTGCTCTATGGGGCACTGATCCTGCATATCCTGCTCGTGCTGCGAATGCTCTACAAGCGCAGGACGCTTGTCATGCCCGCGGGCGAGGCTTTTCAGATCGTTACCGGTCTACTGGTCCCCCTCCTGTTGATCGACCATATCGTTGCGACGCGCATCGTTCATGAGGTCTACGGCTATCACGATACCTACAAGGCGATCGTGCGCAGCCTGTGGGTGACGTCGCCATTCAATGGTGTGCGCCAGTCGCTCGTCCTTCTGATCGTTTGGCTTCATGGGTGTATCGGCGTTCATTTCTGGCTGCGCTACCGCCCCTGGTACATGGTGATCGCGCCCGTCATGCTGTCGCTCGCCATTGTTCTGCCGATCCTCGCTTTGCTCGGCTTTGCCGCAATGGGCAAGACGGTGGCACATGAGGTCGCCCAGGAGGATGAGCGCGGCTATCCCGGCGGCTACTACAGCGATGTACGAAGCTTCGGCGAGTCAGGCTCGGCGCCTGGCAGTAAAATGGCGGAAGACTTGTGGCCGTACCGCGCCGGATTCTATGGCGCCTTCAGCCTGTCGATCGCCGCTCTTTTCGCCTTCCGGGCACATCGCAGGCTAAAAGAGCGGCAATATCAGGTCGCCATTCGTTACGCGGGCGGGGAAGTCGTGCACGCGCCGCGCGGCTTCAGCGTGCTCGAGGCAAGCCGTCTCGGCGGTATCCCCCATTATTCGGTTTGCGGCGGCAAGGGGCAATGTTCCACCTGCCGCGTGCAAATCATCGAGGGGGCGGAAAACCTGCCGCCGCCCGAGCCGTTGGAGCAGAAGACCCTGAACCGTATCGGCGCCACGCCGGATGTCAGGCTTGCCTGTCAACTGCGTCCAACCGGAAACGTCAGCGTTGTGCCGCTGCTGACGCCGATGGCCGAGGCGACGATTCCGGTCTACACGCAAACGGCAAGTCCCGGCCGCGAGCGCGAGATCGTCGTCTTCTTCTGCGATCTGCGCCATTTCACGTCGTTGACGGAATCGCGGCTGCCTTTCGACATCGTCTTCCTGCTCAACCGCTATTTCGCCATCGTCGGCCGCATCGTCGAGGAAAATGGTGGCCGGATGGACAAGTTCATCGGCGATGGCGCCATGGCGCTCTTCGGCCTTCGCACGACCCCGAAGGAGGCCAATCGCCAGGCATTGAAGGCGGCAGCCGCGATCATCCGCGAGATCGACAAGCTCAGTGCGGAGCTCGCTGATGAACTGGCTGCCCCACTCGAAATCGCCATCGGCATCCATACCGGCCTCGCTGTGGTGGGCTCGATGGGGTATGGCACCGTCAAGAACGTGACGGCAATCGGCGATACGGTCAACGTCGCCAGCCGCCTTGAAAGCGTCGCCAAGGAGTTCAATACCGCGCTCGTCTTTTCAGAACCGGTGGCGCAGCTTTCGGAAGCAGATATTGCCGGCACAGAAAGCCGGGAGATTGCCGTCAGAGGCCGGGGTGAGCCCTTGCGGGTCTACATCGTTTCGAAAGAGGCGAGCGCCCACTTTGCCTGATTTTCAGAGCGTGGCGGCATCGTCGACCTTGTCCGTTTGCAATGCAATGGCGCCGGTGTAGAGATGGCGCTCATGTTCGACCGTAGGATTCTCACAAAAAAATACTTGAGACGGGCTTTTCGCCGCAAGCGGGATGCGATCGCCACGCGCTTCTTCGACACCAGGCTGGGCCGGGATATCCTCGTCAGTGCGATTGGGCCTCGCGTCAAGATGATGACGGTCGATTGCGGGGATCACGTCCTCAGTTTCTCGCCGGCCGACTACATCGGCCGCAAGGTTTTTCGCAAAGGGCATTTCGAGCGCGACCATGTCGACCGCTTGCTGAGCGTATTGCGCGAGCGCGGCTTACTGCGCAAGGGCTCGGCGCTGCTGGAACTCGGCGGCAATATCGGCACGCAGACCTGCTATTTTGCCTTGAGCGGCGCCTATGATCGTATCGTCAGCGTTGAGCCGGATCCGCGCAATTTTCGCCTGCTGGAGGCCAATATCGCCGACAATGGCCTGCAGAATATGGTGACGGCGGTCAATTGCGCCGCCGGCGATCGCGAGGGGCAGCTCGATTTCTATCTCAACCACAAGAATCATGGCAAGAGCAGCGCATTGCGGCAGAGCGCGACCGACGAGAAGATCTCGGTGCCTGTCCAGCCGGTCGGCGATATTCTCCTGCAGGCGGGCGTCGATTCCGCCGATATCGGGCTGATCTGGATGGACATCGAGGGCTATGAGCCGGTTGCCTGTCGTTCGATGGGTGCGCTGATGGCCTGCAAAGTGCCGCTTTATATGGAATTCACCCCGGCCTTCTACGGCAAGGATCAGACCAAAGACTTCATCGCCGATCTCGCCGGACACTATAGCGAATGTCTTGCGTTCTTCGAAGACGGCGAGCAGGTCATGAAGGTGGTCGAACTGCCGGTCGAAGGCGAACAGTTCGACGTTCTGTTTCTGCACTGAGCCTATTTGCGCCGATAGATGAAATAGCGGCCGTCCTTGACGGTCGAGGGCAGGGGCAGCGCCTCGAGATCTGGATGATCGAGAGGAAGGCCGCTGACCGCAAGCCCGCCCGGTGCCAGCACCCCAGCCATGATCTCGGGCAGCCAGGTCAATGTTATCGCATCCTTGTCTTCGTAGCCGGTGCCGATATCGGCATGGGCGAGCGAGGCATTGGCGCCGATGAAGGTTTTCGCCGTGTCCCTGATCTCACCGAGCACAAGATCGTCGGCCGACGGCATCGAAGGACCGTAGGCATTGACCGTCCGGTCGAAGGCAATGATGCGGCGATCGGGAAAAAGTTCGCGCAGGTGATCGAAGGTGCGGCCATTGCCAAGACCGAGCTCCAGCACGGGGCCGCCAAGCGTTCTCACCTCGTTGGCAACGGTATTTAAGATATCGCGCTGCGCGCTGAGGCGGCGAATGAAACTATCGAGGCGGCTCATCGTATTTGAAGTATCCTTGGCGTCTTGTGCCTCTCCCGCAGTGGGCGTAGCACGGCGGGCATTGCGGCGTCGACCACCCGCTAGATTTTCGGCGCATTTGCTGTAGGGATAGATTGTCGCGGCGCTCAATGAAGGGGGACATCATGGCCGAGCCATCCAATGATGATTTCTTCCATAAGCTTGCGGGTTTCACGCATTTCGAAGGCGTGACGGACAGCACCAATTACCAGCCCCTACCGGATGACTGGCTGATTGCGATCGCCGATATCGTCAGCTCAACGAAGGCGATTGCTGCCGGACATTACAAATCGGTCAATATGGCAGGCGCCAGCGTGATTTCCGCCGTACTCAACGCTTTGGACCGAGGCGACTATCCCTTCGCCTTCGGCGGGGATGGTGCATTGGTCGCCGTCCCGCCTTCCGGCGCGGAGCGGGCGCGACAGGCGCTTGTGGCGGTACGGGGCTGGGTGATGGAGGAGCTGCAACTCGATCTGCGCACGGCTTTGGTGCCGATGAGCGCCATTCGCGGGGAAGGGTTCGACGTGCAGGTCGCGCGGTTCAACCCGAGCGACCATGTTTCCTACGCCATGTTTTCCGGCGGCGGCACGAGCTGGGCGGAACGACAAATGAAGGCAGGACGCTTCATCGTCGAAGCCCAGCCGGAGAAGGAGGAGCCAGATCTCACGGGCCTTTCCTGTCGTTGGAACCCGATCAAGGCGCAAAATGGCGAGATCGTCTCCATCATCGCCATTCCCGGCGAGGGTGGAAACGGTCCGCAATTTCAGCAATTGGTCGCCGATATCATCGCGATTTCCGCAGAGCAGAGCCGCGACGGCCACCCTGTCCCGGTCGAAGGTCCGACGCCGGCATTGAGTTTCGGTGGCGCCGATATCGAAGCGCGGGCTTTGGCCACCCCGGCCAATCGCTGGTGGCGCAAGCTTGCAATTGACGCGCAAGTCATTCTGTTGTGGGTTCTCTCTAAGTTCGGAGCTAGGGCTGGAAGCTTTGATGTCAAGATCTACAGGCGTGATCTCGCGGCGAATTCCGATTTTCGCAAGTTCGACGATGGCCTGAAAATGACGATCGATGTCGACGCCATGCATCTTGAGCGTATCGAGGCGCGCTTGCGTAAGGCCGAGGCGGAGGGTGTCTGCCGTTTTGGTCTGCATCGCCAGGATAGCGCGTTGATGACCTGTTTCGTGCCTACCCCGCTGATGCGCGACCACATGCATTTCATCGACGGGGCGAGCGGGGGTTATGCGATGGCGGCCATGGCGCTGCGGGAAAAGAGGCCGCCCGAGCTTGCCGCGAGCGAGTGATCTTCGATTGCCACGCGCAGCTGGCCATGGGTTTCAGTCGTGATTTTTATCGACCCATTTCGGTTTAGCCCATTGTTTCAGCTAAATATGCGCCTTATCTGAAAGAGAACAAAACGAGAGTCGCCGATTGCGACGGCTGTCGTTGTGCTGCATTTCTGGTGCGGGGGCGTGAGAGATGCAGTCGATTTTTCTGGTGCCCGCGCGATCCAGGGGTAGCAAGGGAACGCGCTGGTGCCGTTGAATGATTGTTTCATCCAGCCTTGAACGATAGGCCGGAAATTCCGGAAGTGGACGTCGGCGAAAAAGCCGGTGCTCCATGGCCGGCGAGACATCGGGCATTGCAAGATAGGCCGCGGGGACGATGACTATCCAATCGAGTGTTTCTGATCTTCTTCTCGATAAAGTAGCGGAATGGCTGACACAGGCGGCGCTCACGGGCGAAAACCTGGAGACCATCATTCGCGGCTTCTGCGAACGCATGGCTGCGACGGGGATGCCGCTCAAGCGCGTGCATTTGACCTTTTCCATGCTTCATCCGCTCTATGATGCGCTCGGCTTTACCTGGCGGCGCGCCAGCGGTCTGATGATCGAGGGCTATCGGCATGGGAACGAGAAACCGGAACGCTTCGTGCAGAGCCCCTACTATTACCTCTTGTCCAACAATCTTCAGCACCTGCGTCGCCGGATCGATGTCGACGGCGCGGTCGAATTTCCGATTTTCGAGGATCTGCGCAAGGAGAAGGTCACCGACTATATGGCCTTTGTGCAGACTTTCGGCGCGGGCTCTGTGCAGGGGATGATGGGTTCCTGGTCGACCGACAGCATCGGCGGTTTTAGCGAAGAGATGATCGGCGCGCTGATGCGCATGCAGAACCATCTGGCCATGGCCGCCAAGATGGCGGTCCTCGGCAAGCTCGCCAACAATATGCTGACCACCTATCTCGGCGGCGATGCTGGAAAGCGCGTGCTGAACGGCCAGATTCGCCGCGGAGACGGCGAGACGATCCGCGCAGCCCTCGTCATGGGCGACATGCGGCAATCCACGGTTTATGCCGAAAAGGAAGGGCGCCAGGCCTATATCGATACGCTCAATGAGTTCTTCGACGCGATCGCGGCGCCGTTCAATCGCAATGGCGGCGAAATCCTGAGCTTCCTTGGCGACGGATTTCTCGCCGTCTACCCATGCGGGCGGCACAAGGACCCGTCAAAGGTGGCTTGCGAAGCCGCACTTTCGGCTGTTTTCGAGGCGCAACGCCGTGTCAAGGCACTCAACAGCGATCGCCAGTCGCGCAATTTGAGCGAAGTTCGCTATGGGATCGGCCTGCATGTCGGCAACGTCATGTTCGGCAATGTCGGCTTGAGGGATCGGTTGACGTTTTCCGCATTCGGCGCGGCGGTCAATGAGGTCGAGCGCCTACAGTCGCTGACCAAGAAATATGGGACCGAAGTCGTCGCGAGCCAGGCATTTTCCAGCTACACCGATTGCGAATGGGGAAAACTTGGAGAGGAGAAGCTGCGCGGTGTGCGTCAGCGCTTCACCGTCGTCTCCCCGAAAGCGGCGACGCCATCCAATGGCGCGCTCGAGATCTTTCAGGAGACGGCACCAGACAGCCTCTCCGAGGCCGAACAGGTCATTCTCTTGCATAGGGACGCCAAGAAGTTCGAGAGCCGTCTTCAAGTCGAAAACCTGACTCCGTGACTGCGCATGCCTCGCGCTTCAGCATAAGCCGATATATCACTGGAAAGGCGACAGTTTTTTTACAGTCTCCGCATTGCTTTGACCAGCTAGACACCCGTTATGGCCTACGTTAGTGTGCCGTCCAAGGCCACAAAGGTCATGTGAGCGGGAAGTAATATGTATGGCGTCAGGGACTGATCTACTGCGTATCGAGAACCTCGACGTCTCGTTTTCCCTTTACGGAGATAGTCTGCGCGTCGTCAAGAATGCCGGCTTGAGAGTGCTTCCAGGCAAGGTTACGGCGCTCGTCGGCGAATCCGGCTCCGGCAAGTCGATCATCAGCCAATCGATCATGGGCATCCTCCCAACGGCGGCAAAGGCGACGGGCCGGATTCTCTTCACCGATCCGCTCAACGGTCAGACGACCGATATTCTCCAGCTGCCGCGCGACGGCGCCGCGATCCGCGGGCTGCGTGGCGCGCGCATGGCAAAGATCTTCCAGGAGCCGATGACCTCGCTGTCGCCGCTGCATACGGTCGGCAACCAGATCAGTGAAGCGCTTCGCATTCACAGCGCGGGCACCAGTAGAGCAGAGCAGCGCGAAAAGACGGAAGAGATGCTGAACCTCGTCGGCTTTCAGGACCCGGTTCGCACTTTCGACATGTATCCCTTCGAGCTTTCCGGAGGCATGCGTCAGCGCGCGATGATCGCCATGGCGCTGATCTGCAATCCGGCGCTGCTGATCGCCGACGAGCCAACGACGGCATTGGATGTCACCATCCAGGCGCAAATCCTCGGACTGCTGCGCAATCTCCAGCAGACGTTCAACATGGCAATGTTGCTGATCACCCACGATCTCGGCGTGGTTGCGAACATGGCCGATGAGGTCGTGGTCATCTATCACGGCGAGATCATGGAAGCAGGTCCCGTTGAGACGATCTTCCGTCAGCCGCAGCATCGCTATCTGAAGGCGCTGATGTCGGCGGTGCCGCATTTCGACATGAAGCCGGGAGAGCGATTGAAATCTTTGCGGGATGTCCCGGTCAATCTCGGCACTTTCTCGGGGAAGAAGAAGCTTATCGGCAACGGTGTGCCGGCTGCGGGCACCGCACCCGATGTCCTGCTCAGCGTGCGCAATCTGACCAAGACCTACACCTCGAAGGCCGGCGGGCTGTTCGGGCGGCGGGATGGCACGAAGTTCCGTGCGGTCGATGATGTCAGTTTCGATATTCGCCGCGGCGAATGTCTCGGCCTGGTCGGGGAAAGCGGTTGCGGCAAGACGACCGTAAGCAAGATCCTGATGCGGGGTGTTACCGCCGATAGCGGTTCCGTCACCTTCGATGACGGCAGCGGCAAGATCGATGTGCTTGCCGTCAAGGGCGATGAATTGATGGATCTGCGCACGAAGATCCAAATGGTTTTCCAGGATCCGGTCTCTTCGCTTTCTCCGCGCATGACCATCCGTAACATCCTGAGCGAACCCCTGGAAATTCACGGGCATGGTGACAGCGCTGAGCGCAAGGAGAAGGTGACGGCGCTGATGCAGGCGATCGGGCTCGACAGGCACTATCTGAGCCGCTATCCGCACAGCTTTTCAGGCGGCCAGCGCCAGCGCATCGGAATTGCGCGCGCATTGGCGCTTGGGCCAAAACTTCTGATCCTCGATGAGCCCGTCTCGGCGCTCGACGTGTCGGTTCAGGCGCAAATCCTGAACCTTCTCAAGGATCTGCAGAAAGAACTCGGTCTGACCTATCTGTTCATTTCGCATAATCTCGCAGTCGTGGATTATATGGCGGACCGCATTGCCGTCATGGCGCGTGGACGCATCGTCGAAATCGCGCCGCGCGAGATCATCCTGCGCGATCCCGTTCATCCCTACACGCGCTCGCTGCTTGCGGCGGTGCCATTCCCCGACCTGGACCGGCCGCTGGATTTCTCCGCCCTGGGCAGCGAAGGCGCCGCGGCCAAGCAGAAATGGGGGCCGCAATTCTCCGAGGGAGCGGACGGAGATCTGGCCTATGCCGATTTGGGCGGGGGGCATTTCGTGCGCGCCCGCCGCGGTCTCGGTGCCCGGGAGCTGCGCAAATGATCAATCGGCGCACTTTTCTTGGCCTTTTGGCCTCTACCGTTCTGCCTCAACCCGTTCTCGCAGCCGACATCGACAACGAGCCGGAATATTTCGCCGATTGGCTGAGGGCGGGTCAGATGCCGCACCTTGCCAAGCGTTTGCCGAAATTCCCGCGCATCGTCAACGTCGCGGCCATGGGCCGTACGCCGGGTCAATATGGCGGCTCCGTGCGCACCATTGTCGGCAGCCAGAACGATATCCGCTTCATGACGATATACGGCTATGCCCGTCTCGTCGGCTATGACCGTACCCTGTCGTTGCAACCTGATATTCTGGAGTCATTCACCTCCGTCAACGACATGGTTTTCACCTTCAAGCTGCGCGACGGACATAAATGGTCGGATGGGCATCCTTTCACGGCCTATGATTTCCGCTATTGGTGGGAAGACGTCATCCTCAACAAGGAACTGACACCGGGCGGCGGCGCCTTGGAGTTGCGCCCGCACGGCAGCCTGCCGCGCTTCGAGCTGCTCGACGAACTGACGGTGCGTTATTCCTGGGATGATCCTAATCCCGATTTCCTGCCGATCCTTGCGGCGCCGCAGCCGCTCGTCATTGCCGGCCCTGCGCATTATCTGAAGCAGTTTCACAAGAAATATCAGGACAGCATTCGCCTTTCCTCGCTGATGAAGGAAAACCGCGCCAAGAAATGGCAGGACCTTCATATCAAGATGGCCCGTTCCTACCGGCCTGAAAATCCCAACCTGCCGGTACTCGATCCCTGGCGCAACACGACCGCCCCACCGGCCGAGCAGTTCGTCTTCGAGCGCAACCCCTATTTCCATCGCGTCGACGAAAACGGCCGCCAGTTGCCCTATATAGACCGGATGATCCTGAACATCAGCTCTTCCGCGATCATCGCTGCCAAGACCGGCGCGGGAGAAAGCGATCTGCAGGCAAACGGCATAGATTTCAACGACTATACCTTCCTCAAGGAAGCGGAGAGGCTGCACCCGATCAAGGTCAATCTCTGGAAGGCGGCGCGTGGGTCGCGGGTCGCACTGTTTCCCAATCTGAACAGCGCGGATACCGTATGGCGAGACGTTTTGCGCGATGTCCGGGTGCGGCGGGCCCTGTCGCTGGCGATCAATCGCCATGAGATCAACATGGCCGTCTTCTATGGCCTCGGCACTGAAAGCGCCAATACGGTCCTGCCAGACAGCCCTCTCTTCAAGCCCGAATATGCGGCGGCCTGGATTGCGTACGATCCGGATCAGGCCAATGTGCTGCTGGACGCCGCCGGTCTTGCCAAACGCGATGAAGACGGCGTTCGCCTGTTGCCCGACGGGCGGCGCATGGAGATCACGGTTGAAACACCGGGCGAAAGCCCGCTGGATGCGGACGTCCTCGAACTCGTCACCGATCACTGGCGCAAGGTCGGCATTGCGCTGTTCACGCGTGTATCGCAACGCGACATTTTCCGCAGCCGCGCCATGGGCGGGCGTATCCTGATGTCCTTGTGGTACGGCCTGGACAATGGCGTGCCGACAGCGGACATGAACCCGGCGGAACTGGCGCCGACAACCGACGACCAGATGCAGTGGCCGCTCTGGGGCATGTACTATCTTTCGCGTGAGACGCAGGGCGTTGCGCCCGATGTTCCGGAGGCGGCCAAACTCGTCAAGCTGCTCCGTGAATGGGAGGCGGCCGCCTCTTCCTTCGAGCGCGCCGAGATCTGGCACGAAATGCTGTCGATCTATACGGACCAGGTTTTCTCAATCGGCCTCATCAACGCCACGCTGCAGCCGATCGTGCATTCGGCGCGCATGCAGAACGTGCCGGAGAAGGCGCTTTACGGTTTCGATCCAACCTGTTTTCTCGGTGTCTACATGCCGGATACCTTCTGGATGAAGGAGGATCGCCGGAATGCTTAGATATATCCTTTGGCGCATCGCGGTGATGATCCCGACCCTGATCGTCATTTCGATGCTGGTCTTCACGATCATCCAGCTTCCGCCTGGCGATTTCTTCGAAAGCCAGATCGCCGAGCTGCGCGCCCAGGGCGAGACGGCGAACCTTCAGGAGATCGAGAATCTTCGTCACGAATACGGCCTCGATCAGCCTATGCCGCTTCAATATGTCCATTGGGTTGCCGGAATGCTGCATGGCGATTTCGGTTATTCCTTCGAATATCAGCTGCCGGTTTCGGATGTCGTCGGCGACCGCTTGTGGCTGACCATTCTCGTATCGATGACGACGATTCTCGTGACCTGGCTGATCGCCTTCCCGATCGGCATCTATTCCGCCACCCATCAATATAGCTGGGGCGATTACGGTCTGACCTTTCTTGGCCTGCTCGGCATTGCCATCCCGAATTTCATGCTGGCGCTGATCCTGATGTATTTCGCCAATGTGTGGTTCGGTGTGTCGATCGGCCATCTGATGGATCAGCAATATCTCTCGCAGCCGATGAGCTGGGAAAAGGCGCGCTCGATCCTGTCGCATCTGTGGATTCCGGTCATCATCGTCGGCACGGCAGGAACGGCGGGCATGATCCGCCGCCTTCGTGCCAATCTGCTCGACGAGATGCAGAAGCAATATGTCATCACCGCACGGGCCAAGGGGTTGCACCCCCTGAAGGCTCTGGTGAAATATCCGCTGCGCATGGCGCTGAACTTTTTCGTCGCCGATATCGGCTCCATCCTGCCGTCGATCATTTCGGGCGCTGAGATCACCGCCATCGTGCTGTCGCTGGAGACGACCGGCCCGATGTTGATCCGGGCCCTGCAAAGCCAGGACATGTATCTTGCCGGTTCATTTCTGATGTTTCTCGCCTTCCTCAATGTTATCGGCGTGCTGATCTCGGATATCGCGCTCGGCTTTCTCGATCCCCGCATCCGCTTGCAAGGCAGGAGTACAAAGTGAGCGTATCCTTGCCAAAACCCGGTGCTCCTCTGGAGCATTACGTCTCGAACGCGGATTTCGATCCGGATCAGTTCGAAGCCATGTCCGCCGGCCAGCAGCGCTATTACATGGCTTCGCAGAAGAAGCTGATGTGGTGGAAGTTCAGGAAGCACAGGCTTGCGCTCGCCTCCGGCATTTTTTTGCTGCTCGCCTACGGCATGATCCTGATTGCGGAATTCCTGGCGCCCTACGGACTGCACAGCCGCAATGTCGATTACATTCATTCGCCGCCGCAGATGGTTCATTTCTTCGACAAGGGCGAGTTCGTCGGACCGTTCGTCTATGGCCGGAAAATGACGCTCGATATCGATACGCTGCGTCGGATCTATACCGAAAATCCTTCCGACGTGCAGCCGATCCGTTTCTTCTGTCGCGGCGATTCCTATCGTTTCTGGGGCTTGGTGGATTCGAACCTTCATCTGGTCTGCCCTTCCGTCGGCGGGCAAATGTATCTGCTTGGAACCGATCGCCTGGGCCGGGACGTGCTGTCGCGCATCATTTACGGCGCGCGCATATCTCTCACGATCGGGCTGATCGGCATAGCGATCAGCTTCGTGCTCGGCATCGTCATCGGTGGTCTGGCGGGCTATCACGGCGGTCTTTTCGATCTCCTCGTTCAGCGCGTGATCGAGGTGCTGCAATCACTGCCGAGCCTGCCATTGTGGATGGCGCTGGCGGCGATCATGCCCGTGAGCTGGAGTCCGATCATCGTCTATTTCGGCATTACCATTATTCTCGGCATTCTCGACTGGACCGGCCTTGCACGCGCCGTGCGCTCGAAGCTTCTGTCCCTGCGGGAGGAAGACTACGTGCTCGCCGCGCAATTGATGGGCGCAAGCACGCGTCGCATCATCGGCCGTCATCTCGTTCCCGGCTTCATGTCGCATCTCATCGCCACGGCGACGATCTCTGTCCCCAGCATGATTCTCGGCGAAACCGCCCTCAGCTTTCTCGGATTGGGGCTTCGCCCGCCAATCACGAGCTGGGGCATTTTGCTGACTGAGGCAAGAAGCGTCAGCGTTATCGCCTTCTATCCATGGCTCCTTTTCCCTATGATCCCGGTGATTTTGGTCATTCTGGCGTTCAACTTTTTAGGAGACGGCTTGCGCGATGCCGCCGATCCCTACAAATAGCAGGATGAACGGCGAAGACAGGATTGCAATTCGAGAAGCGGCCCGCGGATGTCGTTTGCCGACATACCGCGTATAACTTTCACCCCCAGAGGTTTTTGCCTATGAAGCGGCGCTTAGAAGATGCTCGAATCCTCATGTATAGCCATGACACGTTCGGTCTCGGCCATCTGAGGCGGTGCAGAACGATTGCCCATGCGCTTGTCGAGGACTATCGCGGCCTGAATGTGCTGATCATATCCGGCGCGACGATCGCCGGCGCATTCGATTATCGCGCCCGTGTCGATTTCGTCAAAGTGCCGAGCGTCATCAAGCTGCGCGACGGCGAATACACGTCTATGGCGAGCCATGTCGCATTGCAGGAAACGCTGAAGATGCGGCAATCGATCATTCGCCACACGGCCGAAACCTTTCAGCCCGATGTTTTCATTGTCGACAAGGAGCCGATGGGGCTGAAGGGCGAGGTCGAGGAAACGCTGACCTATCTCAAGGCGCGCGGCACGACGCTCGTACTCGGCATGCGCGACGTCATGGATGCGCCGCATCTCCTGGAAGCCGAATGGAAGAAGAACAACGTCCTGCAGAAGATCGATCAGTTCTACGATCGCGTCTGGGTCTATGGCCCGCCGGACTTTCACGATCCGCTCGTCGGCCTCGACGTTCCCCCCGGCGTGCGCCGGAAGATGGAGTTCGTCGGCTTCCTGCAGCGCAGCGTTTCCACCCTGGGCACGAAGTCGGAACATGTACCTGACGAGGATTATATCCTGGTGACGACTGGCGGCGGCGGCGACGGCGCCGATCTCGTCAGCGATGTCATTGCCGCTTTCGAAGAGGATGGCTCTCTCACGCAGAAGACGCTGATCGTGCTCGGCCCCTATATGCCAGCCAAGGAACGCGGTCAGCTTTTGGAACGCGCCAGCAAGATCGACTGTCTGCAGGTCATCGAGTTCGATAACAAGATGGAAGAGCTGATTGCCGGCGCCAAGGCCGTTGTCGCCATGGGCGGCTATAATACCTATTGCGAGATCCTGTCCTTCGACAAGCCGGCGCTGATCATTCCGCGCACGCGGCCGCGCGAGGAGCAGCTCATCCGCGCGCAGCGGGCAAGCGAACTCGGCCTCGTCGACATGCTGCTGCCGGAAGAATCGGCAGATCCGAAGCAGCTTGCCGCTGCGCTGAAGCGCCTGCCGAACAGGGCGCCACCTTCGGCGAGCAACAGCAACATGCGCCTGGAAGGGCTCGTGCATATTTCGCGCACCGTCGGCGAATGGTTCGATGACCGCGAGCGCTATACGCCGCTATCGATCGTTGCCGAGTAGATCACCGGAACCTGTCGATGCGGAAGAAAATACTGGTGGTCCTGAAAGGCTATCCCCGCCTGTCGGAAACCTTCATCGCGCAGGAGCTGCTCGGCCTGGAAAAGGCCGGCTTCGACCTGACGCTGATTTCGATGCGCAAGCCTACGGACAAGAAGCGCCATCCCGTCCATGACGAAATCAAGGCGCGCGTCGTCTATCTGCCCGAATATCTGCATAACGAACCGTTGAGGGTGCTTCGCGCGTTCTTTGCCGGTATCGGCAAGCCCGGGTTCAAGCCGCTCCTGAAGCAGTTCTGGACCGATCTCAAGCGGGATATCACGCCGAACCGCGTGCGGCGCTTCGGTCAGGCCCTGGTGCTGGCGCATGAATGGCCCGATGGCGGCGAATGGCTGCATGCGCATTTCATCCATACGCCTGCCTCGGTGACATCCTATGCCAGCATCATGACCGGCATTCCCTGGACGTGTTCGGCCCATGCCAAGGATATCTGGACGTCACCGGACTGGGAGCTTTCGGAAAAGCTCGTCCGCGCCCGCTGGACCGTGACCTGCACGCGCACCGGTTTCGAGCACATGCGCGATCTGGTCGGAGCGGACGACAAGGTCCATCTGAGCTATCACGGGCTGGATCTGGATCGCTTCGGCTCCTTCACCGGCGAACATTCCAGCCGCGATGGCAAGGACGCTTCCGATCCCGCTTTTATCCTCAGCGTTGGACGTGCGGTGGAGAAGAAGGGATACGACGTGCTGCTGAAGGCGCTGGCATTGCTTCCCGGCGATCTCAACTGGCGCTTTACCCACATTGGCGGCGGAGATGGCTTGACGAAACTCAAGGCATTGGCTGATACGCTTGGCATCGCCGACCGCATCACCTGGAAGGGTGCACTGGCACAGGAAGACGTGCTTGCCCAATATCGCCAGGCCGATATCTTCGCGCTCGCCTGCCGGGTGGCCGCCGACGGTGATCGCGACGGGCTGCCGAACGTGCTCGTTGAAGCCTCTAGCCAGCGCCTTGTCTGCGTTTCCACCGATGTCTCCGGCGTTCCCGAACTCCTCGAAGACGGTGCGAACGGTCTTGTCGTTTCTCCGGAGGATCCGCAGGCGCTCGCCGTCGCACTGGAATCCGCCATTCGTAACCCGGCACTGCGCCACAGGCTGGGCGAAGCGGCCGAAAGGCGGGTGCGCGAGCATTTCGACTATCACGCCAGCATCCGGCAACTGACGGGGCTGTTCGAGGAGCAATGGCAGAGAGAAGATCAATGGCGGAAATCCGCATGACAACCTCGCATAGCCTACCGTTGCGGGTCTTTTTCTACGTTCAGCATCTGCTTGGCATCGGCCATCTGGCGCGGGCGAGCCGCATCGCCAGCGCGCTGGCGAAAGACGGCTGCCAGGTGACGGTGGTCACCGGCGGCCTGCCGGTCAACGGCTTCCCGGGGGCGGATGTTACCTCCGTCACATTGCCGGCCGTGGTTGCGAGCAGCGCCGGCTTTTCCGGTCTCGCCGATCAGTCTGGCAATGCCGCCGGCGAGGAGTTCCTGTCTCGGCGCCGCGACTTGTTGCTGGAGGCGTTCCGGCAGGCGGCGCCCGATGTCGTCATCATCGAGGCCTTTCCCTTCGGTCGCAGGCAGATGCGTTTCGAGCTTCTGCCGCTGCTCGATGCCATTTCTGAAGCCGATCCGAAGCCGAGGCTCTACACCTCGGTGCGGGACATTCTGCAGCAGCAGAAGAAACCGGGGCGCGACGAAGAGACGGTCGGCCTGCTTCGCGATCATTTTGATGGTGTGCTCGTCCACGGCGATCCGCATTTCGTCCGGCTGGAAGAGACCTTTCCCCTGACGGAGGCGATCGCTGACAAGATCATCTATACGGGTCTTGTCGCACCCGCTTTGCCACCGGAACCAGTCGAAACCTTCGACATCGTCGTTTCAGCCGGCGGCGGCGCTGTCGGGCGCGACCTTATCCGCGCCTCGCTCGAAGCGGCAAGCCGGGTGGCGAGCGATCGCCGCTGGCTGTTGATCGCCGGGCCGAACCTCCCGGAGCGGGATTATGCCGAGCTCGCCAGCGACGCGCCCGGCAATGTCGAACTGGTTCGCTTCCGCAAGGATTTTCCCTCCCTTCTGCGCGGCGCCGAGCTTTCGATTTCGCAGGCCGGCTATAATACGGTCGGCGATCTTCTCGTGGCCGGCTGCCGAGCTATCCTGGTTCCTTTCACCGCCGGTGGGGAGACGGAGCAATCCGTCCGAGCCGAGCGGCTGGAGAGATTGGGATTGGCATTGGCCTTGCCGGAAGCGGGATTGACGACGGACATGCTGGTCGAGGCCGTGAGGACGGCGCTGTCCCGACCCAAGCCAGGCAAGCCGGATATCGATCTTGGCGGCGCCGCCAGAACATCCGCCATTCTGCGTGAGGTCATGTAGCGACGTGTGTGGCTGATATCGGAGACATCCTGTCGTTTTATCCTCCTGGATTCCCGCAATCTTGTGATATAAATCGAAAAATCGATGAATCGGGAGGAGCGTGGACGAAAGACCGGGCGGAGTCCCCTTTCACATATGGGGCCACGTATCCGTAACGAAACCTTCCCGCATCTCTGCAACATCGGTGCCGGCATCGCGCTGGCGCTGGGCGTTGAATTTGAAAGCCCGCAGTAAGCAATGGAAAAAAGCCTAGCGCGTTACATTTGGTCGAATACCCGGCTGGAGCAGGTCTGGATACTGCTCGTCGTCGCGGCCTCGATGATCCCGTACTTCCTGTCCTTCGACTTGCCGAAGCAGATCGTCAACGGGCCTATCCAGGGCAAAGGTTTCGAACATCCCGGCGATACGCAGACCTTCATGCACATTGCTTTCAATGTGCCGCTCATCGGCCATGTCGAGATTTTTCAGGGCGTGCAGCTGACGCGCATGTGGATGCTCGTTGCGCTGAGCATGGTGTTTTTGGCGCTCGTCGTCCTCAACGGGCTCTTCAAGCTCTATATCAACACCTATAAGGGACGTCTGGGCGAGCGCATGCTTCGCCGTATCCGTTTTGAGCTGATCGACCGGGTCTTGCGGTTTCCGCCGGCGCACTTCAAGCGCGTCAAGCCCGCGGAAATCGCCACCATGATCAAGGACGAGGTGGAGCCGATGGGCGGCTTTACGGGCGATGCCTTCGTGCAACCGGCGCTTCTCGGCGGCCAAGCGGTAACGGCGCTCGTCTTCATCATCATGCAGAATTTCTGGCTCGGCATGATCGCCGCGGCCATCGTTGCCGTGCAGGCCATCGTCATTCCCCGCATGCGCAAGCGGCTCCTGGAACTCGGGCGCCAGCGGCAGCTGACGGCGCGCGAACTTTCCGGCCGCGTCGGTGAGATCGTCGATGGTATCGGCACTATCCACGCTAACGATACCACGAACCTGGAGCGCGCCGATATCGCGCACCGGCTCGGATTGATCTTCTCGATCCGCTACGATCTCTATCAGTGGAAGTTCCTGGTCAAATTTATCAATAACTTCCTCGCTCAGGTAACGCCGTTCCTGTTCTATCTGATCGGCGGCTTCCTGGCGTTGCAGGGCCGACTGGACATCGGTCAGCTCGTCGCCGTCATCAATGCCTACAAGGATCTGCCCGGACCACTGAAGGAGCTGATCGACTGGGACCAGTCGCGTCAGGACGTCCAGGTAAAATACAATCAGGTGGTCGAACAGTTCAGCGTCGAGCATCTGATCGATCCGAAAATCCAGGCGGTTTCGCCCGCGCCCGCCGCCCGCATCACCCATTCTCTCGTCGCGACCAATTTGACCATCGTCGACGACAGCGGCGCGCGTGTGCTGGACCACGTTTCGGTTGAGATTCATCCGGGCGAAAGGGTAGCGATCGTCGGCGACAGCGGTGCGGGCGGCGAGTATCTTGCGGAGGCGTTCGGACGCCTGATCTGGCCGGACAGCGGCCGCATCTCGATCGACGGCCACGATATTCTGGAACTGCCGGAATCGCTCATCGGGCGACGCATCGCCTACGCCTCCTCCGAGACCTTCTTCTTCCACGGCACTTTGCGCAGCAATCTCCTCTATGGTCTCAAGCACGCTCCGCTCGTTGCCCCTGTCTACAGCGAGGATGAGGCGACAAAGGTCAAATGGAGCATGGCCGAGGCGCGTCGTGCGGCCAATCCGGAATTCGACCTCAATAGCGACTGGGTGGATTATGCCGCCGCCGGGGCGACGGGGCCGGATGATATCTACTCCGCCATCCGTCCGGTTCTCGATGCCGTCGCCATGTCGCAGGATATTTTCGACATGGCCTTGCGCTCGAATGTCGATGCCACGGCACATCAGGATCTGACGTCGCGCATCGTCGAGCTGCGGCAGGCATTGCGGTCGCGGCTCGAGGAGGAAAAACTCGCGGATCTCGTGGTTCCCTTCGAGTTCGATGCTTATAATCCGCAAGCGACCGTTGGTGAAAATCTGCTTTTCGGTACGCTGAAGCGGCCGCAGATGACCAATCGCAAACTGGCGGCTCATCCCTATTTCCAGCAGATATTCGCCGAAACGGGTCTGGTCTCCGATTTATATGATATGGGCCTGGAGATCGCCGAAAACGCAGTCGAACTCTTCACGGACCTGCCGCCGGACCATCCGTTCTTCCAGCAGCTGACCTTCATGACGGCGGAAGACATCCCGACCTATGAGGCGCTGCTGCAGAAGCTGAACGGCAAGGGCTATGAGGCAGCGACCGACGATGAGCGTGCGGCCATCATCCGGCTGAGCTTCTCCTATATCGAACCGCGTCACCGCTTCGGCCTTCTGACGCAGGTGCTCATGGAAAAGATCGTGAAGGCGCGCGCGAAGTTCTACGAGAATATTCCGGCCGATCTCGCCAAGGTCATCGAGCGCTACGATCCGGAGCGCTTCACTGCGTCTGCCACCTTGATGGACAACGTGCTGTTCGGGCGCATCGCGCATCAGCAGGCGAATGCGCCGGAGCGCATCCATCAGATCATGTATGATGTGTTCGGGCGTCTCGGCATGCATGATGCAGTTCTGTCGATCGGGCTGGATTTCGACGTCGGCTCGGGCGGCAAGCGCCTGACCAACGTGCAGCGCCAGAAACTCAATCTCGGTCGCGCCCTTTTGAAACGAGCCGATTACATCATCTGCAATCGCCCGCTGCCGGCACTCGACCATCGCGTCCAGGATCAGATCGCGAGAGCCATTCTGGGCGAACTCCATAGCGGCGATTATGCGCCGGCGATCATCTGGGTTCTCTCCAACCCCAGTTTTGCCGAATTGTTCGACCGTGTCATGGTTTTCGATCACGGCAGCCTCGTCGAAAATGGCTCTACCACCGATCTTTTAGAGAAAAACGGTATGTTCAAAGAACTGTTATCGTAATATCCTATCTCGACAGTGGCGTCTGGGGCCGAACACTGGGGGTACCGAAGCTCATGCTTCTGAAGGACGAAGTTGAAATGCTGAAGCGGGTGCCGATTTTTTCGCGCATTGCACCCGCAAAATTGAAACTCTTGGCGTTTACGTCCGATCGGGTCAGCTACAATGCTGGCCAAACCCTGTTTCATCAGGGCGATCAAGGTGATGCGGCCTATGTTGTTCTTTCAGGAACTGCTGATATTCTCGTCGATAGCCCAGCCGGCGAGATCAAGGTTGCCGAAGTCGACCTCAATTCCATCGTTGGCGAAATTGCCATCCTCTGCGATGTCTCCCGTACAGCCACGGTGAAAGCGACTTCCAGGCTGGAAGCCTTGAAGATCAGCAAGGAGCATTTCCTGAAGCTGCTTAGCGATTTCCCGGAGATGGCCGTCGAGATCATGCGCGTGCTGGCCGATCGCCTGAACCATACAACCTCGGAACTGACCGCTGTGCGCAGCCGCCTCGACCAGCCGCAGTCGATGTCCACTCATTGAGATTGAGGGAGCCGGTGCTCGTGCTTTTGAGAGGCGGGCGTCCCATTTCAATATGGCAAACTCAATTCCGAAATATGCGCGGCCCGAATATGAACGCCGATTTCTCCTCAGCGACATTCCAGATCTTTCCGGTCTAGCATCCCGGCTGATCGAAGATCTTTATCTCGACGGCACCCGGCTGCGCCTGCGCAAGATCATCTGCGAGAATGGAGACGAGCAATACAAGCTCTGCAAGAAGTACCCCGGCCCGAGCGCCAATCCCTCGCAATCGTCAATATCTATCTGACATCGCAGGAATATGATCTTCTTTCAGCGTTGAACGGCAAAGGCATTCGGAAGAGGCGGTACAATATCGCCTCGTCTGCGCTTTGCCTCGATGTTTTCGAAGGTCAGCTTGTCGGCCTGGTTCTATGCGAAATCGAGGCGGAATCCGTCGCCTTGCTCGAAGCGCATGCATTGCCTCACTGGATTGGACGCGACGTTTCAGACGATCCGTTTTTCACCGGTGGCAATCTTGCTTCTATCGATGCTGCGCAACTCTCGGCGAGACTGGTGTCGCTCGGATCTTGCGCTTAGTCGTCAACGATCTCGCAGGCAATGAAGAAGCCCCACTGTAGGCAGCGCGATCCAATCAAGCCAATCGGAGGGAGGTGCGGCGTTGCGTCGTCCTTTTTCGCGAGGGGGTTTTTCTGCCGCCTCGTCGGCTCCGACGGCAAGGTTGCTGGTGGCCCGGACAGTCGTCGCGATGATGCGGCGCGCTCTTACCTGTGAAGAATATTGACAATATATGCTACGAACTCCACAATTGAGGTGGAATGGAAGGATAGTTCCGATGGCGTCGGGTAGCATTCATGTGAAGGTCAGCGGTGCGCTGCAAGACCACATTCAGCAGCAGATCGGCGACACTGGTCTTTATGAGAACGCCAGCGAATACATTCGCGCCTTGATACGTCGCGACCTTCAAACCCGTAATGAGGCGTGGGATGCGCTGCAAAAGGAGCTTGCACCGGCCATGCGCGCGGATGACAGCGAGTTTATCGCAGTTTCCGCCGAAGATGTCATTCGCCGCAATACGCGTCGCTGATCATGGTGGTGTATCGCTTTTATCCGCGCGCGGATGCGGCGCAGGACAAGATTTGGCGGGATACAGTTGAGACATGGGGAGAGAAGCAGGCGGTGACGTATATCACCGGCTTGCATACCCATTTGCAGCGGCTATGCGAGGAAAGGGCGATATGGCGCAAGCTTCCGCAGCGTCTTGCAGTTCCCGCCGACGTGAAACACGAGGCGTATTTCAGTCGCTACGAGCATCATTATGTCTTCTTCCGGGAGCTCGATAACGGCGATCTTGGCGTGATGAGTATTTTGCATGAGCGCATGGACCTGCCCGTGCGCCTTGCCGAGGATCTGGCGGCGCTTTCCGGGAGAGCGGGATCTTTCAAGGCATAGGGTCGTGTGGCCAATTCGCCTTTGAAGTCTCAGATCAATCCCCGCCGGGCCAGATTGCGCATCAGATGCGAGGCGCCGAAGGTCCAGGGCGGGCATTCGGTCGACAAAAGCACGCGGTTGCGCAGCGAACCGAGCTTGTCGTTAGAAATGGTGACGATGTCGCCGACCTTGTGGGTGAAGCCTTGGCCGGGCGTGTCGCGATCCTCGACGGGGGCAAATAGTGTTCCCATGAACAGCACGAAGCCGTCGGGATATTGATGATGGCGGCCGATGGTCTGGGAGACGAGATCGAGCGGATCGCGGCTGATTTCCTTCATCGACGAGCGGCCGTGCAGCACATAACCGTCCTCACCTTCGACTTTGAGGTCGAGATCGGCGTTGCGCACGTCATCAAGATTATAGGTCTCGTCGAACAGACGGATGAACGGCCCGATCGAGCAGGAGGCGTTGTTGTCCTTGGCCTTGCCAAGGAGTAGGGCGGATCGGCCTTCCACGTCGCGCAGGTTGACGTCGTTGCCGAGGGTGGCGCCCTTGACCCGGCCCTGGCTGTCGACCGCCAGCACGATTTCCGGCTCGGGATTGTTCCACTTGGAGATCGGATGCAGGCCGACATCGGCGCCTTGTCCCACAGACGACATTATCTGCGATTTGGAAAAGACTTCCGCGTCCGGTCCGATGCCCACTTCGAGATATTGCGACCAGACACCTTCCTCAATCAACGCCGCCTTGACCTTGGCCGCTTCCGCTGAACCGGCCTTCAAATTGCGCAGACTGTCGCCGATCAGTGCGGTCACCTTGCCGCGGATCGCTTCGGCTAGGTCCGGATTACCGGCTGCGCGCTCCTCGATAACGCGCTCCAGCATCGAGCGGGCAAAGGTGACGCCACAGGCCTTGATCGCCTGCAGGTCGATGGGGGCGAGAAGGTGGATGGCCGAGTGGTCGGCCTTGGCGGCCAGCAGATCATCGAGTTTGGCGATGGCTTCGCCTTTCTGCGTGCGAATGAAAGCCACCGGATCATCTTTTTCCAGAAGGTCGCGCATGGTCGGCGCTTCCTTCGAGGTGATGTCATAGAGCGTGCCGTCGCGAAGGGTGACGAGAGCGGGGCCTTGCACATCCGGGCGCCAGATGCGGCCGACGAATGTTCCGGTGGTGAATGTGTTCGAGCTGGCCATGTCGTTCGTCTCCTCCAAACTGCGAGCGTTTCTAGCGCAGTCGATCCCACTTTGCCATCTGTTATGACGGCATCATTCGCTGCATTTTGGATTTTTATCTTTTCCTGGAAGCTAAAAATGTAAGGCCCCGCGGCGCCACCGCGAGGCCTTTTGGGCCGCAAGCCGGGAGAGAGTGGCTTTACGCGGCCTGAACCTTGCGATTGCCGCGCGCCCATTCCGGCAGCCAGTCGCCATGGGCAGTCAACAGCTCGTCGACCAGCGACCAGATTTGGTCGAGATCGAGTTCGGCTGCCGTGTGCGGATCCATCATGGCGGCATGGTAGATGTGCTCGCGATTTTCGGTCATCAGAGCTTTCACGGTCAGCTCCTGCACGTTGATGTTCGTGCGGATGAGCGCCGTCAGCTGCGGCGGCAGATCGCCGACATAGGTCGGCTGGATGCCGGAGGCATCGACGAGGCAGGCGACTTCCGCCGCGCAATTATAAGGCAGCGAGGTGATGCAGCCATTGTTGCGGACATTGCCGTAGATGACGGAAGGTTCGCCGGTCCAGACCGAATTGATGATCGAGGAAGCATATTCCTTCGACTGCTTGACCTCGATCTTTTCCGCCGTGCGATATTCCTCGGCCTGGTTCTTCCAGCGCGCCACCTGCTCGATGCAGCGTTTCGGATATTCGTCGAGCGGAATGCCGAACTTCTCGATTAGATCCTCGCGGCCCTCCTTGATGAAGTAGGGGGTGTATTCGGCGAAATGCTCGGAGCTTTCGGTGACGAAATAGCCGAGGCGGGTCAGCATTTCATAGCGCACCTTGTTCGGGCAGCGCGGGTTCCAGCCGGGCTTCGGCGCGCGTCCTTCGCGATAGGCGCGAACGAGATCCGGATAGAGATTACGATAGGAACCATCCGGCTGACGATGCTCGAATTCGAGATAGAAGGCCATGTGGTTGATGCCGGCCGAGCGGTAGCGGATCTCGTTGTAGGGAATGTCGAGATCGTGCGCCAGCTCCATGGCCGTGCCCTGCACCGAATGGCAAAGACCGACCTGCTTGATCGTTGGGTACTTCTCCCCGATCGCCCAGGTATTGATGGCCATCGGGTTCACATATTGCAGCATGATCGCGTTCGGGCAGACGGCGAGCATGTCTTCGCAAATCTTCCAGAGATGCGGAACCGTGCGCAGGCCGCGCATGATGCCGCCGACGCCGAGCGTGTCGGCGATCGTCTGACGCAGGCCATATTTCTTCGGCACTTCGAAATCGGTAACAGTGCAGGGCTCGTAGCCGCCGATCTGAAAAGCGACGACGACGAAATGCGCACCGTCGAGCGCCTTGCGCTGATCGGTAAAGGTTTCGACCGTCGTGGAGGTGCCCAGCGTTGAGGCCAGCTTACGGGCAACAATGGCGCTTTCGTCCAGCCGCTGCGGATTGATGTCCATCAGCGCGATCCTGGCGTCGGCAAGGGCGGGCCGCTGCAAGACGTCGCCGATGATATTCTTCATGAAGACGGTCGAGCCGGCGCCGATGAAGGTGATCTTGGGAGTACCTGTCATGTCAAAATCTCCTGGGATGCTACGAAGCTACTTCGAACGCCGCTCTGACAAGGCGTTCTGTGTAAGCGGTCTTGGGATGGGATAGAACCTCTTCGACCGGTCCTTGCTCCATGATCTTGCCATGCTGCATGACGATGACGCGATGGCAAAGGGCGCGGACGACCTTGAGGTCGTGGGAAATGAAAAGGTAGCTCAGGCCTTTTTCATCCTGCAGCTTGCGCAGGAGGTCGATGATCTGGGCTTGAACGGAAAGGTCGAGTGCGGAGGTCGGCTCGTCGAGCAGAATGAATTCCGGCTCAAGCGCGATGGCGCGGGCAATGGCGATACGCTGGCGCTGGCCGCCGGAAAATTCATGCGGGAAGCGCGAGAGAATGTTGGCCGGCATGCCGGCACTGACCAGTGCCTCCTTGACGCGCTCCAGGCGCTCCGCCTTGTTGGAACCGAGATTGTTGACAATCAGCCCCTCGCAAATGATCTGGCCGATGGTCATGCGCGGATTGAGCGACGAAAAAGGATCCTGAAAGACGATCTGCATGCGCGAGCGCAACGGCCGCATCTCGGCGCGAGAGCGGCCATGGATCGGCTGCCCGTCGAAGAAAATCTCGCCGCCATCGGCATCGATCAGCCGCAGCAGCGCCTGACCGAAGGTGGTCTTGCCTGAGCCGGATTCGCCGACAAGGCCGAGCGTCTCGTGGCGGCGCAGCTCGATATTGAGGCTGTTGACGGCGACGAGCTCGCGCATGTCGGGTTTGAAGAAGCTGCCGTGCCGCAGCATGAACGCCACCTTGACGGACTTGCCTTCGAGAATCGTGTCGCAGTTCGGCGGCAGCGGCTTTGCCTGTCCGCGTGGCTCCGAGGTCAGCAGGTGCTGCGTATAGGGATGTTGCGGGCGCGCAAAGAGCGCCTCCGTCGTATTGTGCTCGCGCATCTCGCCATGCTGCATCACATAGACGTAGTCGGAGAACTGTCGCACGACCGTCAGGTCGTGAGTGATCAGGATCACGGCCATGCCGCGCTGCTTTTGCAGGTTGCGGATGAGGTTCAGGATCTGCGCCTGCACCGTGACGTCGAGCGCTGTCGTCGGTTCGTCGGCAATCAGTACGTCCGGGTCGTTGGCGAGCGCCATGGCGATCATCACGCGCTGGCGCTGGCCACCGGAGAGCTGGTGCGGATATTGTTTCAGTCGCGCTTCCGGATCGGGAATCTGAACCTGCTTCAGGAGATCGAGCGCGCGCTTCTCCGCGTCGCGGCGGCTGACCTTGCGATGGACCCGTATCGCTTCGACGATCTGGCTGCCGATAGTGTAGATCGGATTGAGCGAGCTCATCGGCTCTTGGAAGATCATCGAGATGCGGTCGCCACGCAATTGCCGACGCGCCCGCTCCGAGAATTTCAGCACGTTCTTGCCGTCGTAATGAACGGCGGACTTGTCGGAGACGACGGCGCGTTTGGTCAGCAGGCCCATCACCGTGCGGGCGGTCACCGATTTTCCCGAGCCGGATTCACCGACGATGGCGATGGTTTCGCCGCGATAAAGCTGGAAGGTGATGTCTTTGACGGCATCGACCATGCCGTCCTCGACCTTGAACTTGACGGCAATATTGCGAGCGTCGATGACAGGTGCGGCTGTCTTGTTCGCAGCATCGAGCCGCCTGTCGGGAGCGAAGGAATTGACGAGTGCAAGAGCCATATCCGTTCTCCTCTCAATAGGGATCGATCGCGTCGCGTAGGCCGTCGCCAAGGGCGTTGAAGGCGAAGACGGTGACGAGAACGAAGGCGACGGGCGTCAGGATCCAGGGATAGGAGCCGATGACCGAATAGGTCGACGTATCCTGCAGCATCAGACCCCAGGAGATCAGCGGCGGTTTGACGGCAAAGCCGAGGAAGCCGAGGAAGGATTCCAGCAGCACGACGCTCGGGATTGCGAGCGTGACCGTCACGATGACGTGGCTCATGACGTTCGGGAAAATATGCTGCAGGATGATGCGCCGGTCGGTCGCGCCGACCGCCATGGCCGCCCGGACATAATCGATCCGCGCCAGAGCCAGCGTCTTGCCGCGCACCTCGCGCGACATCTGCGCCCAGCCGAGCGCCGACATGACGACGATGACGAAGGCGAGGAAGACATTGGTCGGAGCCGTCACAGGGATCAGCGAGGTCAGTGCCAGGTAGAGCGGCAGTTGCGGGAAAGCCAGTACCACTTCGACGAAACGCTGGATCCAGGCATCGAGCGTGCCGCCGAAATAGCCCGATATCATACCGACGGCAGTGCCGACGACGGTGACGATGGCAACCACCGTCAAGGCGATCATCAAGGAGATGCGCGAACCGTAAATGGCGCGCGACAGCACATCCCGGCCGAATTTGTCCGTGCCGAGGAAATGAACGGGGCCGCCGTCGGTGGCGCCGAAGAGATGCCGGTCACCGGGGATCAGGCCAAAGAGATGATAGGGGTCACCCTTGACGAAGAGACCAAGCAGGCGAGGGTGATCGTAATCCGGTCCAACGATCGGTTGGAACGTGACCGGATCGAGATCGCTGGTCTCAGCAAGTGCGTAGACCCGAGGTTGGAGGACGAAATTGCCGTCCTTGTCGTGAAAGCTGATGACCTGCGGCGGCGCGAAGCCGGTGTCGGTCGCCTTGGGGTCGAGCGGTGCGATGAATTCGGCGAAGATTGCCATCAGCAGCAGCAGGACGACGAGAGTAAGGCCGCCCATGCCGGTCCAGGAGCGCTTCAGGCGACGCCAGACCAGGGCGAGGTAGCTCTCATTGCCGCTCTTCTGCTTGATTTTTTCTTCGGGCGGCGGCGGGGAGTTGCTGAAGGCGAGCATCAGTGGATTCCTCCCTGTTGACGCACACGTGGATCGAGCAGGGCAAGCAACACGTCGGCGATGATATTGCCGACGATGAGGGTTGCCGAAAGCACCATCATGAAGGTTGCGGTCACGTAGACGTCGCCGACGGCCATCGAGCCGACGATCGCCGGCCCGACGGTCGGCAGCGTGAAGATGATCGCGGTCTCGATTTCGCCGGTCAGCATATAGGGCAGAACCACGCCCTGATACATGATCAGAGGATGCAGCGCATTCGGCACGGCATGGCGCATGACGACGGCGCCGCCGGAAAGGCCCTTAGCTCGCGCCGTTTCCACATATTGGGCATTCAGCGTATCGAGCAGATTGCCGCGCATGATGCGCATGTTGTAGGCGAGACCGCCGAACGTGGCGATCGCGACGACCGGCCAGACATGCTTGACGAGATCGACGAATTTGGCCCAGGACCAGGGCGCACCGCCATATTGCGGCGAGAAGAAGCTGCCGATCTCCGAGACGTTGAGCTGGAAGACGAGGAGATAGACGATGATCAGCGCCATCAGAAAGCGCGGCACCGTCATGCCGAGGAAGGAGATGCCGGCAAGCAGATTGTCGATCCAGCTATATTGCCGCGTTGCGGCCCAGATGCCGAAACCGATGCCGAGAATGGAAGCCAGGATGTGGCACACGAGCGCCAAGGCCAGTGTTCGCGGCAGGCGCTCGCCGACGACATCGGCCACCGGCTTGTTGTAGACCATGCTGTAGCCGAAATCGCCCTTGGTGACGATGCCACAGATCCAGTTGAAATACTGGACGATCATCGGCTTGTCCAAGCCATGTTCCTTGCGATAGGCCTGCGCCTGGGCATCGGCCTGTTCGAAGGACGCGCCGCCCTGGTTCATCAGTTGCGAGCGGATATAATCGGCATAATCGCCCGGCGGCGCCTGGATGATGGCAAACGTCACCACGCTCAGAATCAGGAGCACGGGAATGGCGGAGGCTATGCGAACGAGCAGGAATCGTAACATGGGACGGTTCGCTTCTCTTGATGCTGTCGACTGTCCCATTCTCCAGGAACGACATCGCCAGCGCTTCATTTAACCCGGCGATAGCTGATCGCTGGATGTTTCAGGTCCCATGGCAGCCTGCATCATACCGGCTGCCATGGGGTTGGTTGGAACCTTATTTGATCGGGCCGGCGCTGCCTGGGGCACCCGGCAGTTCCTCTGGGAACAGCTCGTATTTGCCCTGTTTGTCTGCCGCTACCCAGAGCCGCTCGCGGATGATCGAATCTTCTGCCCAGTTGAACAGGAAGATCGGCGTGCCCGGAGGAACGTTGGAGAAGCGCTTGTTGATGATGAGAGCGCCTGGATATTCGGTCAGGCCGATATTGTAGAGATGCCCGGTCGAGATCTTCTGGAACTGCTTCATCAAGGCCACGCGCTCGTCGTTATCTTTCGACGTGATGAACTTGTTGACGACATCGACCATGTCTTTTTCGAAGGGCATCAGGTCCAGCTGACCGCTTTCCGGGGCGCGGTGGTTCCAGCTGGTGCGGGGGCCGACCGGTGCAAGCTGTTCGGTATTCTGCACGACCGAGGCAAGCTCGGTGCTGTTGCGGCGGACCATCCAGTCGAAACGGCCGCTATAATTGGCATCGTCGCGCTTCGGACCAACGAGCGAGTTTATGATCACTCGAAGCCCGAGTTTTTCCATCTGGCTGACGATGCCCTCGGCAAGGCTCTTGTCGGTGGTGTAGTCGCTGCTGACCAGAAGCGTGATCTCGACATCCTTGCCGCCGTTGACGCCGGCCGGGAAGTTGACGATGCCGTCGCCGTCCGTGTCCTTCAGGCCCGCTTTTGCAAGCTCGGCCTTTGCCGCCGCGAGATCGAACGGGTAATAAACCGTGGAATTGCGATCATAGAAGCTGCTGCCGGAGGATAGGCCGCCCGGATAGATCGCGGTGAACGGTCCCTTGACCAGCGACTCGCCGAGCGCCTTGCGATCGAGCGCCATAGTGACGGCCTTGCGGAAATCCTCGTTGCGGTTCAACTCGCGCACCGCTTGTGCACGTTCGTCCGGACTGCCCCAGCCATTGGCGGAGAAATTCATCTGCAAATTATAGCCGATGAGGCGGGGACCGAAGGCGAGACGGGCAGGAGCATCGGGCTGTGCGGCGCGCTTCAGAGAGGCGACGAAGTTTTCCGGCTGCTCGAGGTTCGACAGGTCGCCAGAGCCGGCAACTGCCTGTACGTCACGGTCTGCCCAGGTCGAGAGCTTGTAATGCAGCTCGTTGAGGTAAGGCAGTTGGTTGCCCTTTTCGTCGACCTTCCAGTAATAGGGATTGCGGCGCATGACGATGATATCGTCGGAACGGTATTCGACCGGGACCCAGGCACCCATGACCGGCATGTTCATATATTCCGGCGGGAAGGCGTTCTTGAACTGGTCGTAGGTGTTCTTGGAATATTTCGGGTGCTGAGGCTTCAAAAGATGCGACGGGCCTGGGCAGAAATTGGGATAGGCCATCGTGTAGAGATATTGTTTCGGGAAGGCGTCCTTGAAGGTCCATTCGATTGTGTAATCGTCGATCTTCTTGAGAGTTGTTCCTTCGCCGAAAGCTTCCGGAGATGCACCGCCGCCAAGCGGCGAGACATTCGGATCGATGACCTCGTCATCCCAGTAGAACATGATGTCATCGGCGTTGAAGGGCGCGCCGTCGGACCATTTTGCACCTTCGATCAGGTGCATGGTGAGCTTATGGCCGTCCGGCGACCATTCCCAGCTCTTGGCGAGGTTCGGCAGCGGTTCGGTGTCCTTGGCTTCCACCTGGAAGAGGGGAGCCGTGCGCGTCAGGCACTCCGAAAGGCCGATGTCGATGCCGCCCCAGCCCTGCGTCTGGCCGGCGCCGTAGTTCCAGCCTTCCGGCCGGCCGCCGATGACATGGCGCAGCGTGTCGCCATAGACACCGATGCCGTCGGGCATGTTGCCGGTTTTGAACACGAGCGGCTCTTTCGGTAGGCGATCCTTGACGGGCGGCAGTTTGCCGGTCTTGACGAACTTCTCCGTCACCCAGGCAGGCTCGTGATATTCCGGCAGCGCCTTGAATTCCAGAATGGAGTTGCGCTCGACATATTTGATTTTTCCTTCCGCCGGAAAAACCGGTGGAACGGGCGGCACAGTCGGGTCGGCCGCATGGGCGCTGATCGCGATTGCGGATGTGGCAATCGTCAACGCAGCCAAAAGGCCGATCGGTCGAAAATGTCTCATCTTTTCTCTCTCCCTAAATCGCGAGCGTTCCGTTCGAGACCTCGCGTTCCTCCTTTGAAACGAAAGATGGCTGGTTGAAGCGGGACATCCCCTTAAGATCCCGCTTCAACCTCCACCTTCCGGCCTGCCTGCTCGTCAGCCAGCCTGTTTCAAGGCTGCTTTCTCTGCGCGCAACTCCTCGATCGAGCGAACGTTGCGGCTCGCCGCGCCCTTCCAGTCGCGTGTCTTGACCTTGCCGCGCGACAGGCGCTCCTTCGCCTCGTCCACAGCATGCGCATATTGCGGCAGCCAGCGCGCTTCCGCGACGACCATTTCGTCGACCATCTGCCAGACCTCTTCCGGCGTGGCGACGGCGCCCACCAGCGGGTCGTGCAATACGGCGAGTTTCAATAGATCGATGTCGCCGCTAATGGCGGCATGGACCGACATGCGCTGCACGTTGATCGAGGAGATGCAGGTGGCGGCGCATGCCTCTGGCAATGTGATACCCGCCACCATGTTGATGCCGAAGCGGTCGACGAAGCCTGGGGATTCAATGATCGCGTCGCTTGGCAAATTGGTGATGACGCCATTGTTCTTGACGTTGAAATGGCCGCGATAGACGCGGTTGGTTTCCAACGCTTCGAGAATATGGCTGGCGTGCTCGTTGGAGCGGCGTGCGGGATCGATCGGCTGCGACGCGCTGTCGAGGATCTGCTGGAATTCCGTCTCGAACCAGTTGCGCGTCTCGGTGGAGTGGCGAAGATAGCCGCCGGTCTCGCCATGGATCCAGTCCGACATGTCGATCCATTTGTTGATCTCGTCGGGGCGCTTGCGGTACCAGGGCAGGTATTCCGACAGGTGACCGTTGCTCTCGGTCGAATAGACGCCGAAACGCTTGAGGACATCGATGCGCAGCTTTTCCTGCTGCGAATAGACCGGATGCGCCTCGAAGGCGGCGATCAGCTCGTCCCTGCCGATCTTGCGGCCGTTGAGGCGCAGGTCGACGAACCAGGTCTGGTGGTTGATACCGGAGCAGATATAGTCGAGTTCGCGCTTGTCCTTGGCGCCGAGCACTTCGGCAATCTGTTCGGCGCCGTGCTGGACGCCGTGGCAGAGGCCGATCGTGTCGACTTTGCCGTATTCGATGGCCGCCCAGGTGTTCATCGCCATCGGGTTGGCATAGTTCAGGAATTTGGCGCCGCTCTCGGCGACCTCGCGGATATCCTTGCAGAAATCGAGAATGACCGGAATGTTGCGCTGGCCGTAGAGAATGCCGCCGGCGCAGATCGTATCGCCGACGCATTGGTCGATGCCGTATTTCAGCGGGATGCGGATATCCTCGGCGTAAGCCTCCAAACCACCGACCCGCACGCAGCTGATGACATAGCGTGCGCCTTCCAGCGCCTTGCGGCGATCCGTGCTGGCGGTGACGCGTGTCGGCAGCTTGTTGGCTTCAACGATCCGGTCGAGGATCGCCTTGATCATCGTCAGATTGTGCTCACTCACGTCGGTTAGCGCGAATTCGACGTCGCGGAATTCCGGCACGCAGAGAATGTCGGTGAACAGCTTTTTCGTGAAGCCGACGCTGCCGGCGCCGATAATAGCGATTTTGAAACTCATGATCCTCACCTTCAAGTCGATCGAACAAGCAGCGGCAGGGAAATCGACGGCATTTTCGTCCAGTGTCGTATCGGTTGCGGAACAGGCCGAAATCGAGATTTTTCCTCCGATCGCCGTTCCTCGCCGGCGAGCATGCGCTGTTTTCTGGCGGGATTATGCCTATAATCGCCGAGGCGAACAGAGAACTATTATGCTTTTGAGGGTAATTTTGTGCTGCAAGAATTGATCGACAACGGACAGGTCATGCGGACGGTTTCGCTGCCGCGCGGCCGCCACCGATTGCACGCCATGCCGACCAGTGCGGGATATGAAGTGCGCTATGACGAACCCTATGATTGGGACGGACGACGGCGCGGTCTGACACCGTTCACCGTGCTGCAGCACACGATCAGTGGCACCGGGCGCCTGCGCTATGAAAGCCGCAATTATCGTGTCAATGCCGGCGACACGCTCCTCGTTCTTGTGCCGCATAATCACCGCTATTGGCTGGAGAAGGGGGAACGCTGGGAGTATTTCTGGATTTCCATGAACGGCGAGGAAGCATTGCGCATCCATCGCCTGATACTCGCTGCCGCCGGTCCTGTGTTGAAGCTACAGCAGGCGACCATCGATCATCTTGCCGATTGCAGTCTTCGACTCGTCAAGGGCGCCACGACGCCGGCTTCGGCTTCGGCCATCGCCTATGAGGCGGCCATGGCGCTCTATGACGACGTCTTCGGCTCGCATGCCTTTGCCGCCGACCGATCCGTCATGCAGATCGTCATCGACTACATCAATGCCAATCTCGACAAGCCGCTGCCGGTCGAAGAGCTTGCGAAGGTGGGCGGCCTCAGCCGCGCGCATTTTTCGCGCGTTTTTGCCGAGAGCGAAGGCGTGCCACCCGCGGAATTCGTTTTACAGCAGCGCATGCAGCGCGCGGCGAAGCTGCTGACGAAGGCTGCCTTCATTCCGGTCAAGGAAGTCGCGATCATGTCGGGCTTCGACGATGCCAATTATTTCTCCAAGGTGTTTCGCCGCATCTACGGCATCAATCCGACGGAGTTCCGCACGACGGGCATGTATGCCGCGGTGCGCAGTCCAGTCGAGGAGACGAAGAATGCACGGAGCCGATAGAACCGTAATAGGTCGACGTTCTTGCTATCGCTTGCCTGTCTTGAAAATGGAAATCCGCCAACCCGTCGCATTGCGCAACGACGGCGAGCCTGTATAGATATCGCCCCGCGGCGTCCCGCCTGCCTCGCCGCGCGTCTGACTTCCCAGCAACATCTGTTCGTCATCCGATGCGACGGGCTTAATCGATAGGATTGAATATGCGTTCTGTTGTCGCCTTCAATGAATCCTGGACGTTTCATGAAGGGTTTTCGCCCGGAGATGCCGGCCGCCCGCAGGATGGACAGCAGGTCACTCTGCCGCATACGGCCGTCGAACTGCCCTTCAATTATTTCGACGAGAAATCCTATCAGCGCGCCTTCACCTATCAGAAAATCGTCAATTGGGATGAAAGCTTCGCAGGCCGTGAGGTATCGCTGATCTTCGATGCGGCCATGGCCGATGCCGTCGTCTATCTGAACGGCGAGGAAATCGTTGCCCACAAGGATGGCTACACGCCGTTCGAGGCGCGGCTGACTGGTCGCCTGCATAAGGGTGAGAACCTGATCACGGTCAAGATCGATGGCAGCGAGAATCCCGAGATCCCGCCTTTCGGCGGTCGGATCGACTATCTCACCTATGCCGGACTCTATCGCGATGTCTGGCTGAAGGTCGCTGCGCCCGTCTCGGTCGCCAACATCAAGATCGAGACGACAGATGTCCTTTCCGACCACAAATCCGCGACGGTGCGCTGCGACATCTCCAATCCGCAAAATCTCGCTTTCAAGGGTACGGTGACTGTTACTCTGCGCTCTGCCGACGGAGCAGCCATCGCTTCGGGTGAGGCTGACACATCAGGTGAAAGCATCAAGCTCAGCTTTAGCGGCCTTTCCGGTCTTGCGCTTTGGGAGCTCGACAACCCCGTCCTCTATTCGGCGGAAGTGGAGCTTGCGAGCGAGCACGGCGCGGACCGTCTTGCTGCGACTTTTGGCTTCCGTACCGCGAGCTTCACAGCGGAAGGCTTCCTGCTGAATGGCAAAAAGCTGAAGCTGCGCGGTCTCAATCGCCATCAGGCCTTCCCCTATGTCGGCTATGCGATGGGCCGTTCCGCCCAAGAGCGTGATGCCGAAATCATGAAGCGTACGCTGAAATGCAACATCGTACGCACTTCGCATTATCCGCAATCGAAGTGGTTCCTCGATCATTGCGACCGTATCGGCCTCTTGGTCTTCGAGGAAATCCCCGGTTGGCAGCATATCGGCGATAAGGAATGGCAGCAGGAATCGATCCGCAATGTGCGTCGGATGATCGAACGCGACTGGAACCATCCCTCGATCGTCATCTGGGGCGTGCGCATCAACGAATCCCAGGATTCTCACGATTTCTACGCCGAGACGAACCGCCTGGCACGCGAGCTCGATCCGACGCGCCAGACGGGCGGGGTGCGCTATATCACCGAGAGCGAAATGCTCGAGGACGTCTATACGATGAACGATTTCATCCTCGGCAACGAGGAACTGCCGGGTGCCAACCGGCCGCGCACGCCGCTGAGGCCGCAGCAGGAAAATACCGGTCTCTCCAAGGATGTGCCCTATCTGATTACCGAATTCGGCGGCCATATGTATCCGACGAAAATCTACGATCAGGAGCAGCGCCAGGCCGAGCATGTGCGCCGGCATCTGGAAGTCCTGAATGCCGCCTATGGTGATCCGTCGATATCGGGCGCCATCGGCTGGTGCATGTTCGACTACAACACCCATAGCGATTTCGGCTCGGGTGACCGCATCTGCTACCACGGCGTCATGGACATGTTCCGCGAGCCGAAATTCGCCGCTTATGTCTACGCCAGCCAGTGCGAGCCCGCCGAAGAGATCGTCATGAAGCCGGTAACGATCTGGGCGCGGGGCGAGCGCAACATCGGCGGCGCGCTGCCGCTGATCGTGCTGACGAACTGCGACGAGGTCGAACTGCGCTATGGGTCGCTGACCAAGCGTCTCGGCCCGGACCGGGAAACTTTCCCGCATTTGCCGCACCCGCCTGTCGTTTTCGATCATCGATCCTTCACACCGGACGAACTCGGCGTATGGGGGATGGAGTGGGAGGACGTGCATTTCGCCGGTTACATCAATGGCAAGCCGGTAGCGCAGCAACATATGGTCGCCAATCCGCTGCCGACCTCGCTGCAGGTGGAAGCCGATGCCGATACTCTGCGCGCGGGTGAGCGTGACACGGTGCGTGTCATCGTGCGTGCCCTCGATCAGGCCGGCTCGCGTCTGGCTTTTCTCAATGAAGCCATCACGGTCAAGATCGATGGCCCGGGCAAGGTCCTCGGACCGCAAACGGCGGCATTCCAGGGTGGAACCACGGGCTTCTGGCTGCAGGCGACGGGCAAGTCTGGGACGATCAACCTCGAAGTCTCGTCCCCGCGCTTTGCCAGCCAAAGCTTGAGTTTTACTGCGAGGTGAGCGAGCAGCCGGCTCTTGCCGTCAGGCGACCGAGCCGGCAATTTCGCCCGCACCCTGGGGGATCGACTGTAACAGCGTCTGCCGCGCCGAGGCGAGATGCCGGCGGCACGCGGCGTCGATCCTTCGCTGGTCGCGTGATTGCAGGGCCTCGATATAGTCGAGGTGTTCGGTCACGGCGCGGGCATTGCGCTCGCGGGCGAACGTCTTGTTCCACTGGTAGTGATAGTGAAAGATGATGGCGATTACGTCGTAGAAATCGGCGATGAAGCGGTTCCTTGAGGCGCGATGGATGAGAAGGTGAAACTTTTCATCGAGACGCGAGAAATCGCGGTAATGCGCGTCGAAATCCTCGAGCAGGGCGTGATGCTCCTGCTCGATCGCTTTCAGATCCTCCCAGGCGCGGTGATTGGCGGGCAGGCGGCCGAATTCGGCGGCGGAATGCAGCTCGAACATTTCGCGCACATCGGCGAGCTCAAGTGCAAATTCGCTGGTGAAGCCCTTGAGAATCCAGTGGCTGTTCGGTCGCTTTTCGATCAGCCCGAAGCGGCTGAAACGAATAAGAAATTCACGCACGACCGAGGTACCGGTGCCGATCTCGCGCGCCAGTTCCAGCTCGTTGATCTGCATGCCGGGCTGTGCTTCATCGGACATGATGCGCATCATGAAACTGCGTTCGATGATGTCATGGAGTGAATCGGTCTCTTCCTTCGGGAAGAAATCGTCCTCCGTCGGCCGGCGCAGAACCGTCTTCTGCCGCTTGTTCCAGAGAATGATGCCGGCGTCACTTAGACGCATGAGGATCGCGCGCGCCGTGCTGCGGCTGACGCCGAGTTCCGCAGCGATTTCCGGCTCGCTCGGCAGCTCGGTATCGGGCTTCAGGCGCGCCGCATAGCGATTATACGCTTCCTTGAAGAGCGTGTTTTGCCTTGCCATTTCCCCCTCGCGTGTCGTCGCCGCTCTTTACCGGCGGCGCTGTCTGAACCATGATCGAATGGCAGTCAATTGCAGGAGTGTTGACGGAGCGCACTGGCCACCTTCCTCCAAGGCGTCAGGCGATTGCTCGTTGACACCAAAATGTTTATTGTAGATAAAAAACAAAATCAATTGGTGGATGGACTATCGGGAGCTAACCGCCACCAATGACGAAGGAGGAATGGGAGCGGCCCGCTTGGATCGCTCCGATAGGGATACAAGAGCGCCGGAAATGCGCTCATGGGAAATTGCGCGACAGCCATCACAAGGGAGAGGTGATGCAAACAAGAACGATCGGCAGGACGGACCTCAAGGTCACGGAGATCAGCTTCGGCGCTGCGGCGCTGGGCGGCCTCTATCGTGCCTGTCCGCGCGACCAGGCAATGGCAACCCTCCAGGCCGCCTGGGACAGCGGTATTCGCTATTTCGACGCTGCGCCCTGGTATGGCTTTGGCCTTGGCGAACGCCGCGTTGGTGATTTTCTACGAGACCAGCCCGAGGACAGTTACGTGCTGTCGACCAAGGTCGGTCGTCTCATGCGCCCGGTGCCGACCGACAAGGTGCCGAATTACGGCTATGTCGATCCTCTGCCTTTCGATGCCGACTACGACTACTCGTATGATGGCATCATGCGCTCGGTCGAGTTCAGCTATGCCCGTCTCGGACTCAATCGCATCGATATTCTCTATGTCCACGATATCGGCAGCTATACGCACGGCAAAGCCCTGAACGAGCGTTACCTTGGGCAGCTCCTGGGGTCGGGATTGAAAGCTCTGGAGGAGCTGAAGTCGTCCGGCGCGATCAAGGCCTATGGTCTCGGCGTCAACGAAGTGCCGGTCTGCCTGGATGTGATGAACGCGGCCGATATCGACTGCATTCTGCTTGCAGGCCGCTATACCCTGCTGGATCGTTCCGCGGTTGCCGAGCTGCTGCCGCTTTGCGAGAAGAAGGAAACGTCGCTCATCGTGGGCGGCGTCTTTAACTCCGGTATTCTGGCGACTGGCCCCGTGCCTGGCGCGCATTTCGACTATCTGCCGGCGACGCCGGATATTCTGGCCAAGGTGGGGGCGATGGAGGAGATCGCCCGCAAGCACGGTGTACCGCTTGCCCAGCCGTCGCTTCAGTTCCCGCTGCGCAGCCCTTGCGTGGCGTCGGTACTGATCGGTACGGCGAAGCCGGAAAGTCTTGTCCGCAACATGCAGCTCGTGGAGCCAAGGCTTCCCGACAGTCTCTATGCGGAGTTCGAAGGTTTGACTGTGGTCGCGCCTCCATTGGGAGACGAGGCGGTCAGAGTCTAGCAGATTGGGAGCTATCGAGCCGTCGGGAGAGACGGCCTCGAAGAGGAGGAAAGCCTGTTTTGGCGTCGGTGGCCTTTCCGCCGCGCGATGCGTAATGCCGCAAGGCGTTGCGATACCGAGCCGTAAGCGTTCAGCGGCGGGTGTGCAGGAGAACAGAGCGCGTTGAGAGGAGAAGCAGATGAAAATTGCCAAGTCACTTCTATCCCGCCGCAGCTTTACCGGCCTTGCCGGCGCTGCCATCATAGCGATGGCGATGCCCGTGCAGTCCTTCGCGGCCGACGTGACCATTCCGATCATTGTCAAGGATACGACATCCTTCTACTGGCAGATCGTTCTTGCCGGCGCTCGTCAGGCGGGCAAGGATCTCGGTGTGAAGGTGCCGGAACTCGGCGCACAGTCGGAATCCGACATCAACGGTCAGATCAGCATTCTCGAAAACGCCGTTGCCGGTAAGCCGGCTGCTGTCGTCATTTCGCCGACCGAGTTCAAGGCGCTCGGCAAGCCCGTGGATGAAGCCGCCAAGTCCGTGCCGGTCGTCGGTATCGACTCTGCTGCCGATTCCAAGTCCTTCGTCTCGTTCCTGACGACCGACAACGTCCAGGGCGGCCGTATCGCTGCAGACGGTCTTGCGGCCGCAATCAAGGGCATGACCGGTAAGGAAGAGGGTGAGATCGCCATCATCACCAGCCTGCCGGGCGTCGGTTCTCTCGACCAGCGCCGTCAGGGCTTCCTGGAAGAGGTCAAGAACAAGTATCCGGGCCTGAAGGTCGTTGCCGACAAATATGCGGACGGTCAGGCCACGACCGGTCTCAACATCATGACGGACCTTATCACGGCCAATCCGAAGCTGGTCGGCGTCTTCGCCTCCAACCTGATCATGGCGCAGGGTGTGGGCCAAGCGATTGCTGAAAACAAGCTCGGCGACAAGATCAAGGTCATCGGCTTCGACAATGACGACAAGACGGTCGGCTTCCTGAAGTCGGGCGTTCTTGCCGGCCTCGTGGTGCAAGACCCCTACCGCATGGGTTATGACGGCATCAAAACGGCGCTCGCTGCTTCCAAGAAGGAAAAGGTCGAGGCCAATGTCGACACCGGCGCCAACCTCGTCACCAAGGCGAACATGAGCGATCCGAAGATCGACGCGCTGTTGAACCCGAAGGTCAAGTAAGGCTTGAGGCCGCGCCTGCACAAAGCGGGCGCGGCCTTTTCGTCTGGCCGCTTCTCCGAGGCGGTCGCGCGGCGATGCGAGAGGGAGGAGACCTCATGACGAGCCTTGAAGAAATCAGCCATCGGCACGACGATACCGTCAAGACGGAAGCAAACCGCATTCCGCCAGGCTCGCCCATCCTGGAACTCAAGGGCTTGCAGAAACGCTATGGCTTCGTCGAGGCGCTGAAGCCGGCGACCGTCACGTTTCTGGCTGGAGAGATTCATGCGATCGTCGGCGAAAATGGTGCGGGCAAGTCGACCCTCATCAAGCTCCTGACCGGCGTCATCACCAGGACGGCGGGCGAAATTTTCTGGTGTGGGCATCCGGTTGCGCTCGCAACGCCGAATGAGGCAATCGCCCGCGGCATCAATGCGGTGCATCAGGAAGTCGTGCTTTGCCCGCATCTGACCGTCGCTGCCAATCTTTTCCTTGGCGATGAAGTCAATCGTTTCGGCCTGATGCGCAAGAAGCAGATGGTGGCGATGGCGCAAACCGTGCTCGATGATCTCGGCTTCGGACTGCCGGCCGGCGAACTCCTGAGCTCGCTCACGATCGGCCAGCAGCAGCTCGTGGCAACGGCAAGAGCCGCGATGCGCGGCACCCAATTCCTGATTTTCGACGAGCCGACTGCCTATCTCACCCGCCAGGAATCGGCGCAATTGTTCAAGCTGATCCGTCGTCTGCAGGGCGAAGGCGTAACGATCGTCTATATCAGCCACCGAATGGAAGAGGTGTTCGAGCTGGCCGATCGCGTCTCGGTCTTGCGCGACGGCACGCATGTCGGCACCCGCACGATCGCCGAAACCAACGAGGACGAGCTGATCAAGCTGATGATCAATCGTTCCATCGAGCAGATCTACCACAAGGAGGAGATCCCGATCGGCGATACCATCCTCGATGCCCGCGGCCTTTCCGGCCCCGGCTTCGAGAATGTTTCGCTCAGCGTCCGTGCAGGCGAGATCGTCGGTCTTTACGGACTGATCGGTGCCGGCCGCAGCGAATTCGCGCTGGGTCTTTATGGTCGCCAACCGCTTTCTGCGGGCGAAATCTACTGGCAGGGACGCAAGGTCGACATCCGCAACGAGCGTGACGCGATGGAACTCGGTATTGCCCTAGCACCGGAGAGCCGACGCGATCAGGGCCTCTGCCTCAACCTGCCGATCGGGCTTAACATCAATCTCCCCGTGTTCCAGCGGCTGAGCAGCGGTCCGATCATCAATAACAAGAGCGAGGCGGCCAATGCCGACAAGCAGATCCGCGATCTCAGCATTAAGACACCGAGCCGGCGGGTTCTGGTTTCAGCCATGTCCGGCGGCAATCAGCAGAAAGTGGTCATCGGCAAATGGCTGAGCCACGGCGCCAAGCTCTTCATCTTCGATGAGCCGACAGTCGGCGTCGATGTCGGAACGAAGGCGGAGATCTATCGGCTATTTGCCAAGCTGCTGCGCGCCGGCGCCGGCATCATCGTCATTTCGTCCTATCTGCCCGAGGTTTACGAGCTCGCGGACCGCCTGCACGTCTTCCGCCACGGCCAGCTGGTTGCCAGCCATGATTTCCATGCCGCGACGCATGAGGAAGTCCTCGGCGAGGCGATCGGCGTCTGAACAATAATCAAGTCTAAAGAGGGAGAACAAAAATGGCCGCGAATACGACAGAAGGCCCGACCGTTGCGCCGCGGCGCAAGATGAACATCCTCTTCAGCTTGACGCTGATCCTGCTGTTGCTGGCACTGTGGGTCGTGCTCGGACTCTGGACCGACAAGTTCTGGACGCCGCTCAACATCACCAATCTGATGCGTCAGGGCTCTATGACGGCCATTCTTGCGCTTGGGCAAACCTTCGTCATCATCACCGCGGGCATCGACCTTTCCGTAGGCGCGATCGTCGGCTTCTGCACCGTCATCATCGCCTGGCTGCTGCAGGCCGGGTTTCCGGTCTGGGCGGCCATCCTGATCACATTGCTGTTCGGGGTTCTGATCGGGGCGTTCCATGGTTTCGGCATCGTGCGCATGGGCCTGCCACCCTTCATCATCACGCTCGCGACTTTGACATCGCTTCGCGGTATCGGCCTGCTGATTACCAACGGTTCGACGATCAACATCGTCAATGATGATTTCACCAATTTCGCCGTCTCGGATTTCTTAGGGATACCGAGCCTGTTCTGGATGGTGATCCTGGTGGCGATCCCGGCCGTGATCTTCCTGCATCTGAGCCGCTGGGGTCGCTATCTCTTCGCCGTAGGCTCAAACCGCGAGGCTGCACGTCTGTCCGGCGTCAACGTCAACTGGATGATCTATCTCGCCTATATCCTTTCAGGGACCTGTGCGGCGTTCGTCGGCATTCTTCTTGCCTCACGTATCGCCATCGGCAATGCCACGCAGGCCGACGGCTGGGAGTTGCAGGCGATCGCCTCTTCGGTGATCGGTGGAACCAGCCTGTTCGGCGCCGTCGGAACGGTCTACGGCCCGCTGATCGGCGCCTTCATTCTGGCAACCATCAACAACGGCGCCAACCTGCTGAACCTGAATTCCTTCTGGCAGCGCATTATCACCGGTGTCCTGATCATCGTCATCGTTTATTTCGACCAGCTGCGGCGCCGCCGGGCCTAGGGTAGGGACAGGGAAAGGCATTGAGGCGACAATCGAGCGGGACGCTATCCCGTTCGATTGTTGCCCATGCTTGTCGTCAGGGAAGGTCACTTTGGAGCGCCGTTGGTACCAGACTTATCCGGGCAGGCTTCGATTTGGACTCTTGCAGGCAGAAGCAGGCATCAGTCTGCCGCACAAGCTGCGCCGGAACCGACGAAATGCCCTTTAGCAGAGAGGTCTACCGAGGCGTCCTCAAGCGATGCGCGCGATATTGCGCAACGGGTGTGTGCAGCGCGGGCCTCAGGCCGGCGAAGGGCGCGATCTCTGCCAGCTCAGGTTTCTCAGCAGATTGCGCAGCGGCTTTTCGACAGCTTCGTAGGCGCAGATGCCGAGAATGGTGCCGCTGATGACGGCGACGAAGGTAATGGCGTCGGAGGGTATCTGCATCCGCGCCATCAGCTTGACGACCACCGAAATGGCCAGTGTGTGCCAGAGGTAGATCGAATAGGAGCTGTTGCCGAGATAGGTAAGGAGGGGGATGGAGGGCAACTTGCCGCTGCGTTCCACCGACACCATGCCGAGCACGAGGGCAACAGCGAGGGGTCCGCAGGTCACCTCGTTGAAGTCCAGGCCGAGAATCTGGATCGCAGCAAAGCCCGACAATGCGACGGCGATCAGGGCAAGACCGAGGCCCATCCCCGGCACGTGTCCGCATAGCCAGAGGCGTCCGAGGATTGCGCCGGCGACGAATTCCAGGATGATCGGCCGCGTATAGGTCAAAAGCAGCGGGGACTGTGAGGCGATGATGCCGCCGGCAAGGACAAAGGCGAGGAAGATCGCCGTCATGCTGGCAAGCCGCAGCCGTTGCGGCAGGAACAGGCAGGCCGCGAAGATGACGTAGAAGAACATTTCGAAATTCAGCGTCCATCCCTGCACCAGAACCGGCCAGATCTCATCACCGCTCGTGCTTGGCGAGCGGACAGGAATGAACAGCAGCGAACCGAGGATATGACCTGCCGTCAGCTTCATGTTCGGAAACAGGCCGATGGCGGCGCCGGCGATCATGATGGCGGTCACGATCCAGTAGGATGGCGCGATGCGCTGCAGCCGGTCGAGCGCAAAGCGCAGCGGCGTCACCGGCCGACGCTCGCTCATGGTCCACATGATGAAGCCGCTGATGACGAAGAAGACGTCGACGCCAGCGGCGCCGATGCGGAAATGGCCGCCGCTACGCTCGGCTGCGTGAAAGAACACTACGGCGAGCGCGGCGAAGGCACGGAGATATTGAATGCCGTAGAGTGTCTTCATTGGCCCGTTCGCGGCTCCCAGTTGACAGGCGGCGCGAATGGTATCTGCTCATCCGTTCGCAATGGCATGTTCGCCGGCATGCGCGCTCGCATGGAAAGCTTTCCTGCTGTGAAGTAAAACAGGAAGGACCCGACATGGTACGGATTGAGAATATCGATCTCGACGAAAGAGCGGATCAGCAACAGGGTCGCGACACCCAGAAGGATGTAGGATTCATCGTTTCTGATGTCGCTCAGAAAGCGGCTGATATGGCCGATGAAAGCCGTCAGCAGGATCGAGGCGAGCAGGAAGACGCCGATGAGTCCGGTTTCGACCGTAGTTTCGATATAGGTATTATGGAAATGGAAGCCAGCGCGGGAGGCGATAAAGAACTCATCCCACAGTCGCTCGGGCTCGGAGAAACCCTGGACCCAATAAGCTTGATAGCCGACGCCGAAGAAAGGATTCTGTTGTGCGGCCGCGATGCCCTGCTGCCAAAGATAGGTACGCCCGGTAAGCGTGGAATCCTTGCCAAACGCACCGAGAACAAGATCGACCGCACCGAGATAGACGCCGGCAACCGCGAGGATGACGCCGGAGACGGCCGCTGTCACAAACAGCCTTTTACGCTGCTTGGGCGACAGATACAGGATGACGCGCAGGCTTATGCATAACACTACGACCAGTCCCGTCGTCAGCACCGATGTTGCCGATGCCGAAGCATGGAGGCAATAGGCGGACAGCAGGCCTGCAAATCCTGCACCCAGCATCCAGATCCGACGTTCGCCAAGGACGAAGACGGCTGCGAAGGCGAAATAGATGCCGAGCGAGGCATAAAAGCCGAGCTGGTTCTTGGAATCGAAGGCGCCGACGAAGCTGTAGCTTCCGTCGATCGGATCATAGGCGTAATAGCCGAACAATATCGAATAGATGAGCACGATGGCGGTGCCCGCGATCGCGCCGCGCGTCAGCGTGCGGATATCGAGCGTGCGCATGGCGACCAAGGCGCAGAAGATATGCGTCATGTACTGGATCGCCGCGCGCGCCGTCACGGAGGGCACGACCGACCAGAAAATCGAAAGGCAGGTGAAAACGCCGAATGCGAAGAGCCAGAGCTGTCTATTATAGCTGCCGAGCACGTTCCGGTAATCGATCATGACGAGCGGAAACCAGAGGGCATAGTACAGCAGAATCGAGGGCTGGCCGAAGCGGGAGGAATAGGCAAATACGAAGAAGGAGAGAGCAATCGCCACCGCTCCGTAGGTGGCGTTGCTGCCTGGACGCACAAAGATCGATTTGGCTATCCGCATCGACTTTCCTATCGGATGGCAAGGCCGGTAGTGACCTTGATCAGGTCGCCCGGCAGTACCTGCGTGTTCTCCTGAGCCTGAATTTCCTTCGACTGGCCGTTTTCGTCACGAATGATGGTGTAGGAGATGCTGACACCCGGTCCGCTTGGATCGAGGTTGCTGGCGTCAGCGGATTGGGCCACGGCTTCCTGCATGAGCGATTGGCTGGTCGACAGCTTCAGCTGCAGCGTTTCCAGCTGCGTGTCGGTATCCTGCATGTCCTGGGCCAACGAGCTCTGCCAGTCGTTGTGCAGAGTGATCTCGTCCTGGTTGGCCTTGTTGATATCCTGTTTGGCTTTCAGGGACGCGGTTTCCGTATCGAGAAGCGTCGCTTCCAGATCGGAAGCGCGCTGTTCAGCGGAGATCCTGCGGGAGGCAAGCTCCAGGCCGCGTTCCGTCAGGCTTTCGACTTTGTCGCGATCGGCCTTGGCCAGATCGAGCTGGCGGCTCTGCGTGTCGTTCTTTTTCGAAAGCGCCTCGACTTCGTTCTGCAGGAGCGCCTTCAGATCTTCCAGTGATTTTAGCTGCGTCGTCATGCGCTTGGCGCGCGTGTCCATCAGCGCTTTCTCGCTTGCGAGCAGACTTGCCGTTTGGGGCAATTGCTTGAGCTCTGGCGGCACATCGATGTCATCCTTGCCAGCCAATTCGGCCAGCAGCCGCGCCTTGCGCATCAGCAGGCGGCTGCGCTCCGCCATGTAGACGACGGCGTCGCCCTTGGCATTGATGAAATCGCGCGCAAAGCGCTGTCCGGCATCGGCACGGCGCATGCCGCCGCCGAGGCTTACGGCTTTTAGCACGGTCAGGTTGGGTACGAACGGATATTCACCCGGATTCTGCACTTCCCCTGAAAGGTAGATCGGTCGGAACTGCGACATTTCGACTGAAGCCGATGGGCGATCACGCAGGCCGAACTGCTTCTGCAGCCCGAGGCCGATGGCTTCGGCGATCTGATCCGTAGTCTTGCCGACTGCGGGCATGTCCCCGATGAAGGGAATGGATATCGAGCCGGAAGGGCCGACCGTATAGTCGCCCGAAATGGTGGACCAGTCACGAACCGTGCCCTCGGCGGTCTGCCATTCGGCGACGCGCACATGCAGCTTGTCCATGACGCCCAGATGATATCCGGGAAGGTTTTCGGCCGAGGCCGAGACGGAAGCTACGCAAAGGCTGAGAGCAACGATAGTTGCGCAGCGTAGCGATGTATTGACGCGTACAAGCCTCTTGAAAGGCCGAAATTCAATCATGCAGGATCTTCCCTGTTATTGGTAGGCAACCCGCAAGACGCGGGAGAACCGCAGGAAACCTCCCGCGGTATCTGTCAGTCATCATCAATAGCTGCCGCGCGAGAGGCAGACTGCAGGAATGGTTTTGGCGATGATCACCATGTCGCTGCTGAGCGACCAGTTCTTCACATAATGCGTGTCGAAGGCGACACGGCTTTCATAGGAGACGTCGTTGCGGCCGCTGACCTGCCACAGACCGGTCAGGCCCGGACGGGACTGCAAATAGTAGATTGCCGCAGTCTCGTAGCGTTCGAGCTCGTCTTCCACGACCGGGCGTGGTCCGACGACGCTCATTTCGCCGCGGATGATGTTGATGAGCTGCGGCAGCTCGTCGAGGCTGAGCTTGCGCAGGACGGCCCCGACGGTGGTGACACGGGGGTCGTTCTGCAGTTTGCGTGTTGCGCGCCACTCTTCCATTGCCTTCGGATTGGCCTGCAGGTAGGCATGCAGCACCTTGTCGCCATCGACGACCATGGTGCGGAACTTCAGGCAACGGAAGGTCTTGCCGTTATGGCCGATACGGCGATGACCGTAGAAAGCGGGGCCGCGGTCTGTAAGTTTTACCAGCAGCATCAGCATCAGAAAGAGCGGGCTGATGAGAACCAAAGCGAGCATAGCGGTAGAGACGTCGAAAACGCGCTTCAGTACTCCACCAGTGGGCGGAAAGACGTCGCTTTCCGCGGCGCTGAAAAAAGCCGATGTGGCCGATCTCGTCGCAGACTTCATAGAGAAAACTCCATTCATGTTGACGATTGGTCGGAAATTCTCGGACGCGTAATTAGAGCCGGGATGATCGGAGTGTAGGTTCCGATTTGGACTTTTTAAGCCAAACTTTTGTAGCGATATGGCATGGCGGTATAGAATTACCGCACCGATGGTGAATTGGTTTAATTCAGTGATCAACTATAGATGGGTTGTACTGTATCGTGTTGCGTATAATGTCACGGTTGACAGCTCTGCCGCGTCATAGTCGACGATTTCTAAGGATGTTATAGGCATCGAACGGTAAGTTGTTCATTATCATTGGCTTCGATAGCCTGTGTTTGGTTTCCCTTCAGCTATATGCCATCCCGATTTCTTCATGGGATATATTGCGCTGCAGCAATATTTTGCAGCGCACATACTGAGATCCGATTTTCCAGGACTTTGTAATAAAAGTTGATTGGATTGACGACGAAACCATGGAGGCGCGGCTGACCTCATGCTTCGCAAAAATTGCATTATTTCATTACATCTCCATATAATTGCAAAGAGAAAGATGAACAAATTCAATTGTAATTATAATCGAGGTGTAGTTTTAACAGGCCCGGCGTTAGGGTCGTCTCAAATCGCAACGGATCTGGGTAACTTGGTTGAATCTCAATGAATCATAAAATATATTTAAGACTTAGGTCTGATAAGGGAGGAAAGACCTTGATCGTTTTTCATTTGATGGTCGAGCGGGCGGGGTAAGATTATGTATGCGCCCCGCGTTTTCATCAGCATGCTGGGCACGCTGATCGTATTTGCCATCGCAACATATTTCCTGACGAACTCGCTTTCGACCACCCTGATCGAAACGGTCATCTGTGCCGTCCTTCTGCAGGTCGGTTATTTCCTGGGTGTGCTCTACCTTGTCTGGAAAGAGCGCAAGGCGCATGAAGCCCTGTCGAGCGAAGATAGGGTGCCGTCATCGGCCCAGGAGGACAGCAAGGTCGCCGGTCTGTCCGCCTCCAGTTTAAAGCGTTCGGAACCGTTCAACCCCTGAACCGGCTAGACGATTAGATCTTTTGATGATCCGGCAGTTGCCGGATCGGCGCCATGTCCTAAGTCTCCGCCTGAACCATTGGAGGCTGACGTGATCGACAGTGCAGAAAAAAGTGTCTGCGTAATCATTGCCGCAAAGAATGCCAGCGACACCATCGGGCTGGCCGTTGCCTCGGCCCTTCGCGAGCCCGAAGTGGCGGAAGTCGTCGTCATCGACGACGGTTCGACGGATGGGACCGCCGCCGCGGCGGCCAAGGCCGATGACGGCAGCGGCAGACTGACGATCCAGGAATTCGAGAAGAACCGTGGTCCCGCCGCAGCACGAAACCACGCGATCGACATATCCAAGGCTCCGCTGATCGGCATTCTCGATGCCGACGATTTCTTCTTTCCGGGGCGTTTTGCTGCGCTGCTTGCCGCTGACGATTGGGATTTCGTCGCCGACAACATCGCCTTCGTCAGTGCCGACACCGTTCCTGACGCGCATGCACGGCTCGATCATTTCGATGCGAAGCCGCGGTTTCTTGATCTTGCTGCTTTCGTCGAGGGCAATATTTCCAAGCGAGGCGTGCGCCGCGGCGAGATCGGCTTCCTGAAGCCCTTGATGCGGCGTTCCTTTCTAGATGCGCATGGCCTGCGCTACAATGAGGCGCTGCGCCTCGGCGAGGACTATGACCTTTACGTCCGCGCGCTGGCGAAGCGTGCACGTTACAAGGTCATCCATAGCTGCGGTTACGGCGCCGTGGTGCGCAGCGATTCCCTGAGCGGCCGGCACAGGACGGAGGATTTGCGTCGTCTCTATGAGGCTGACCGGACCATTCTTGCCAAGGGCGGGCTTTCTTCGGAAGATGCTGCGGTAATCCGCCGTCATGAGCAGCATATCCGCGATCGCTACGAGCTCAGGCATTTCCTAGACATCAAGTCGCAATCGGGGCTCTTGTCTGCCGCGATCTATGCGCTTTCGCATCCCTTCGCCGTCCCGGCGATTGCCGGCGGCATTCTGGCTGATAAGACCGAGCGCTTCCGCAAGCGGAGCGGCGCGCCCATTGCCCATGCCGGTGCGAACGGCCTGCGCTATCTTCTGCAGGCCGCTCCGAAATAGCGGTATCGCGGCTTACAGATAATCGCGGCGAACGCCTTCGACCACATTGAGGAGGCGCTCCTTGCAGGCGGCAAGCGCGCTATCCTTGCTCAGCTGCGGCCTCGCCTTGCTTGCCTGCCACAGAGCCAGGGCGGAAGGCATGGCAAGTGCCTGCTTTGCCATGATGCGCAGCGTGGTCTGCTCGGGATCGGCAAGCATCACGTTTTCCCCGTAGCGCTGTTTTCCGAGCTCGTCTGCTGCCAGCTTGCTGCGTTCGAAACCGACTCCCCAGAACTTCGCGCCCTTGGCGATCGCCTCGGCGCGGGTCGAAACGGGGATGTGCTTCGGCTGATAGGTGACGCCGAGCGAGCGCGCCCAGTCGTTCCATTTGAAGCTGTTGATGGAGCGCGAGGAGCTGACTGCAATCCATGGAACGCGGAAAGCATCGGCAAGGATGGCGCCGTGCATGGACTCCGCAACGATCATTTCTGAGGCAGCAATTTCGCGGATCACGGCCTTTGCCTCGCCGCGGGGGTCGAGATAGGAAAGGCCCACGGTTTTGCAGATTTCAGGCCAGAGACCAGCGGCAGCCGATTCCCAATGCGGAATGAAGGTGCGCTTGCCGTTTTTCGAAATGTTCTGGAATTCGGGCATTTCCGTCACCAGGACGGCGGGGTCGACAATGCCCATTGTGGCAGGCAGGCCAGCCTTTTCCGCTGTCAGCGGGCCGCGTACGCTGCGAATGTCCCATTGCGATGTGTCGCGCATGTCGGGAAGGGAGCCATAGCCGAAGCCGCTGCCGATGACGAGCTTGCGTCCCTCGTCGGGCAGGATTTCCGTGTTGAGGACGGTTCCGACGCCGACGAGCAGTGTTTCCTTGTGAACATCGCGAAGGCCGGGAAGTAGGAAATCCCAGAGCCAGAGATTGAGATCATCACCGAAATTGCCATGGGTGGATTCCCAGTGGAACGGCTTCATACAGGACTCCTTGCTGATCCAAACGATAGCGGGGCACGCCGTGGCTCTTCGATGCGGCATGCGCAGCTCATGCTGCGCTGCAAAATCTAGGGCGCGAGTTTGCCGACGGCAAGCTGCATGACGCTTTGTAAAATCGCCGGGTCGCGCAAGGCCCATTTTGCCAGCAGTCCAAATTGCGGCAGACGCCGCTGCCGCACCTGCCGCGCCTGGCTCCAGAGCGCCTGCCGCCGGGCGCGATTTTTATAGAGGCGGATGGACTCGACATCCTGAGGCCGCCGGGAAAATCTCTGTTCCAGCGTGTTGAGCGCCGTCCACGTGTTGAATTGCTGACGCAGGAATTCCGGGGAATCGTTATCGATGCTGTGGAAGATATTCACGCCTTCGCCACGCAGTGCACCGGCATTTTCGCACAGCAATACCCGCTTGGCTGCGAGAACGCAGTCGCAGAAGAACAAGACGTCCTCTGCCGCCAGCCGCAATGACGGCTCGAAACGGATCTTTTCGAAGAGCGGCCGCCCGATCACCATGCAGGACATATGCAGAAAGCTCCAATCCTGCAGCATGACGCTGGCAATGTTCGGAATTTCGACGACGGCGGGCCTGTCCGACAATCGTATCGTATCGGCCGACTTTCCGAGTTCGGCGATGCTGAAATGATAATAGAACTCCTTGCCGCCATCGATGGAGTCCCAGTAACAATCTGCATTGTAATGGGTCAGCGTTCCGAAGGCGTTGCTGAGATGTTCCGGTGCCCATTCGTCATCGGAATCCAGAAAGGCCACGAACCGGCTCTCAGCTGGCACGCTGTTAAGGCCGGTATTGCGGGCCCCGCCGGGACCCGCGTTGGTCTGACGGATCACACGAATGCGTTTTCTTTCTTCATTGCTCAGCGACTGCAGCTCGTCTTCCGCCGGAAGCGGCGATGCATCGTCGACGATGAGGATATCGAAATCCTGAAATGTCTGCCGGGATATTGATTTCAACGCGCGCAGCAGAACGCCGGTTTGCTTCTGATAGAACGGAATAACAATTGTGATAGACGCCATTTTCCCGCCTTTACGGTTTTGATTCAGGGGCTTGCGGTCTCATCCCCGAGGGCATGATCATTGGCTTTCCAACGGCATCCGCGGCAATTTTCCGGCCGATTGACCCATAACGGAGGTCGTTGTGACGCCAACAGGTAGCGTCCAATCGGTGTCGAGCAATGTTGAGAAACGAGATTTTCTGAAACTTTATCCCAGCGCGACGGCATCCAGACCATCCCGCCGTGGGATCCCAGACCATCCCGCGAGGGATCATTGTGACACATTGCGCGCCATGATCTTACATTTATGCACCCATGAGGGGAGCGACGTAAGCCGCTTTTCTCACATGGATTGAAATGCTGTCGCATTTTGGTCATGGTTCGCCTACCAAACTCTGCTGCGCTGCAAAAAATCTTCACCTTCCAGTAAAAAAACAAGACGGGTCGAACTCTTCCTCGGAAGCCGGCATCGAAAGTTCGCGCGGGCGTCTAAGTGCCTTTCGCAGCAGAGCTTTTCTCCAATTCAAATCGATTATTCCATGCTCAAAGGCATGCAGACCGGTGTTTTCAGCACTGGTCCGCATATGATTTTTTACTCATTTTTGCTGCGGTGCCATATTCCCTTTCCAAAGAGCGCCCTAGGTTAAGTCTGCGAGCTCTGCTGTGCTCTGTTTGAAATGGCTGCAAGGGGGGATGCAGCACGAAGAAGGGGTGACAGACATCGTGAATGTGACTGCCAACGTATCTTCGCGGATAAACCTCATGCGTATCGTGCTCATCTCGGGCATAATCTTTGTTCATATACCGTTCGATCCGCATAGCAGCCCATTCAACGGCGCCTATGGCTTTTTCGATTGGCTGCGAGTGTTCCTGCGTGACAGCTTGTTCCGTGTAGGTGTTCCCTGCCTGAGCGTAATCTCCGGATACTTGCTGTTTCGAAATGGAAAGGCACCGCAGAGCTATACAGAGACCATTAGCCGGAAGACAAAGACAATTATTCTGCCGTTCCTGTTGTGGAATAGCGCGTTCTTCCTCTTCGTACTTCTTCTTCAGTATTATGGTATCGGAGATGGATACCTGCCGGATCTGTCGGAGGCTAATCCGCACACGATATCGAATCTCCTGCTCGCTATCGATGGCGAACCGATAAATCTGCCGCTCTATTTCCTGCGCGATCTTTTTGTTTGCATTTTGCTGTCGCCGGTGCTGGCTTTTCTTATTCGTCGTGCTCCGTTACCGACATTGATCTTTCTGCTCTTGCTGGCGGCATGGCCAATATCTATCGGGATAGTGTTGCGGAACTCGATCCTCTTCAGTTTCAGCTTTGGAATCTACCTGAGCCTCCATCGTATCGACGTGACGCTCATAGATCGCTATGCCGCCCTGATCGCGCCCGCCTTCATTGCGCTTGCCGCGCTTCTGGCCACGGCTGCCTACATGACAGGGCCTGGATTGCCGTTGTGGCTCGAGGTTTGTCGCAATCTGATGGTGTTAGTGGGCATTCCCGGGTTCTGGGCAGTATCGGCAATCTTCATCCGCAGCCGGATCGGGAGGGGTCTGGCGGGAACGGGCAGCCTCAGCTTCTGGATTTTTTGCGCCCATTATCCGTTGCTCTTCTGTCTCTGGGTTCTTTGGAACCGTGGCGGCAGCGAACTCTATCCGATTTTCTATCTTTTGGCGGCAGCGCTTGCCTTACTGCTGCTGCCCTTGACCAACGGCATGGCGCGCTACGCCCTGCCAAGCTTCCACAACCTGCTGACTGGCAGCCGGGTACGCCCGCAAACCGAAATCCGTGCTGTCCAGAACCGCGCCGCCGAAGGTCGGCAAGTGCGTTCGAAGCAAAGGTGATGCCATGACGACATCGAAAAGAAGTTACATGCAAAGACTTGGTCTTGTCTCAATCGCTCTCATGAGCGCGTGGCTCCTGCCACAGGCCGTGTCCGCCCAGGATGATCAGGCAACCGGCCAGTCATTCGTCGACAATTTCGAACGTTTGGATACCAGCCGCTGGTATATTTCCGATGGCTGGAACAATGGGGCGTATCAGAATTGCACCTGGTCGCGGAAACAGGTGAATGTCAAGGATGGGACGCTGCAACTGCAGTTCACCCAGTCCAAGACTGGCGATCGCAATTATGCTTGCGGCGAAATCCAGACGATGAAACGCTATGGCTACGGCACCTACGAGGCGCGTTATCGCACAGCCAAGGGGCCTGGCCTCAACTCAGCCTTCTTCACCTATATCGGTCCCACCGACAAGAAGCCGCATGACGAGATCGATTTCGAAGTGCTCGGGAAGAATCCCGGCCAAGTTCAGGTCAACCAATATATTTCCGCCAAGGGCGGCAACGAAAAGCTGGTGCCGGTTGCAGGTGGCGCCGACCAGGACTTCAACGATTATGCCTTCGTCTGGGAAAAGGATCGTCTGCGCTACTACGTGAACGGCAAGCTCGTTCAGGAAGTCACCGATCCTTCGAAGATACCGACGAACGCGCAGAAGATCTTCTTCAGTCTCTGGGGCACCGATACGCTCAGCGGCTGGATGGGCAAGTTCGCCTATAGCGGCGAGCCGGCAACCATGGAGATCAAGCGCGTCGCCTTCACTGCGCCGGGAGAGAAGTGCCTGTTCCCGGAATCGATCACCTGCAAGCTCGATTGAACATGGTCGGCCGCGTGGCATCTCGCGCGGTCGGTTGCAATGCCACCATGCAACACCAACCACACAAGGCGCCCGGTCGTGGCCGGGCGCAAAAGCGGAAATTTTGATGCTGCATATACTGTATTTCGTCCATGATCTTGCCGACCCGGCTGTGCGCAGGCGGGTGCTGATGCTGCAGGCCGGCGGGGCACTCGTGACGCTCGCGGGGTTCCGGCGCGATGACAATGCGCTGGCTGCCATCCAGGGTGTCGAGCCGATCGAGCTCGGCAAGACGCGGGATGCTCAGTTTGCGCAGCGCATCGCGGCGGTGGCCAAATCGGCGGCGAAACTGCGTGGTGCGCTGCGCTCGGTCGCAAGGCCGGACATCATCATCGGCCGCAATCTCGAAATGCTGGCGCTGGCCCATCGCGCCAAGTCCATTTTTGGCGGTGATATGCCTGTTGTCTATGAATGCCTCGATATCCACCGGCTATTGCTGCGCGACGATGTCGTGGGCAGCGCGCTTCGCAGTGCGGAACGCCATTTCGGTTCGCAGGCGGCATTGCTGGTGACCAGTTCGCCAGCCTTCATCGAACGTTATTTCCGCCCGCGCTCCGGGCTGCATGTGCCGGTCATGCTGCTCGAAAACAAGGTGCTGGCGCTTGAACCTGCGGCGCGCGCCATCGCATCGACAGCAAGACCGCCGGCTGCGGGCAAGCCCTGGAAGATAGGCTGGTTCGGCGCTCTTCGCTGCCGCAAGTCCTTGGCCTTGCTCGATCAATTCTCGCGGCGGATGGAGGGCCGTTTCGAGATCGTCCTGCGGGGTCGCCCGGCCTACTCCGAGTTCGAGGACTTCGATCGCACCGTCCGCGATGCACCCTTCATGCATTTTGCCGGCGCCTACAAGAATCCCGAGGATCTTTCGGCGATCTATGGCGAAGTCCAATTCTCCTGGGCGATCGATTTTTTCGAAGAAGGCTTGAACTCCAACTGGCTGCTGCCGAACCGCCTCTATGAAGGCGGTCTTTATGGCGCTGTGCCGATTGCGATCAAGGATACGGAGACGGCAAGATTTCTTGCCAGCCGAAAGATCGGGCTTACGCTCGACCAGGCCGATGCCGAACATCTGACGGCGCTTTTGGGTGAGATGGACACGAGGTGTTATCTCGACGCCTTCGAGGCGGTGGCTTCCCAGGATCGCAAGCAATGGATGATGGATCGCGCCGACTGTCAGGGGCTGGTGCAGCGGCTGGCGTCGCTGACGCACGCCAATGAGCAGATTGCCGAAGTACAGGCCCTCCCACAACTGCATCGCAATAGAGGTGGATTGCAATGACGACTGAAAGCTCTGGGGACATGCGCTGCATAATCGTTATTCCTTGCCTCAACGAGGAAAAGCATATCGAGCCGCTGATCGAGAAGCTCGCGCGGGCTCTCGACGAACTCGATGCCCGGATCGTGGTGGCTGATGGCGGCAGCACCGATCGCACGCGCGAGATCGTGCGGCATATAGCCGAGAGAGATCCGCGCATTCTGTTGCTCGACAATCCGAAGCGGTTGCAGAGTGCGGCTATCAATCTCGCCCTCGAGACTTTCGGTGACGATTACGAGTATTTCATCCGCATCGACGCCCATGGCGATTATCCCGACGATTACTGCCAGACGCTGGTGCAAGAGGCCGGTGCGACGGGCGCGGATTCCGTCGTCGTTGCTATGCGCACAATGGGTTTCAGCGCCTTCCAGAAGGCAACGGCCGTCGCGCAGAACTCCAAGCTCGGCAATGGCGGCTCCAAACATCGCGAAGGAGCCAAGGGCCATTGGGCGGAGCATGGGCATCATGCGCTGATGCGCATTGCCGCCTTCCGTGCCGTCGGCGGCTACGACGAAACCTTTAGCCATAACGAGGATGCCGAGCTGGATTATCGGCTGAACAAGGCGGGGTATCGGATCTGGCTGACGGACAAGACTGCCATGACCTACTATCCGCGCTCCAGCGTCCCGACGCTCTTCAAGCAATATCTCGGTTATGGCCGCGGCCGCGCGCGCAATATTCTCAAGCATCGCAGCATGCCGAGCCTGCGCCAGATGCTGCCGCTTGCGGTCGTGCCAATTTTCATCGGTGCCTTCCTGGCGGTCCTTAACTGGATTGCGGTTATTCCGGTTGGTCTGTGGGCTGTGGCCTGCATCGCCTACGGTTTCTGGATCGCTCTCGGCCAGAAGAACCCCTACGGCCCCCTGGCCGCAATTTCCGCCATGGTCATGCATTTCGCCTGGTCCATGGGCTTCTGGATGGAAGTTTTCAGCTTCCGCAATCGCAGGGTCGCGTCATGACACAAGTCCATCGACGCCCCATTAAGATCGACATAGCGGTCTGCACCTATCGGCGGGCAGAGCTCGATCAGACGCTGCTGTCGCTTGCCGTGCTCAACGTCCCCACGGGTGCGGTCATCCGGATCATCGTCGCCGACAATGATGTGACGCCGAGCGCGCGGGGCCGTGTCGACGCCATGCGTTCGGCCGTACCCTTCGAGATCGTCTATGTCCATTGCCCGGCATCGAACATCTCGATTGCCCGCAATGCCTGCCTCGATCATGCAAGCGGCGATTTCCTTGCCTTCATCGATGATGACGAGACTGCTTCGGAAGACTGGTTGACGGAAATGCTCATCATGGCCGACACGACCGGCGCCGATGCCGTTCTCGGTCCCGTGCAGGCGGTTTACGCGAATGTCGCTCCGGCATGGATGCAGCAGGGCGATTTCCATTCGACTCTGCCGGTCTGGGTCGCGGGAGAAATCCTGACCGGCTACACCTGCAATGTATTGCTGCGCCGCGGCGCGCCTTCGCTTGCCGGGCGGCGTTTCAATATCGCGCTCGGGCGCAGCGGCGGCGAAGATACCGAGTTCTTCACCCATATGCACAAGGCGGGCGGCAGGATCGCCTATGCCGCGGATGCGCTGGTCTACGAACCCGTTCCCAACGGTCGGGCAACCGTCTCCTGGCTCTCGAAGCGCCGGTATCGCATGGGGCAGACGCATGGTCGCATGCTGCTGGAAGCCAGGGGTGGCTTCGGGCGCTGGCGCGCGATCGCGCTTGCAGGCACGAAATCTGCCTATTGCTTCGTTGCCGCGGCGTTGCTCTCGGCATCGCCCATCAAGCGCCATCGCTATGGCCTGCGCGGCATCATGCATGCCGGCGTCGTCAGCGGCCTCTTCGGAGTTCGCGAAATAGAACAATACGGAAATCTGGAGAAGGCACCGCAATGACGGATTTCATCCCCGATGTCAGCTTCGTCATTGCTGCCTATAATGCCGAGGAAACGCTCGAGCGCGCCATAGACAGCGCGCTGGCGCAAGGTGCCGTCAGCATGGAAGTCATCGTCGTCGACGATTGCTCGACGGACGGCACGCGCGAGATCGCCGGCAACCATCCCGATCCGCGCGTACGACTCGTCGCCATGGCCCGCAATGGTGGCCCGGGCGCTGCCCGCAATGCCGGGCTCGATGCGGCCCGGGGCCGCTGGGTGGCCGTGCTCGATTCTGATGATGCCCTGCGTCCGGACCGCATGGCCCGCCTGATCGCCAGGGCGGAAAAGGCCGAGGCGCAGATCGCGGTCGACAATCTCGACGTCATCCGCGAGGACGTGGGCACGATGCTGCCGATGTTCCCCGAGGCGATGCTGGCACGCATGCCGACGCTGACGCTGGCAAAGTTCATCGCCTCCAACATGATTTTCCAGTCCGAGCACAATTTCGGCTATATGAAGCCGGTCTTCGAGCGAGCCTTCGTCGAGAAGCATCGCCTGCGCTTCGATGAAACCCTGCGGATTGGCGAGGATTACATTTTCCTGGCTTCCGCGCTCGCTCGTGGCGGCCTCTGCGTCGTCGAGCCGACCGTAGGCTACTTGTATTACATTCGCGATGGATCGATCTCGCGTGTTCTCAGGCAAGACCATGTCGAAGCCATGCTTGCCGCAGACACCAGATTCTTCGCCGAACATCCCTTCGGGGCTGCTGCTCTTGCCGCACAGCGGCGACGCACGCGCAATCTGAAGGACGTCATCGCGTTCCTGAAGCTGGTCGACAGCATCAAGGAACGTGAATTGCAGGCGATGCTCAAGATCGCATGCCTCAACCCGCGGGCGGTGCGCCATCTCAGCATGCCGATCTTTGCGCGTTTTCGTCGGTTGGCCGCATCTCTGCGGAGCGGTCGCCAGCCGTCGCCTACCTCCCAACTTTCCTCCCCCCTGCCCAACATGGGCGCAGGCCCTCACTCTAACAAAGGATAGAGCCATGGACCCCAAACGTCGTGTGAGAAAAGCAGTCATCCCGGTTGCCGGCAATGGAACGCGCTTCCTGCCCGCCACCAAGGCGATGCCAAAGGAGATGCTGACGATCGTTGATCGTCCGGTCGTGCAATATGCCGTCGATGAAGCCATCGAAGCCGGCATCGAGCACATCGTCTTCGTCACCAGCCGCAACAAATCGGCGATCGAAGACCATTTCGACGACACGCCGGAGCTGATTTCTTCGCTGCAAAGGGCAGGCAAGAGCCACCAGGTCAGCGAGCTGGAACGCCTCCTGCCGCGGCCGGGCGCTGTCAGCTTCACCCGCCAGCAGGCTCCGCTCGGCCTCGGCCACGCTGTCTGGTGTGCCCGCGATCTGATCGGCAACGAGCCATTCGCGCTGCTTCTGCCTGACATGCTCTGCTACGGCATTCGCGGCTGCATGGCCGGCTTGATGGACCTCTATAATGAGACCGGCGGCAACATCGTCGCCGTCGAGGAATGCGCTCCGGAAGAAACCTCGAAATACGGCATTATCGGCAAGGGCGAGTCCGTGCGGCATGGCTTCGCCGTGACCAAAATGGTCGAGAAGCCGCATCCGTCCGAGGCGCCTTCAAACTTTTACCTCAATGGCCGTTATATTCTGCAGCCCGAGATTTTCGACATTCTGGCCCGTCAGGAGCGCGGCGCCGGCAATGAGATCCAGCTGACCGACGGCATGCTGCGCCTTTCCGAGACGCAGACCTTCCATGCCCAGGTCTATAACGGACGCACGTTCGACTGCGGGTCCAAGCACGGCTTCATCGAAGCGAACGTCGCCTTCGCGCTCGCTCGCTCCGATATCGGCAGCTTGGTCTATGACTCGATCCGCAACATGGTCGTCTCGCACGAAGCGCAGATGACCGCCGCTTAAGCCTGTTCACATTGTGGCCTGCGGCCGGTAAGGCCGCGGGCCATGGCTATTGTTCATTCGGGCTTCTCCGACAAGGTGGTCGCCATGCATCAGAAGAACTTCACTTTCCACAGCGCTCTTCCGCAAGCGGAGTCGCAGGATAGCTTTATCGATCTCGATCGGCTGATGGCCGTCGTGGTCCGGCGCATCCGCACCATCATTTTCGCCGTGGCCGCCTTTGTCATCCTGGCCGTCGTCTATCTGTTGACGGCCACCTCGAGCTATACGTCGATGACGCAGATATTGCTCGACGAAACCATGACGAAATATGCCGAGGATCAGCCGCCGGCGGCAAGCAGCCAGCAGGCGGACATGGAGATCGCCAGCGCTGTCGAAATCCTCAAATCGAACGAGATGGCGTTGCGTGTCGTCGACACAGCGGGCCTCGCGGACAACAATACCCTGCTCAATCCGCCCGTATCTCCGGCGGCCTTGCTCAAATCCGGCGTTAGCCTGATCGTCAGCGTCTTCACACCTGGCCGCCCACCTATGACGCCCGAGGAACAGCGGGAAGCCCAGCGCCAGAAGGTTGCTGCCGTTCTGCAGGATAATCTGAAGGTCGAACGCGTCACGCGCAGCTCGGTCGTAGCCGTCTCCTTCAGTTCGACGGACAAGCGTCTCGCCGCCAAGGTTACGAGCGCTTATGCCGACGCTTATCTGACCGACCAGCTGAACGCCAATTTCGATGCAACCGAACGCGCTTCCGTCTGGTTACAGGAACGCTTGAACGACTTGCGCCAGCGCGCTCAGGAGGCTTCGCTGGAAGTCGAGAAATACAAGGCGGACAATGGCCTGACGTCAACCGGCGGCGAACTGATGTCGGAACAGCAGATTTCCGACCTCAACAAGCAGCTGATCATCGCCCAGGCCGACACGGCCAGCGCCGCCGCCCGCTACAATCAATACAAGTCGATCATCGACCAGGGCCCTGACAATGCGGTCAAGAACGCGACCATCTCGTCGAGCTCGACCGACAATTCGGTGCTGCAGGATCTAAAGACGCGCTATCTCGCCGTCGAAAAGCGCGAACAGGATGTCACGCAGAATTTCGGCGCCGATCATCCGCAGGCAGTCGCGCTCAAGGCCGAGCGGCAGGATATCACCCGGCAGATCTATCAGGTCCTTCAGCAGCTCACCGCCAGCTACAAGAACGAGTATGATGTCGCTCAGTCGCGGGCGGAATCGCTGCGCGAAAGCATCGACAAGGTCGTCGGCAAGAATTCCGAGGCCAACAAGTCGTTGGTTCACCTGAATGAGCTGAACCAGAAGGCATCGGCGCTGAAGACGCTTTACGAGTCCTATCTCGGCCGCTTCGAGCAGGCGACCCAGCAGCGCTCGTTCCCCATCGCCAAGGCCCGCGTCATTTCGGTGGCCGGCGTGCCCACTGCGCCGTCCAGCCCGAAGAAGACGCTCGTCATGGCGCTCTCGGTCATCCTCGGTCTGATGGTCGGCTGCGGTGTAGCCGCATTCCAGGAGTTCCGCGACCGTTACTTCCGCGTCGAGGCCGACGTGCGGGCTGCTCTCGGTTTGAAATTCCTGGGCTATCTGCCGCTGCTCGGTCAGCAGAGCAAGAGCAAGAGCAAGAAGAAGTCGCGCAGGGCCGATGCCGGAGCGGAGCCGATAACGGCGGAAGAGGGAGAAAACGGCGTCGCCTTCGAGCGCATAATGCGCATCTCCGTCGAAGCGCCGCGCTCGATCTTCGCCGAGACCTTGAGGAATGCGAAACTCGCCAGCGACGTGATGCTGCAAGGCCGTGCCGACCGTGTCATCGGCGTCGTCTCGGCACTGCCGGGCGAAGGCAAGTCAACGACGGCTGCCAATTTTGCCGCCCTGCTCGCGAGCAGCGGCAAGCGCACGCTTCTCATCGACGCCGACTTGCGCAATCCGGGCCTCAGCCGGACGCTGAAGACGCCGCCGCAGGCAGGCCTGATCGAGGCTGTGCTTGGCGAGGTGCCCTGGACGAATGCCGTGAAGGTCGACCCGCGCACCAAGCTTGCCATTCTTCCGGTCGCCGTGCGTGATCATCTGCTGCACACCAGCGAGCTTCTGTCCTCGCAGGGCATGCAGCATCTGATGGAAAATGCCCGCAAGATGTTCGACTACATCATCGTCGATCTTGCGCCGCTTGGTCCTGTCATCGATGCAAAGGCCTTCGCGCCGCAGGTCGATGCCTTCCTGTTGGTGACCGAATGGGGCGCAACGCCGACCAATCTGGTGCGTGATGTTCTCGAGCAGGAGCCGCAGATCAACTCGCGCATCCTCGGTGTGATCCTCAACAAGACCGACATGTCGGAACTGCCGCGCTATAGCGATTTCGGTGGAACGGAGCGCTACCGGCAGAAATATGTGAGCTACTACACCGAGGTGCAGCCGCGCGCCCAGGTGGATGCTTAGCCCGCCGGTCTCTTGCCGGTCTTGAGCCGGGTTCTCGCCAGCGCATGTTCGCGCCAGATCGTGAACATGCCCGCCGCAACAACGATGAGCGCGCCTAAGATCATGGGCGCGCTCAACTTTTCGCCGAATATCATGACACCGATAATGGCGGAAAAGACGAGCTGCAGATAGGTCAGCGGCTGGATCACCACCGCGTCCAGCATATCGTAGGCTCGGATGAGGAAATAATGGCTTGAAACACCGGTCAGGCAAAGAATGCCCATGAAGATCCAGTCATGGGGCGCAAGCGGTGTCCAGAAGAACGGCCCGATGCAGGTCATGGCGATCGCGCCCACCACGCCCGTATAGAAAAAGCTGGTCATGGCGCCGTCTTCGCGGCTGACATAGCGTGTCAGGACGACGTAAAGCGAAAATAGCAATGCGCCGAAGAGCGGCACCAGGAAGCGCGCATCGAAGACGCCGCTTTCCGGCTTCAGGATCAACAGCACGCCGAAGAAACCGAAACAGATCGCCAGCCATCGCCGCCAGCCGACCTTCTCGCCGAGGATGGGGATCGACAGCAAGGCCACCATCAGCGGACCGGATGAAAAGATCGCCTGAGAATGGGCAAGGCCGACGACGACGAAGGACGAGATGGCGACGACGATCTGCGCGGCGAGCAGCAAGCCCCGGGCAATCTGTAGGACAGGGCGTTTGGTCCTGACGTTGCGCCGCAAGCCGCCAGGCGCGCGCGAAGCCATTGCGATGGCGAAAAGCATGAAAGCCCAATAGCGGATCATCGCCACCAGAAGCGGCGGGTAGGCGCTGACAAGGTGCTTGGAGATGCCGTCCTGTATGGCGAATATGCTGATTGCCAACAGCGTGAAGACGTAACCGGTACTATTGGATTTCATGGCTTTCGAAGGAAGAAGATGTGCGGGGCCCCGGAGGCGCCGGGACCCGGCACCACATTCACATTAGGTCATTCATCGGTTCAATCATAGGCTCCATGTTTGCGGTCCGGTCCATCCGCAGAGCCACGCATCAGTCCTTTTTGCGATCCGCGACGAAGGTCGTGAAGCCATCGATGAAAGCCGCAAGATTGTGCTTCACTTTCTCGTCGACGATTGCGCCATGGGCATCAAAGACACTGCCGGCACGTGACACCATGAGCCGACCGCCGAACCAGGCTTCGGCGCCGAGCGTGCGCAACACCGTCAACCAGGCGTTCTGGCTGAGGATGGTACCGAAATTGCCCGGCGAAGCTCCGAGGACGGCGATCGGCTTTCCGCCGAAAACCTGAGCGATGTCTGTAGAAGGCCGGCTCATCCAGTCGATTGCGTTCTTGAAAACGCCCGGAAGCGAATTGTTGTATTCCGGCGTAAACAGGATCAGCCCATCGGCTGAAATGGCGAGGTCCTTGAGTTCCTGTACTTTTTCCGGAATGCCATCCGCAGCCTCGAGATCGGCATCGTAAAGCGGCACGCCATGGATGGTGCGGGCGATCAGCTCGACGCCGCTTGGTGCCAATTCGACGGCCGCGTGCAGCAGGGCCGTGTTGAAGGAGCCTTTACGCAGGCTGCCCGATATGCCGAGTATCTTCATCGCTTCCCCCATTTGCCGTGATGGGAAGACATTTATGCTTCATCGTCCTTCGTCAAGGCCTGACGGAATCTTATGTGGTGAGCGACAACTTCGGTTTGACCGTGCTTACCGCCCGGAAGGCATGACCCGGATCGGCGCTGAAGCCGATGCTGGGCGCCGCCGGCATCACTGGCCCTGTTGAAGCCGCCTGGTTTTGGTTGCCGCTCTCAAGGAGTATCTCCTATGTCATCAGCTCTGACTGGGTAGTCCGCGGGCAACTTGCCGTCCACTCAGTCATGCGAATGGGATTCGGGGTGGTCTGCGCCGTCGTCGGATGGAATGATGTGCAAGTTCCCGAAGCGTACGCCGCGCTGCGTCACGACGCTGTCGGCAAAGGTCTTTATCTCGTCCACCTTACCCTTCAGCACGGAGACTTCGAGGCAATCTTGCCCATCGATATGAACATGAAGCGTCGAGACTGAAAGATCGTGGTGATCGTGTTGCGCCGTCGTCAGCCGGCGCGACAGGTCGCGGGTCTCGTGTTCATAGACGTAGGCAAGGGCCGCGTAGCATCGCGCTTCGCCATCTATGGTCGGCTGCGTGCGGGTCACGGCATCGCGCACGAGATCGCGCAAGGTTTCCGAGCGGCTTGCATAGCCGCGCTGCACGCTGATCTTGTCGATCGTCTCCAGAAGATCGTCATCGATGGTGATGGTAATGCGCTGCATTTCCTGATCCTCTTTTCCCCAACGGCGTGCCGCGATCGACTAGAGGAAATTTCGAGGGGATTTGCAACGGTGTCCGGCGTTATTGGCGGCCACGGAAACGACGCTGATAGGTGGGATCGTAGAGCGAGCTTTCGCGGAAATCACTAGCGGCGAGCGACGGGCCGACGAAGATCAATGCGGTGCGCTCGATCGGCTCCGCTGCTACCTTTGCCTCAATCGTGGCAAGCGTGCCCCGGATAATCCGCTCATCAGGCCAGGATGCCTTGACGACGATCGCAACCGGGCAGTCCGTGCCGTAAAGCGGCGTCAGATCCTCGACGACTTCCTTGAGTGCATGGATGGCCAGATGGATCGCGAGCGTCGCGCCGGTCGCGCCGAATTTCGCTAGCGTCTCATTGTTCGGCATCGGCGAGGCCCGACCGGAAACGCGGGTCAGAACTAGGCTTTGGGCGAGGGCTGGTATGGTCAGTTCGCGGCCGAGCGCCGAAGCTGCGGCTGCGAAAGCGGGAACGCCTGGGGTCAGCGTATAGTCGATGCCATGCTGCTCCAGCCGGCGGATCTGTTCGGCAACCGCGCTCCAGACCGAGAGATCGCCCGAATGCAGGCGCGCGACATCCTCGCCCGCTGCATTGGCTTTCAGGTATTCGGCCTCTATCTCGTCAAGCGACATCGGCGCCGTATCGATGATGCGGGCGCCGGGTGGGCAATATTGCAGCAGTTCCGGCGAGACAATCGAGCCGGCATAGAGGCAGACCGGGCATTTGCCGATCAGGTCGCGGCCGCGCACCGTGATCAGGTCGGCGGCGCCTGGGCCTGCGCCAATGAAATGCACTGTCATCACTCTACCTCATTCTCAATTATGGCTTGATCCAAGACCATTGCGTCACCGGCATGGCCGGCCGCCAGCCGGTCATGCGGCCGACAGGTGCGGCGCGCGCAATGTCGATACGGATCAGCGAGCCGCCGCGGCGTGCCTGTTCGGCCAACAGAAGGACTTCCATTTCGGTCGTGACGGCATTGGCGACCAGCCTGCCGCCGCTTTTCAATTGGCCGATGGCGGCCTCCAGCACGCCGGCATCGCTGCCGCCACCGCCGATGAAGATCGCATCCGGTGCCGGCAGGCCGGTAAGAGCAGCCGGCGCCTCGCCTTCGACAACGGTCAGGCCCGGTACACCGAAATTCTCTGCGTTTCGGCGGATTCGAGCGGCGCGTTCAACGGAAGCCTCAATGGCAATGACGCGCAGTGACGGATCGGCCAGCATCCATTCGATGCCGATCGAGCCGGAGCCGGCACCGATATCCCAGAGCAGCTCACCATAACGTGGCGCCAGCGCGGATAGCGTCATCGCGCGGATCTCCCGCTTGGTGATCTGGCCGTCATGTTCAAAAAGCTCGTCGGCGAGGCCTGCGCTTAGCGGCAAAATCCGCGCGCCGGCTTCCGCCTTGACCTCGACGCCGCAGATGTTCAGATTGTTGATGCCGGAGAGGCTAAAGCTAGCCGCAGTTTCCCGGGAGACTTTTTCGTATGGGCCGCCAAGCGCTTCCAGAACCGTCAGTTCTGACGGACCGAAACCAGAGCTGCGCAGCAGGGCGGCCAATTCGGCGGGGCCTTTGCCATCGGATGTCAGCGCCAGGATCTTGCGGCCCGAATGCAGGTGCGGCCGGATCAAGTCGATGGACCGGCCATGGAGCGAGAGAACCGTCGTCTCCTGCAGGGGCCAGCCGAGGCGCGACGCGGCAAGGCTGAAGGAGGAAGGTGCTGGGACAACGGTCATTTCAGCGGCCGGAATGTGCCGCGAAAGTGTCGCGCCGACGCCGTAGAAAAAGGGATCGCCAGAGGCGAGAACCACTGTCGGTTCTCCGCGCCGGGCAAGAACCGCTTCAACGGATTTTTCGAATGGCGAAAGCCATTGATGGGTTTCGCCTGTTATCAGTGACCTCATCAACTCGATGTGGCGTACACCACCGAAGACCGACGGCGCGTCAGCGATCTGCCGCTTGGCGTCGTCGCCGATGCCGGCTGGACCGTCTTCGCCGATGCCGATAAGAGTAAGCCAGCGTTGAATTGAAGGTGTCTCAGCCATGGGCAAGGTCCGCATTCTGATCCTCGGCGGCACGACCGAGGCCCGAGCGCTGGCGGCGGCGCTTGCCCCGCGCACTGATCTCGACATTGTTCTGTCGCTTGCCGGACGAACCGCCGATCCGGCGCCGCAGCCTGTTCCGATGCGCAGTGGCGGTTTCGGCGGAGCGGAGGGGCTTGCCCGCTATGTCAGCGATGAAAAGATCGATCTGGTGGTCGATGCCACCCATCCCTTCGCGGCTCGCATCTCCGCCAATGCCGCGCAGGCGGCTGCTCAATGCGCTGTGGCGGCCTTTGCGTTGCGCCGTCCGGCGTGGGTGCCGGTCGAAGGCGATGACTGGCTTTCCGTACATAGCGTTTCGCAAGCCATCGCTACACTTGGCGCCAAGCCTTTGCGTGTCTTCCTTGCGACTGGCCGGCAGGAGGCGCATCAGGCGAACGCGGCGCCGCAGCATCATTACTGGGTCCGCAGCGTCGATCCCGTTGAGCCGCCGCTGACCGTGCCTGACGTCAGCTACATCCACAGCCGCGGTCCGTTCCGCCTGGAGAACGAGTTGGAGATGCTGCAACGGCATGGAATCGAGGCGGTCGTCGCCAAGAACAGCGGCGGTGACGCGACCTACGGGAAGATAGAGGCGGCAAGGCAGCTCGGAATCAAGGTGATCATGGTCGAGCGCGCGGAGACCGCCGGGTTGCCGGTGGTCGAAACGGTAGACGCTGCACTCGATCGGATCGATCATTTCGTCTCTTCCCTGATGAAGCGCGGCGTATAGACCAGATCCGGGCGTCCCTCGCGGGCAATGACGCGTGTCTCGGCCGAGCCGATGATGACGCAGGTCGCCATATCCGCCTGCGAGGCCTCGGCATCGGCGAGCCGAGCCACTGTCATGCGCTCGTCGGGACGACCGGCGGCCCGACCGAAGATGACAGGTGTTTCACCGGGCAGCACGGCGCTCAGGATTTCGAAGGCTTTGCCAAGCTGCCAGGGCCGCGCCTTGCTGATCGGATTGTAGAGCGCGATCACAAAGCCCGCTTCGGCAACGACGCGGAGGCGACTCTCGATCAGCGGCCAGGGCTTCAGGTTGTCCGAAAGCGAGATTGCGCAGAAATCGTGTCCAAGGGGAGCGCCAATGCGAGCCGCAACGGCAAGCATGGCCGTGATACCCGGCACGACGATAAGGTCTACCGTCCGCCATTCAAGCGGACCATGATCGATCGCCTCGCAAACGGCGGCCGCCATGGCAAAAACACCGGGATCGCCGCCGGAAACAACGCAGACATTGAGGCCGGCTGCCGCCCGCTGCAGCGCCACCTTGGCGCGGTCCAGCTCCTCTCGATTGTCGGATGCCTGGCGTATTTGATCGCTGCGCAACGTCAGGCGGTCGAGATAGGGGCCGTAACCGTAAAATTCATGAGCATCCGCCACGGCAGCAAGTGCCTCCGGCGTCGTCTGCGCGGGATTGCCGGGGCCTGTGCCGATCACATAAAGACGCCCGCTCATGGCCTGCTTTCCCAGCCAGGAACTAGCACAAGGGAGAAATAGGGCGCTTCGGCATCGTTGCGGCTGGTGAGAGGCGTCATGGCGCCATTCGCCATCGTGCCGCGCTCGACATAGATCGCTTCCTCCAGCCGGCCGGCGGCATCGAGCGCGCGGCGGATTTTTGGCAGATTGCGGCCGACCTTCATGATCACGGCAGCCTGTGTATCGCCCAGGCGGCGGGTTAGTTCGGCCTCCGCCATCGTTCCCGGCAGCACGGAGAGAATGTCGTCTCCCTGCACCATTGGCAAGCCGGCGAGAGACCAGCAGCCGGACATGGCTGTCACGCCCGGGATGACTTCAGTGGGGAAGCGATCGGCAAGGCGCACATGCAGATGCATGTAGGAGCCATAGAAGAGCGGATCGCCCTCACTGAGTACGGCAACCGTCTTTCCTTCGCGAAGGTGCGCCGCCACCATCTCGGCTGAGGCGTCATAGAAGGCGGTGATCTGACGGAGATATTCCGGCGCGTCCTTGTCGATCTCGGTCGTGACGGGATAGTAGAGCGGCAGCAGCGTTACGTCCGCCTTCAGCAGATCGCCGACGATGGCTTTCCCATTGCCACCTCTACCCTGCTTGGCGAAGTAAGCGACAACATCGGCACGGTCGAGAGCCTTGACGGCCTTGACCGTCAGCAGTTCCGGATCGCCAGGACCGGTGCCGACGCCGATCAGGTTTCCATTGGACGGCGCACTCATAGACCAGGCCTCGCAAGCGCATTGAGGGCGGCTGCCGTCATGGCACTGCCGCCTAGCCGGCCGCGCACGATGGCAAAGGGAACGCCGTAGGAGTTTTCGGCAAGCGCATCCTTCGATTCCGCCGCGCCGACGAAACCGACGGGCATGCCGATGATGGCAGCCGGCTTCGGCGCGCCATCGCGCAGCATTTCGAGAAGGTGGAAGAGGGCCGTCGGCGCGTTGCCGATCGCAACGACCGAGCCGGCGAGGCGGTCTGTCCAAAGATGCATGGCTGCGGCCGAGCGCGTGTTGCCAATGGACTTGGCGATCTCCGCCGTGCGCGGGTCCTGCAAGGTGCAGATCACTTCGTTGGCGGCCGGCAGGCGGGCGCGGGTGACGCCGCGGGCGACCATCTCCGCGTCGCAGAAAATCGGTGCACCGTCAGTCAGCGCCTTGCGGGCGGATGCGACGAAATCGGGAGAGAAGAGAAAATGTTCTGCCGCTTCAACCAGCCCGCAGGCATGAATCATGCGGACGGCGACATCGGCCTCGGCTTCAGGGAAACGTTGGAGATCGGCTTCGCTGCGGATGATCGCAAAGGAACGCTCATAGATCGCGTCCCCTTCGCGGATATAGTCATAGTCAGGCATTTCTATCCCTGTCGTAAAGCCGTCGCGATTGCGTCCCGGCCAAGCCGTTTAAGACACTGCTGTGCCGATTCGCCAGCAGCTTTGTTGTTTCGCACCAGTTCCCCGAGCGCAGCCAGCGCCGATTTCAGATCTTCCTTATGGATGTAAGCCACGGGCTCTGATGATGCTGACCCATTTACGACAATAGCATAGCCCGTTGCAGCACCGACGATGGTCAGCATCGCCGGGAAAGGATGGGCGCAGCTTTTTGCGCAGCCGGATAGATGCACTTTGAGCGAACCATCCAGCAGCTCAGGCCCGATTTCGACCAGATCGGCGGCCGCCTGTTTCGTGGCGTAGTGGGCAGAGGCGCATGCGCCGGCACCGGAACAGGGAACGGCATAATTTGCGGGATCATCGGCGCGTGTCTGAAAGCCGCAATCAGCTGCCGCGGCGAGAATGCCTTTGATCCGCTCGCGCGGGAGGCCGAGCAGCAACAGGCTGTGTTCGGGGCCGGTCCGTAATTCATGCGCCCCCGCCATCTCTGCATGGTCAAGAAATCCGATGAGGTCTTGAGCGTGGATTTGACCGAAGGCGGGCCGCAATCCGAGTGCGGTCTGTTCGTTGTCGAGCGGAATGACACCGACAGGAAGGGCGGATGAGTTAGTTTCTCGTCGTGGGAAGCTGGAAGGGGCAGGAAACTGTAGTCCTAAAGCGGCGATGTCCAGGTCACGGCCACGGGCGCGGGGTCCGATTGCCGCCAAGGCTTTGAGCAATGCCATGACACAGGCTATCGCTTCTTCGCCAGGCAAGGCGACAAGCCGTATGGCCGTCGCCTCGGTTCCCGCAATGGCAAGAGTCCAAAGCTTTCGGCCATCGGCGGCAGTGACAGCCTTCAGCCTGATATCCGCCGAGAGTTCGTCAAGGACGAGCCGGCCGCCGCCGTCAACGATAATGGCGAGCTTTGCAGCGAGCAATGGCTTGGGACGAAGTGCATCGATGGCGCTTCGCAGACGCTCAGAAAGCCCACGTGCATCAGCGATCTCGGACGGATCGACACCGCTGAGCGGCGGGACTTCGATCGCGACGCCGCTCTCTGGCACGATGCCGGCCCGATCGATATCGGCGGCCAGTCCAGGCATGCTTTGCAGCGTCATGCCACGTAGCTGAATATTGCCGCGCGCAGTGATCTCGATCAGGCCATTGCCGTGTCTCTCGGCTGCTTCCGCCAAGAGGCGTAATTGCGCGATAGTCAGCCCCGGGGTCGACGGCCGCAAGCGAACCAGAAGGCCGTCGCCGGTCTGCATCGGTGCACTCAGTGAGGGGCAGGCACCGCGAACCATAGAGGGCAGGGGCGATGCAACGCCGTCCTCGGCAGCTCCCCCTTTAGAGAAGCACGCTTGTTCCTCCACTGTCTGCGCGTCGACCGCAACCATAAGACTGCCCTTCATAAGGGACATTTCCTTGCACAAACCGGATCGGCGGGCAAACGATTTGGTACTTGGCGCTTATTCGAGATCGTCGAAGTCCCGACCCTTACGCATAAGATAGATATCCATGATCCATCCATGCCGGGCGCGGGCTTCGGCGCGGGTCGCAAGAATCCGCTCGGAAACCTCAGCCAGCCAGCCCGCGATCGTGATCTCGTCCTTGGTGCCGAGATAGGCGCCCCAATAGATATAGGCATCGGGGTCGTCGATCTTGCTAAAGGCCTGCTCGCCGTCGAGCATGACGACGGCCGTTTCGGCAATTCCAGGAAAGCTTTCGGCCAATCGCCGACCGGTGGTGATCTGAACCGGCTTGCCGACCAGATTGAGGGGGATGCGATGGCTTGCCGTCAGCGCCTGGATGCTGGTGATGCCGGGAATAACGCTATAATCGATAACGACTTTGCCGCGACCGACGACACGCTCGAGAATGCGGAGCGTGCTGTCATAAAGGCCGGGATCGCCCCAGACGAGGAAGGCAGCACTTTGGCTTTCCGTCAGATGTTCCAGAAACAGCCGCTCGTAGGTCGCGGAAATCGCGTCATGCCATTCATCGACGCTCCGCACATAGCTGCGGTCCGCCGTCTGGCGTGACGGCACGTCGTAATCCACGTAGCGGGTGGCGGGATTGGTGACATAGCGCTGGCAGATATCGCGCCTGACGTCGGCAAGCTCGCTCTTGGCCGCGCCCTTGCTTGGAATGAGGATGACATCGGCTGAGTTCAGCGCATTGATCGCCTGCACGGTCAGATGTTCGGGGTTTCCCGTGCCGATACCGACGATGTGAATATGCCGCATATGCTTTGCCTCGCTCTTCAGCGCTGTTTGCCGGAAGCGCCTGCTCATTTCAAGAGGAGGCTTCAAGCTGATTGCCGCTCAAGGGTCCAGCGGTTGGCCATATAGCTGCGCGGCGAGGTGCCGAGCATGCGGCGGAACATGGTGGTAAACGCCGCCACGCTCTCATAGCCCGCTTCGAGCGCGACGTTGGTGACGGGCTGGCCTTCGGCAAGCTGTGGCAGGCAGGCAAAGACGCTCGCCTGCTGGCGCCAGGTGGTGAAGCTGATGCCGGTTTCCTTGCGGAACTGCCTGGTGAACGTTCGGCGGCTTACGGAAAGCTTTTCGGCCCAATCATCCAGCCTGGCATTGGGCGATGGGTTGGAGAGATAGTCGCGGCAGAGCGCAGTCAATCGGCGGTCGGACGGGAAGGGCAGGCCGAGCGGACGCTCCGGCAGCGTTGCGATCTCCTCGACCAGCAGCGACAGAACGAGCTTGGCCTTGCGATGGCTGACCGGCGCCTCCCGCAGCCGAATGGCTTCGAGCAGCAGGCTGCGGGCAAGATCGGTCACTTCGACGACACGTGGAGCTTCATCCTTCGGCGGCTGGCCGCGCGGCGTCACGTAGACGGATTTCATGCTGACGTCGCTCAAGATCTCAATCGAATGCTCCAGCCCGACGGGGATGAATAGGGCATGGCCGGGCGGCACCATCCAGCGGCCGCGCGCCGTCATGATCAGGGCGACGCCGGCGAAGATGCAAAGCAGCTGCGTGCGGCGGTGGTGATGCCAGGGAACCGTGTAGCCCTGCGGCGGCTCGGCGCTATGGACGAGCACGTCGGCTGGCGATTCCTCCATCCAGCGCATGTTTCGCACATGGTCGTCGTCGAGGGTCGCCAGCAACTGTTTCGATAGCTTTTCCATTTTGGCCCAATCGAGAAACTATTGGACCAAAACACGAAAGAAGGACATTCGCAAGCCGTGCTAAAGGCGGATCAAGTCATATCGTCGGCAAGTCTCGCCGGCGCAGGAGGATTCCCCACATGGTTGCGGAAGTGGCGGGTACGCAGGCCCGATATCAAAAGACGACGATGTCGATCGTTATGGCGGTCAGCACCTGTCATCTGCTGAACGATACGATGCAATCGCTGCTGACGTCGCTCTATCCGATGTTCAGAGAGAATTATGCGCTCGATTTCGTGCAGATCGGCCTGTTGACGATGATGTTCCAGATTACCGCCTCGCTGCTGCAGCCAGTGGTCGGTATCGTGACCGACAAATGGCCGATGCCCTATTCGTTGCCCGTGGGCATGGTCAGCACCTTTGCAGGCCTGGTGCTGCTTGGCTATGCCGGCAGTTTCGGCGTGCTCCTGATCGCTGCAAGCCTGATCGGCTTCGGTTCGGCCGTCTTCCATCCGGAGGCTTCGCGCGTTGCACGTCTCGCTTCGGGCGGACGTCACGGGCTGGCGCAGTCGCTGTTTCAGCTCGGTGGTAACGCCGGCTCGGCGATCGGGCCGCTCATTGCCGCGTTCTTCGTCCTCCAGCATGGCCAGAAGAGCGTCGCCTGGCTTTCGGTGCTGGCCGTCATCGGCTTCATCGTTCTGAGCTGGGTCGGCAACTGGTTCATCAACCATCGTCGCCAGCAGTCGGCGCGTTCCGCTCCGAGCCGCACCTTGCCGATCGCGCGCAACAAGGCGATGTGGGCGCTTGCCATCCTCATCCTGCTGACGGCGACGAAGAACGTCTACATGGCGAGCATTTCGAGCTATTTCACCTTCTACGTCATCGACAAGTTCCATCTCGATGTCCGGGATGCACAGCTGATGCTGTTTCTGTTCCTCGGCTCGGTCGCGGTCGGCACGATCATGGGTGGGCCGGTGGGCGACCGTCTGGGTGCGCGTTTCGTGATCTGGTTCTCGATCCTCGGCGTCATCCCGTTTGCGCTGCTGATGCCCTATGCGAACCTGTTCTGGACCTGCGTCCTGACCGTCGTCATCGGCCTCGTGCTTGCCTCGGCCTTCCCGGCGATCGTGGTCTTTGCGCAGGAGCTGATCCCTGGCCGCGTGGGACTGATCGGCGGCATCTTCTTCGGCTTTGCCTTCGGGGCGGGTGGACTGGGTGCGGCCTGGCTCGGCGATTTCGCCGATGCGCGTGGCATCCCCTTCGTCTATACGCTCTGCTCGTATCTGCCGTTGTTGGGATTATTCACGATCTTCCTGCCACGAATTCCGCGGCATTGATCGAAACCGGCGGGCGATCAGCCCGCCGCTGTTCTTGAGCGCCCGCGTTGAGACCCCTTTGTCAGGCGTAGCGGCTGATCGCGAGGTCGGTCGCGTCGATATCAGGCTTGCGGCCACTGACGAGATCGCTGATGACGCGTGCCGAACCGGAACTCATGGTCCATCCAAGCGTTCCATGACCTGTATTGAGATAAAGCCCCTTGATCCTCGTCGGTCCGATGACCGGCGTGCCATCCGGCGTCATCGGCCGCAGGCCCGACCAGAACGAGGCCTTGGCGACATCGCCGCCGGGGAAGAGATCGGTCACGGAATGCTCTAGCGTCCGGCGCCGGGCAAGGCCGAGATCATTGGTATAGCCGGAGATTTCCGCCATGCCGCCGACGCGGATGCGGTCGCCGAGGCGAGTGATGGCGATCTTGTAGGTTTCGTCCATGACGGTCGATTCCGGGGCGCGCGAGGCGTCGGTGATCGGGATCGTCAGCGAATAGCCTTTGACCGGATAGACGGACAGGCTGATGCCGAGCGGTTTCAGCAGCAGCGGTGAATAGCTGCCGAGCGCGACGACGACCGCATCCGCATCCAGGCGCCCACGATCGGTCACCACGCCACGTACTTGGCTGCCCTCGATGTCGAGCCCCTTGATCGTCGTGCCGTACTGGAACCGGACGCCAAGCTCAATCGCTTTTGCAGCAAGCGCATTGGTGAATTTGAAGCAGTCGCCGGTCTCGTCCTTCGGTGTCAGCAGACCGCCGACGATCTTGCCGCGGACATGCCGAAGGGCCGGTTCAACGCGAATACAGCCGTCGGGATCGAGCACCTCATACGGAATGCCGTCGGCCGCAAGAGCCTTGACGTCCTTGGCGGATGCATCGAGCTGCGCTTGCGTGCGGAAGAGCTGGAGCGTGCCCTGCATACGCTCGTCATAGGCAATACCTGTCTCTTCGCGAAGCTCAGCGAGCGAAATGCGGCTGTAATCGGCAAGGCGCAGCATGCGGCTCTTGTTGATCGCGTAACGCTCCGACGTGCAGTTCGACAGCATCTTGACGAGCCATGAGAGCATGGCGCCATCGACCTTCGGGCGCAGGATGAGCGGCGCGTGGTGCATGAACAGCCACTTGATCGCCTTCATGGGAATGCCGGGTGCGGCCCAGGGCGAGCAATAGCCGAAGGAAACCTCGCCGGCATTGGCGAAGCTCGTTTCCAGCGCCGGCCCCTGCTGCCGGTCGATGACCGTAACCTCGTGGCCCGCCTTCGCAAGCTGATAGGCTGACGTCACGCCGATGATGCCGGCACCCAGAACGACGACTTTCATGATGTCCTCAGAGACTTGAGAGATGGGAAGGTCAGCGATATTGACGGTGGAAGCGATGGCCGAGACTGGTCAGGATTTCATAGGAAATCAAGCCGGCGTCGCGCGCAAGATCATCCACGGTCTGATGATCTCCCAGAACTTCCACCATGCTGCCGAAAGAGAGAGCGCCTTCGGGCAAGGCGCTGATATCGATTGTCGTGCTGTCCATCGACACGCGGCCGACGATGGGCAGACGCACGCCGTCGTAATAGACGGCGCCGCGATCGCTGAGGCTGCGCGGCAAGCCGTCGGCGTAGCCGGCGGCGATCGTCGCGAGCCGGGTCTTGCCTTTCGTCACATGCACGCCGCCATAGCCGACCCGAGCGCCTTCCAAAACGGTCCGTGTCTGCACCACGGCAACTTCGAGCCGGACAACCGCTTCCATGGGGTTGGCAACGCCACCGGTGGGAGCACCGCCATAAAGAGCGATGCCTGGCCGCGCCAGTACGCCATGGAAATCTCCGCCAAGAAAGATGCCGCCGGAATTGGCGAACGAAACATCGTATTGCGGAAACTCCGTTGCGACACGACACATCTCGGCAAGCTGATCGCCGTTTTGCCTGCTGTCGGTCTCCTCTGCGGAGGCGAGGTGGCTCATGATGAACAGGATATCGACGTCGTCGGATGTCTGCAGATGAGCTGCCACGGCGCTTCTGTCCTCCGGCGGTATGCCGAGCCGCGACATGCCGGTATCGAATTGGAGAACCGCGGGGAGCCTGCGGTGAAGAGAGCGTGCCATCTCCGACCACTGCCGCAACTGTTGGAGCGAATTGATCACAGGCACGATGCCGCCATCGGCGCAGGCAGCCTCGTTGCCGGGTAAAAGGCCGTTCAGCACAAAAATAGTTGCATCGCCACGGAGCTGCGGACGCAGCCGCAGCGCTTCAATGAAGTGGGCGACGAAAAAGTGGCGGCAACCGCGCTCGTAGAGTGCTTTCGATACCTGATTGGCGCCAAGTCCGTAGGAATCCGCCTTGACGACGGCGGCGGCCCGCGCCGGTGCGACGATAGTGGATAGCTTGTCATAGTTCCGGCACAGTGCGGCCAGATCGATCGTCAGATAGCCACACGCTCCATTATCGATCGCCAATTTTGGCGCCAGAGAATCCACAATACCGCCGTCCATGTCCGCCCTCTTCTTTCAAAATAAGACTATTGAAAGGATCGCGAAATTACTCGCTAAACAGTGATTGATTATTGTTTAACTGCATTGATATTGAAAGGATCTGCGAATTTTTGAAAGAATCCACATGCCCGCTCTCGACGCCATCGACCGCAATATTCTCCGCTTGCTTCGTCTCGATGCCCGAGTCAGCAACGCCAAGCTGGCAAGCGAGGTGGGGCTATCGCCATCGGCCTGCCTGCGGCGTATCAAATTGATGGAACAGGCGGGCGTGATCAGGGGCTACACGGCCCTGGTGGACACGTCCCAGGCAGAGGCATCGATCGCCGTCATTATCAACATCACGCTCGAGCGGCAAACGGAGGAGCATCTCGATCGTTTCGAGGCGGCGGTACGCAAACATCCCGAGATTAAGGAGTGCTTTCTGATGACGGGCGGCTCCGACTATCTGCTGCGCGTCGAGGTCGCCAATCCGGGCGACTTCGAACGCATCCATAAGGATATTCTGTCGACCATGCCGGGAGTGCTGCGAATCCATTCGAGCTTCTCGATCCGCAATGTGCTTGCGACGCGGCCGAAAGGACTGCGTTGAATCGACCGGGATTGAGCACCGGGTGCGGCGTTACTCTGCCTTGTCGTGAGCTTGATCCCAGCCGATCCCTGCGGCGGCATCCACCTCGCAGATCAAGCCGCTCGGCTCGTAACGGACTTGGACCTTGCCGCTCAATTCCGCCGCCAGCAGGCTTTCGATCAAGCGGGAGCCGAAGCCCTTGCGGGTCGGAGGCTTTACGATTGGCCCTCCCGATTCCTGCCAGCGCAGTTTGAGGTGATCCGTCTTGCCCGTTTCCAGTGACCACGTGATCGCAACACGGCCATCCGCCACCGAAAGCGCACCGTATTTGGCGGCATTCGTCGCAAGCTCATGCAGTGCAAGCGATATGGAAACGACAGCTCTCGGCGCAAGTTTGATTGCCGGTCCGAAAATTTCGAACCTGTCCTTCGGATAGGGGGATAGCGCCTGGGCAATGACGGCGGTCAATTCCGCCTGCTCCCATTGGCCGTGGATCAGCAGATCGTGGGCGCGTGCCATCGAGGAGAGCCGCGCCTCGAATGTCTCGACGGATGCCTTGTCCACATCGTCCCGCCCGAGCGTTTGGCGCGCGATGGCCATCACGGTTGCGAGCACATTCTTGACGCGATGATTGAGCTCGCCCACCAGCACGGTCTGCAGGCGCTCGGCCTCCTTCTTGGCGCTGATGTCATGAGCAGTTTTGGACGCCCCCACGATTCTGCCATAGACGTCATAGATCGGGGAAACGCTAAGCAGAACATCGACAAGCGCGCCGTTCTTGTTGCGTCGCTTGGTTTCGTAAGGCTCTACCTTTTGGCCCGCACGAATCCGCGCCAGGATCGCCGGCTCTTCGTCGCTGCGGTCTTCCGGAACGAGCATCATCACGGATTGGCCGATGGCCTCTTCGGCCGATTGTCCGTAAAGCCTCTCAGCACCGCTATTCCAGCTTGTAATGATCATGTTGAGATCGATGCTGAGGATAGCGTCGTCCGATGAGGCGACAATCGCCGCGAGTTGCCGCTCTACTTCCTGTGCACGCTTGCGCTCGCTTATATCGGTGACGATCGCGGCAGCCTGCTGGATGCGTCCCGAACCGTCTTTCAAGGCGGAAACGCAGTTCGCGACCCAGACGAGGCTGCCATCCTTGCGAACATAGCGCTTTTCGATCTCGAAGCTTTCTCCCGTCGCCATCATCGCTTCGAACAGACGAGTATTCTCATGCAAATCGTCCGGATAGGTGATGTCGTATGTCTTCATGCCGAGAAGCTCGCTCTCGGAATAGCCTACAATTTCGCAGAAACGCTCATTCACCCGAACGAAACGGCCGTCGAGTTCGCACTGGGCAAACCCTGTCGTCGATTGCGAGATGACGGCGCGAAACAGCTCTTCACTTTCACGCAGCGCCTGTTCCGTTCGGACCCGTTCCGTCGTCTCGTTGACGATGCAGAATACACCCAACGCCTTGCCGTCCGTACCGCGGACGGGCGAATAGGAAATGTCGAAGTAAACCGTTTCTGGATAGTCGTAGCGCTCGATATAGAAGGGCCGGTCCTTGGCAACGACCGCCATGCCATCATGAAGGACGGAGCGAAGAAGCGGTTCGAGATCGCTCCAGAGTTCGGCCCAATTTTCCCGCGCAGGCCGTCCGAGCGCTCGCGGATGCTTGTCGCCTATGGTTCGCGCGTATGCATCGTTGTAGAGTGCGATAAAGTCCTCGCCCCAGAACATGACGATCTGTGCTTGGGCAGGGAGCATGAGGTCGACTGCAGCGGTAAGGCACATGGGCCACGCCGATCTGGGGCCAAGACTGGTGGCTGCCCAATCGTAGCTAGAGATAAGTGCAGCCATCTCGTTCGTTTGTCTCGACAGTTCCGGCACGATATTCAGGATGCATCCTCTCTTTGGCGACCGTAATCCGCACGGATTGCCCGGCTCGTCTTATGCTTGCGAGAATTCATAGCATATTATCCCTCACGAAGTGCACAGAGAAAAACTGCTGATTTCAATGTATTTTAGCTGACATAAGCAGTTTCCGTCGTAACTATTTCCGATTGTTCGAGGTGGTATTGCAAAGCCTCTCACCCGAGGCGAGCGCAATCCGCACCTGGCTCCGAGTGAGCTGTCAGGTGTCCGGCCTTGCATGCATTTCGGCCGTCAGCCATCTTTCGAGCGCCAGGGCATCCGGCCTTCCGGCAATATGCGGCGCGATCCAAAGCACCATGCGGCGCGGGCCGGGCAGAAAACCGAAAGGCGCCACCAGCCGTCCGGAAGCAAGCTGATCGAGCACGAGCATTTGCGGCACGACCGCCATACCGAGGCCGCATGCGGCGGCCTGGATCAGCAGATAGAAATGATCGAAGGCGGCCTGTGGTGTCAGACACAGATCCGCCTGTCCGGCTATGGCCTGCCAGTCGCTCCAGGCTTGCGGTCGGGTCTGCGTGGAGAGGATCGCTGCATGTTCCATGTCGTCGGGACGCGAAATGCCGGAGCGGTTCAGATATTCCGGCGAACAGACAGGACCGATGGCCTCGCCGCCGAGCTCCCGGATGATCGCATCCTTCGGCGGATCGATGACACTGGAGCGGATGGCGAGGCTGATCTTATCTCGGACGAAGTCGATCTGATCATAATTCATGTTGAACTGAAGGGCGATATGCGGGTGGCGCTCGTGAAACTGGCCGATGCGCGGAATGATCCAGCCCATCATGATCGAGGAAGAGCAGGAGAGCGTCAGCGGGCTTGGGCGGATGCGCTCGACGCTTGCCTGCATCAGGCCGAAAGCACTTGTCAGCCCTTCAGCAAGCCGCGAGCCTTCCGGCGTCGGCTCTGTCGAACGGGCGCGGCGGGTCACGAGGATGACGCCGAGCGTCTCCTCTAGCCCGCGAATGTGCCGGCTGATCGCACCATGCGTAACGCAGAGCTCGTCGGCAGCAAGCGTCATCGACCTGTGCCGCGCGGTTGCTTCGAATGCCTTCAGCGCATTCAAGGATGGAAGAGGGCCGCTCATTTTTTAGATTCTGCTATCCCCTGATGTGATTTTTCCTCACATGATGGGGAGATTAAATCGTTTGCTTGCGGCTTGTCCATCCCGCTAGAGATCAAGGTCATTCGAAGGCGCATGCGGCCGAAGGCAGGGACTGGAGGGGAAGTCGGAGTTTCCGTCCTGTCAGCGACGCAAGCGGATCGCTGCGTTGTCAAGATTTCAGCACGGGGGAGGGATTTTCATTGCGGCCCGCAAATCAGGAAATGTCACAGGTGGAGCGTTCGGCCATATCAAAGGTTTCGAAGCGGCTGGTGCCGTTCATCGCCTTGATGTTCTTCATTAACTTTCTTGACCGCACGGCGATTTCCTTCGCCGGGCCGAACGGCATGACGACGGATCTGGTGCTGACGGCGGCGCAGTTCGGCTTTGCCGCCGGCATCTTCTTTTTCGGTTACATCGTTCTCGAAATCCCGAGCAACCTCGCGCTTCACAGATACGGCGCGCGGCGCTGGCTTGCCCGCATCATGGTAAGCTGGGGCATTGTGGCGCTCTTGTTCACCTGGGTATCGAGCGCGACGGAGCTCTATGTGCTGCGCTTCCTGCTTGGCGTTGCCGAAGCCGGCTTCTTCCCGGGGGCCATCCTGTTCTTGAGCATGTGGGTGCCGGCCAAGCATCGCAGCAAGATCCTAGCATTGTTTTACCTTGCCCAGCCGCTGACAACAGTCGTCGGCGCGCCCTTTGCGGCCACGCTGATCCAGATGCATGGCCTCTTCGGTCTGGAAGGCTGGCGCGTCATGTTCTTCGGCGTTGCCATTCCGGCTGTCATCGTCGGCATCATCACCTGGTTCTACCTTGCTGATCGCCCCGATGATGCGAAATGGCTGACCCAGGCCGAGAAGGATTGGCTGAACCGGGCGCTTGCCGGCGAGGAAAAGGCAAAGGCGGCGGCGCATGGCAAGATGACCGGCCTCGCCTTGACGGACAGCCGCGTCTGGCTGCTGTCGGTCATCTATTTCGGCCTGATCTACGGCCTCTATGCGCTGGCCTTCTTCCTGCCGACGATCATTGCCGGCTTCGAAACGAAATTTGGCACCAAGTTCGATGTCTTCGACAAGGGGCTGATTACCGCTATCCCCTACCTGCCGGCAGCCTTTGCCCTCTTCTTCTGGAGCCGTGATGCGTCCAGACGTGGTGTGCGGCCGTGGCACATCGGCATTCCGGCCTTGGTGGGCGCCTTCAGCATTCCGGCCGCGCTTTATATGGGCTCGCCTGAAGCGACGATCGTGATGATCACACTGACGGCTTGCGCGATCTTTTCCGCCCTGCCGAATTTCTGGGCCATTCCGTCGCGCTTCCTGACCGGGCCGGCGGCTGCAGCCGGCATCGCCCTGATCAACACGATCGGCAATATCGCAGGCTTTGCCGCACCCTATGTGACCGGTCTCGTCAAGGATGCGACCGGCCTCTATGAGCTGCCGATGTTTATCGTAGGCGCACTGATGCTGTTGTCGGCCCTGCTGGCCTTCTCTTTGAATGGGCGGGTCCGCGAGCCGGAACTGATTGCTTACGGCAGCAAAGGCTGAATTCGCCTGGGGTGAAGGACGGGTGGGTTTGATGGCGGCCGTGGAAATGGCCGCCATTATCTTTCTTCAGGCTGCCCGCAGCAGCATGCCGAAGAGATCGCGCGGATCGTCCGGATCGGCGATGATGTCGAGCTTCTGGAAATAGTCCGTGCCCGCCAGCTTCTCGCGGACATAGCGCAGGGCGGAAAAATCCTCGATCGCGAAGCCGACGCTGTCGAACAGCGTGATCTGCCGGTTGCTGCTGCGGCCGGGTGCCCGGCCGCTCACGACCTGCCAGAGTTCGGTGACCGGATAATCCGGATCCATCTGCTGGATTTCGCCTTCGATGCGGGTCTGCGGCGGATATTCGACGAAAGTGTCGGAGCGCAGCAGGATATCGCGGTGAAGCTCAGTCTTGCCGGGGCAATCACCGCCGATGGCGTTGATGTGCACGCCGGCACCGACCATATTGTCCGTCAGAATGGTCGCGAATTGCTTGTCGGCCGTACAGGTCGTGATGATGTCGGCACCTTCGATGGCGGCCTGGGCCGAAGTGCAGGGCACGAGCTTCAAGCCGGTCTTTGCGAGATTGCGAACCGTCTTTTCCGTGGCTCTCGGATCAATGTCGTAAAGGCGGACTTCCTCGATGCCGAGGACGGCCTTCATCGCCAGCGCCTGGAATTCGGCCTGTGCGCCATTGCCGATCAAGGTGAGGCGCCGTGAATTGGCCGGCGCCAGATGTTTCGCCGCCATCGCCGAGGTTGCCGCAGTGCGCAGCGCCGTCAGCAGCGTCATTTCCGTTAGCAGCACGGGATAGCCGGTCGAAACTTCCGCAAGCAAGCCGAAGGCGGTCACCGTCTGCAGGCCCTGCGCCATGTTCTTTGGATGGCCGTTTACATATTTGAAGCTGTAGACAGCGCCATCCGAGGTCGGCATCAGCTCGATGACGCCGTCATGCGAATGAGAAGCGACGCGGGGCGTCTTGTCGAAGAGATCCCAGCGGCGGAAATCCGCTTCGATGGCGTCGGTGAGTTCGATGAGCACGGTTTCGATGCCGATGTGATGGACGAGCCGCATCATGTTCTCGACGCTGACGAAGGGAATGAAAGCTCTTTCCGATGGGAGCGGTGCGGACATTCTCGTATCCTCGATGGAAATCATTTCCCATAGGGTATCAAGCGGATCGATTGACTGAAATCGCAAAACTGTGCCAGTTTTGGTATGGGTTTGCACAAATTGCCCATAATTTTTGACGGATTGAACAAGATCAGGATCGTGCGATGACGCTCGCCAAATATATTCCCGATGATCTCGACCGGCGTATCATCGCTCATCTGCGCGCCGACGGGCGGGCTTCGCTCTCCAAACTGTCCGATGTTTTGGGCGTCGCGCGTGGTACGGTGCAGAATCGGCTGGATCGACTGATAGAGACCGGCACGCTGCTTGGCTTCACCGTAAGGGTTCGGGAAGATTATGAGGAGCAGACCGTGCATGCCGTCATGATGATCGAAGTCGTCGGGAAATCGACGACGCAGGTCATCCGTAAACTGCGCGGCCTTCCCGAAATATATTCGCTGCATACGACGAATGGCAATTGGGATCTGGTCGCCAATATCCGAGCGACCAGCCTGTCGGACTTTGATCGGGTCTTGCGCGAAGTGCGGATGATCGATGGCGTTGCGAACAGCGAGACAAGCCTTTTGCTGAGCAGCCTGTGAGAGGCATCGTTGGCGGATGTGGCCGATGCGAACCGCATACAGCCAGCCATCATGGATTCTCGCGCTGTCGAACGGAAGCGCAGACAGGCCGTGCCCCGCAGCTTGAAAACTCGCGGCTTGTTGTTATGATTTTCGTATGGAACTTGCTCTGCTTGCCCACGCCCTTGCCTGGATCGTGCTCGGTCTGATCGCCGTGACGACGGTCGTTCCGGTCGGGACGAAGTATCCGTTCATGGCGATGGCGAGCATCGACAGCGTCATCCCGTTCGGCCTTCTGGGGTTTCTGTTTGTCATGGCTTACCCGGAAGACCGCCGCATCATTGCTCTTGTGTGCATATTGGTTGCAGCTGCAAGCGAGTCGCTCGCGCTCATCCTGCCGCAGAAGTGCCTCAGGATCGAGCGCGCGATCTTGAAAGTGCTTGCCACGGTTTCGGGCCTGCTTTTGGGCGCATTATTTATGGAGTGCGTGCTGCAGGCATCGTAATTTGCCGACAGCACCCAGCCCATTCGACCCCTCCTGCATCCTTTGCGCTTTCTCAAAGCGAATGAATGCTAATATCTTCCATATACAACTAACGATCAGACGGTTTGCCGCTTTGGCTCTCCAGCCGATAGCGATGTCCCGGATAAACCAGCCGCGCTGTGGAGACGATGCCGCGCGCCGACCAGGTGCGCCTCCAGATCGTCAGGCAGGGTTCGGTCTTCAGGATCGTCAGCAGCTTGCATTCCCAGGCTTGCGGCATGACGGCTTCGACGACATGTTCCGATCCGCTGAGCGGAGCAACGGCCGAGAGATATGCGTTCGGCGTCATGTCGGTAAAATCCTGCTGCAGATAGTCGGGTGCGGCATCCGGATGGACATGCCGGTCCTCGATCTGCACGGGCACGCCGTTCTCGCTATGCACGATCAGCGAATGGAAAACCGGCGATCCGATGTCGAGTTCCAATGCGTCGGCAATGTCGGGCGATGCGGCTTCCCGGGCGAGAACGATTACGCTTGCCTGATGGGAATGGCCGCGTTCGGTGATCTCCTCGGCGATGTTGCGGACCTCGAACAGGGCGGAGGCGCCCTTGCGCTCGGCGACGAAGGAGCCGACGCCCTGGATGCGAACGAGCTCGCCTTCATTGGCCAGTTCCCGCAGCGCACGATTGGCCGTCATTTTGCTGACGCCAAGTTCGACCACCAATTCGTTTTCGGAGGGAACGCGATATTTGGGCGGCCACTCGCCACTATGAATGCGGTCGAGTATCATCTGCTTGACGCCGGCATAGAGGGGCGCGGCGTCATTTTCCGCCAGTTCGCGTTTCATCTCGCCGGAACGTTTCATTGCCTATTCCCTTTGCACAGAGTGAATCTGCCTCGAAAACAACTTTCCCACTTGCATATCATAAATTATCACATATGGTACCCTATACAACCTCGCAATCAATCCTAAAAATTAATTGGGAAAGCGGGCAAGCCGGCGAAGATCGGTAGGAAATGCTGCAAGGCTTATTTCAACCTCAGAGGAGCTCTACACGATGAAATTCAGTGCAATTCTCTTGTCAGGCGTCGTGGCTGCCGCCGCTTTTGCCGCGCCGGCCTTCGCCAAGGACTGGAAGACGGCAACGATCACCCTGGAAGGTGCTTACGCGCCGTGGAACATGACGAACGCCGATGGTACGCTCGGCGGCTTCGAGCCGGAGCTTGCCAAGGTTCTGTGCGAACGCGCCAAGATCGATTGCAAGCTCGTCGCTTCCGACTGGGATGGCATGATCCCGGCGCTGAACGCCGGCAAGTTCGACGTCATCATGGATGCTCTGTCGATCACCGACGAGCGCAAGCAGGTCATCGGCTTCACCATTCCTTATGCTGCAACGCCTGCCGCTTTTGCGACCGCCAAGGACAGCCCGCTTGCCAATGCTGCCGGCACCGGCACCACGATCAAGATGACCCCCGGCCAGACCGGCGTTAAGGAAATCGACGTGTTGAAGGAAGCCTTCAAGGGCAAGACCATCGGCATCCAGGCCGCAACCGTCTATGCCAAGTTCGTCTATGACAATTTCGGCTCGATCGCCACGATCCGCGAGTACAAGACCGGCGCCGACCGCGATCTCGACCTGCAGAACGGCCGCATCGATCTCGGCTTCGACGATGCCGTCTACTTCGCGAACGCTTTTGCCAGCGCGAATGATTCGCTCGCCTTCACCGGCCCGGAAATCGCCGGTTCCATCTGGGGCGAAGGCGAAGGCCTTGGCATCCGCAAGGCGGATACCGACCTGCGCGACAAGTTCAATGAGGCGATCAAGTCCGCGCTTGCCGACGGTACCATCAAGACCTTGTCGATGAAGTGGTTCAAGGTCGACGTGAGCCCGAATTGATGAGTACGTCTTTGGGCCGTTATCATCGGTCTCCGGCTTTGCGGCCGGAGACCCTATGGTATCCTGACGCCTGAAACTGCCACGGACAGGGATTGGATCTATGGCAAGCTTGCAATTGCTGGGCTTCGGCTCGAACGGGTGGGGCGCGCTGCTGCTTGTTGCCGCCTTGATGACGCTGGCCGTGACGGCGACCGCCTTGGCCATCGGGGCCGTCCTCGGCGCGGCCATTGCCTTCGCGAAGCTCTCGGGAAGCATGGTGTTGAAGACGCTCGGCAATATCTACACTACCGTTTTCCGCGGTGTGCCCGAACTTCTGATTATCTATTTGATCTATTTCGGCGGGTCGTCGGCGGTAACCTCCATCGGCAAATGGCTTGGTTATGAAGGCTTTCTCGGCCTGCCATCCTTTGCCGCCGGTGCTCTCGCTGTCGGCATCATTTCCGGCGCTTATCAGGCAGAGGTTTTCCGTGGAGCCTATCTCGCCATTTCCAAGGGAGAGCTTGAGGCGGCGTCCGCAATCGGCATGCATCGCGGTTTGCGCTTGCGTCGCATCATCATTCCGCAGGTCTTCCGCTTCGCCATTCCCGGGCTCGGCAATGTCTGGCAGCTCAGCCTCAAGGATTCCGCTTTGATCTCGGTCACCGGCCTTGCGGAATTGATGCGCACCAGTCAGGTGGCTGCCGGTTCCACCCGCCAGTATTTCCTCTTCTTCATAGCCGGCGGCATTCTCTATTTGGTCCTGACCAGCCTATCGGATCGCATCTTCAACAAGGCTGAACGTCGCGCCAATCGCAGCATGCCGGCTGCGACGATCGGCCAGGCTTGAGGAGGACGGTATGGATTTCGATTTCCTTTCGAGCACGATGGTCACACTGCTGAAGGCAGTGCCAATGACGCTGCTGCTGTTCTTCCTGTCGATCTTCTTTGGCGGCATTCTGGCGCTTGTCATCGTCGCCATGCGCGTCAGCGGCAATCCGATTCTCTCCGGTTTTGCCAAGGGCTATATTTTCGTGTTCCGCGGCTCGCCGCTGCTGATCCAGATGTTCCTGGTCTTCTACGGTTTGGCGCAATTTTCGATCATTCGCTACTCCTTCCTCTGGCCCTTCCTGCGCGAGCCGGTCGTCTGCGCGATCCTGTCGCTGGCGCTTTGCACCGCCGGCTATTCGGCCGAGATCTTCCGCGGCGGCATCCGTGCCGTTTCGCCGAAGGAGATCGAAGCCGCGCGCTCGATCGGCATGTCCGGCTTCCTGCTGGTGCGTCGCATCATCGCGCCGATCGCCTTCCGGCATGCGCTCCCGGCCTATTCGACCGAGATCGTGCTGATGATGAAGTCGACCGCGCTCGCGAGCCTCGTCACGGTCTGGGAGGTCACGGGCGTTGCGCAGCGGCTGATCTCGCAAACCTACCGCACGATGGAGGTCTTCATCTGCGCGGCGATCATCTACCTCGTGCTGAATTTCATCATTCTGCAGGCCATGGCCCTGCTGGAATATTCTCTGTCCCGCCATCGCCGTGCGATCCCGCCGGCGCTGAAGGCTTAAAGCTTACTGGAGCAGGCAAATCATGCCAGATGTCACCCGACTTTCCGTCCGCAACATCCGCAAGAGCTTCGGTACTCACGAGGTCTTGCGCGGCATTTCCCTCGATGCACAGGATGGCGATGTGATTTCGCTGCTGGGCGCTTCCGGCTCGGGCAAATCGACCTTCCTTCGCTGCATCAACCTCCTCGAAATCGCCACGGATGGCGAGATCTGGGTGGATGGCGAGCAGATCCGCATGGTTCACAAGAATGGCAAGAGCTATCCGGCGAGCCATAAGCAAGTGGATCATATCCGCTCCGAACTCGGCATGGTCTTCCAGAGCTTCAATCTCTGGTCCCATATGACGATCCTGCAGAATGTGATCGAAGGTCCGGTTCATGTCCTGAAGCGTCCCCGCGCAGAATGCATCGCCGAGGCGGAAGTGCTGCTGGAAAAGGTCGGTATTGCCGACAAGCGCCATGCCTATCCCGCTCATCTCTCAGGCGGGCAGCAGCAGCGTGCGGCGATTGCCCGCGCGCTTGCCATGAAGCCGAAGCTCATGCTGTTCGACGAGCCGACTTCGGCGCTCGATCCCGAGCTTGTCGGCGAAGTGCTGCGCGTCATGCGCTCGCTTGCCGAAGAAGGCACGACGATGCTGGTCGTCACCCACGAGATGAGCTTTGCCCGCAACGTCTCCAACCGCGTCGTCTTCATGAAGGAAGGCCTCGTCGAAAGCACCGGCACGCCGGACGAGATGTTCGGCGGCGGCGCCTCACCGGCCTTCCGTCAATTCATCGGCCATTTCGGAAATGGGCAATGACCGTCACCATCGATAAGTCGCTATCCTGGCGCGACGTCGTTCGTGTTGGCGGCGGTGAGCCGCTGACCCTCTCCGACAAAGCCTGGAAGCGCGTTGAGCAGGCAAACCGCATCGTCGAGCGTATCGTCGAAACGGGCGTGCGCGCCTATGGCGTCAACACCGGCGTCGGCGCGCTCTCCGATACGGTGGTCGATCGCGATTCCCAGAGCCGGCTCTCGCGCAACATCATCTTGAGCCATGCCTGCGGTGTCGGTCCGCTTCTGCCGGCGCGCGAGGTGCGCTCGATCATTGCGGCGCAGATCGCCAATTTCGCCCATGGCTATTCCGGTGTGCGGCCCGAGATCGTCACGCATCTGGCTGCGTTTCTCGGATATGACTGCATTCCGGAAGTCCCGTCCAAAGGCTCTGCCGGCTATCTCACACACAATGCCCACATCGCTCTCGTTCTGATCGGCGAGGGCAGAGCTGTCGTGAAGGGCAAGCTGATGAGTGGTGCAGAGGCGCTCGCTGCGATCGGTCTGCCTCCCCTGGTACTGGGTGCCAAGGAGGGTTTGAGCCTCGTCAACGGCACGGCATGCGCCACGGGATTGTCGGCGCTTGCAGTCTCGCGTGCCGAACGCCTGCTCGATTGGGCCGATGCCATCGCCGCGCTGACCTTGGAAGCCGTAGGCTGCCAGATGGCAGCTTTCGAGGGAAATGTGCTTGCGCTGCGTCCATCGGCCGGGATCGCCAAGGTCGGGCGCAGGCTTCGCAGCCGCTTGAATGGCAGCGGCCTCATTGCTGCGGCTCTCGGACGGCGCACGCAGGATGCCTTGAGCCTGAGATCGGTGCCTCATGCCCATGGCGCGGCCTGGGATGTCTTCGAGCAGACGGCTGATATCGTCGATCAGGAACTGGCTTCGGTCACCGATAATCCGGCCGTCTCGGGCACGCCGGAGGAGCCTATCGTCTCGTCCGAAGCCCATGCCGTTGCCCCCGCTCTCGGCCAGGCGGCCGATAGTTTGGCGATCGCGATCGCCCAAATTGCCGCGATGAGCGAGCGGCGGACGGATCGTCTCGTCAATCCCCTGGTCAGCGGCCTGCCGCCGTTCCTTGCGAGCGACGCCGGCAGCCATTCCGGCTTCATGATCGCGCAATACACGGCTGCCGCGCTGAGCAACGACAACCGGCGTCTCGCCGCGCCCGCATCGCTTGACGGCGGACTGACCTCCGGCCTGCAGGAGGATTTTCTGGCCCATCCGACAGCGGCGGCGAACAAGCTGCTCGCGATCCTCGATAACGCGGAATACATCCTGGCGATCGAACTGATGGCGGCGGCCCAGGCGCATGATTTTCTTACCTCGCACGGGAGGCGGGCGCCAGGAACCGAGCGTATCTACGCGGCCGCCCGTTCCTGCGTGCCCATCTATGGCGATGACCGTCCGTTGAATGCGGATATGGAAGCCTTGCGGGCCATGATCGCCAAGATCGCGCCACCTGCGGAAGATGAAACTGGAGCATGAAATGACTGCGGAATTCGACCTTGCCGTCATTGGCCTCGGCGCAATGGGAAGTGCAGCCTTGTCTTTCGCCGCAGCGCGCGGTGCAAAGGCGATCGGGATCGAGGCACATTTTCCCGCCCATGCGCTCAGCTCCTCGCATGGCGACAGCCGCCTGATCCGCCTCGGCTACTTCGAAGATCCGTCCTATGTTCCGCTGCTGAAGCGTGCCTATCAAAACTGGCGCTCACTGGAGGCGCGGCTGCGGGCCGAAATCCTGACCGTCACGGGTGTTCTGCAGATTGGCACGCCCGACAGCAAGATCGTCAGCGGCACGCGCGCCTCCTGTGACATGCATGGATTGCCGCACGAGATACTCGATCGCGATGCCATGAAGCGGCGCTTTCCGGCTTTTGCGCTGGAAGAAGGGGAGGTCGGCGTGCTCGATCCGCAGGGCGGCTATGTCAGGCCTGAAGCAGCGATCATGGGCTATTTGAAGCTTGCGGCGGAAGATGGTGCCGTTTTGCATTTCGGCGAGCGCGTTGTCGCGATCGAGCCCGACGATACGGGCGTGACGGTCGTTTCCTCGACGGGACGATATCGCGCCCGCAAGGTGATCGTTGCAACAGGTGCATGGATTGCCGAACTCGTGCCACAGCTGAAGGCGCACGCACAGCCGATCCGCCAGGTGGTTGCCTGGTATCAGCCGAGGGACGGTTTTGTTGCCGAGCCGCAGCGCATGCCCTGCTTCCTGCGGGATGAAGGCGCCGAAGGCTCCTATTTCGGCTTTCCGGCCATTGGCATCGATGGTGTGAAAATCGGCCGCCATGCTCACTTCAGGGAGCCGATCGATCCCGCCATGCCCAATCCGCCTGTCAATGACGCCGACACCGATCTGCTCGACAGCTTCGCCCGCAAGCGCTTGCCGAATGCCGCGTCATATCGCGTGCGGGCGACGACCTGCCGCTATACAATGCTGCCGAGCGAAGATTTTCTCATCGATAAAGTGCCTGGACAGCCGAATGTGGTGGTCTCGTCAGCCTGTTCCGGCCACGGCTTCAAGTTTACGAGCGTGGTCGGCGAGATTCTCGCCGATCTGGCGCTCCAAGGCGGCAGCGCGCTGCCGACTGCTCTGTTCTCCTTCGAAAAGCACTTCGGCGGCCAACCCGCTTAGCCGCCAATTTCGCAGATGACCTAGCCGATCGTCATACGTCGCAAGACATCCGATTTGAAATAGAAGTGCTGAACAAACGCTCCGAATATGTGCAGTACGACGGCGATCCAAAGCAGCGTCTTGATCGGGCCGCCATGGACGAAGGCGGCTGTATCGATACCGAAATAGTAGGCTGCCATTCCCGATAGGGGCATTGCGAAGATCAGTGCGTAGAGCAGGAAATGCGTGATGTTTGCGATGTAATGCAGAAATGCGGGCTGATTGTCGGGCAATGCTGGGACATCGGACACCAATCTCAGGCAAAGGCGCACGATAGCTAGCAGCAGGATCGCGATACCGGCATAGGCATGGATGTTGGCACTGGCGACATCGGCCGGTGTTGGCACCTGGCCATGCCGCACAAGACGCCGCCACGCGTTCATGCCATCGGGAAACAGGAGATTGAAAAAGATGAGAATGGCCATGAGCCAATGAAGAATGCGTTGCGGAGCAGAGTAGGTCGATCTGGCAGGCATCGGGCCTCCTTAAATTGGAATTGTTCTAAAGGTAGAACATGATTCTAACGAGAACCTGAATGCGAGCCCTCCAGCGTGCTTCGTTCGGCATCCTCATATCCTGGCGCATACCTGGCGGTATCCTGAGGGCGCCAGCCTTCGCGTCCGGCTAGGGAGGTGCCCGGAAGGCTGTTAAGCTCTTCCGGGGCTCCGGGCTTCCTCACATCAGCTGAGCACCGCGCGCGGCTCGAGAAATGATTCCAGGCCGAAGGCGCCGAATTCTCGGCCTATGCCCGATTGCTTGAAGCCGCCGAAGGGTGCAGTCGGTTCATGCGGCGCGCCATTGATGACGACGCGGCCCGCTTCGATGCGATCCGCCATCCGCTTTGCCCTGTCGACATCGGCGGAGAAGATGTAGGCCTGCAAGCCATAGACGGTGTCATTGGCGATCTCGAGTGCATGCGTCTCATCGCGATAAGGGATGACGCAGAGTACCGGTCCGAAAATCTCTTCGCGAGCGATCCTCATGTCGCTATTGACGCGGGAGAAGATGGTTGGACGAACGAACCAGCCGCGATCGACCCCTTCCGGCCGCCCTTCACCACCCGCGAGCAGCCACGCGCCTTCTTCCTGGCCGAGACGGATATAGGACTGCACGCGATCCCATTGTTTCCGGCTGACCATGGGGCCGATCCTGACGGCGGGATCGCTTGCATCGCCCACCTTGAGTGTCGCAACCGCTTGAGCAAGACGATCGTGGATTTCCGCCAGCCGGCCTTCGGGCGCGAGAATGCGTGTGCCGGCGATGCACGCCTGGCCGCTATTGGCAAATCCGGCTGCCAATACCTGCGGGATGACAAGATCGAGATCGGCATCGTCGAGAATGATGTTTGGGCTCTTGCCGCCAAGCTCAAGCGTCACGCGCTTAAAGGTCGCCGACGCCGCCTGAAGGATCGCCCGTCCCGTCACCGTCGAGCCGGTGAAGCTGATCTTTGCGATATCGTGGTGGCTGCTGAGAGCGGCGCCTACCACATGGCCGTAGCCGTTGACGATGTTGAAAATCCCATTCGGCAGGCCGGCCGCATGCAGGCACTCGGTGAGGAGCTGCGTCTGGATCGCACTCATCTCGGAGGGCTTGATGACCATGGTCGCGCCTGCCGCGATGGCTGTGGCCAGCTTGTTGCAGATGAAGCCATAATTGCTGTTCCAGGGCGTGATCGCGGCTGCAACGCCGGCCGGGCGCATCTCTATTTCCGCATGGCCGATACGGCGGCGAAATTCATAGGTTTCGAGTGTCTTGGCCATGTTGAGGAATGCCGTGGCGGCATGTGGCACCGAAAAACCGATGAAGGATGCCGGCGCGCCATATTCCTCGCGCATGGCGTCGGTGAGGTCTGAGGCTCTGGCCGCAACCGCGTCGTGCAGGCTGTGCAGCATGGCGACGCGCTCGGCCTTCGAGCTTTGCGACTGGCTCGCAAATGCTGCCTTGGCGGCGCTGACAGCGTTGTCAACATCCTGCTCGTCGCCAAGGCATACGGTGCCGATCCGCTCTTCCGTGGCCGGGTTGAAAAGAGGTGCTTCCTCTTTGCCATGGGGCCGAACGAAGCTGCCATTGATGTAAATCGTATCTATCGCGTGCATGAGCGTCTCCTTCATCTTCACGGCAGAGGTAAGATGCGCTATCTGTTCGGTCTAGTAGGACAAAGTGGGACAGGCTGATAAGGAAAATCGCGCAATGAAGGCCAGTCTGACGGAGCTTGAAGCGATCGCTGCGGTTGCCCGCCATGGCGGTTTTCGCGCGGCCGCCCGCGAACTCGGCATGTCCTCCTCGGCGCTCAGCCACGCGGTCGCAACACTGGAGGAGCGCCTGTCCGTACGGATATTCAACAGGACGACGCGCAGTGTCACGCTATCGGATGCCGGCGAGCGCTTCGTGGCGGAAGTGGCGCCGGCGCTCGTGGCAATCGACAGGGCGATCGAAAATGCAGGCCTATCTTCCGGTACGATATCAGGTACGCTTCGTCTCAATATGGCGCCCGGCGCAGCGCGCATACTACTGACGCCGCTTATTCTCGAATATAGCCGGCGCTATCCCGATGTCGAAATCGAGATCGTCACCGATAACGCCTTGGTCGATGTCATCGGCAAGGGCTTTGACGCCGGCATCCGGATTGCCGAGGCAGTTCCGACCGATATGGTCGCAATCCCGATTATTCCGACGCTGCGCTCGCTGGTCGTCGGCTCACCTGCCTATTTCAGCAACAGGCCATACCCGCTTGTTCCGGGCGATCTCCTGCGACATCGCTGCATCCGTGCTCGCATGGCGAGCGGCAAGCTTTATCGCTGGGAGTTCGAGCGGCACGGCCAATCCATCCTGATTGATGCGCCGGGAAGCCTCACCCTCGATGCTTCCGACCTGATGTTAAGCGCTGCGCTCGAGGGGGCGGGGCTGGCCTATATCAGCGAAGCCTCCGTTGCCGGGCACATAGCGGCGGGCAATCTGATCGCGGTGCTGGAGGATTGGAGCCCACCCTATCCGGGGCTCAGCCTGTATTTTGCCCAGCGCCGCCAGATGCCGGCCCGATTGCGGGCCTTGATCGAGCTGATCCGCGAGCACAATGCGTCCCGCTGAACGTCGGTGAAAGATTAAGTTTCAGACATGAATCTCCATAGCGCTTGAGTGGCGCCATATCGAGATGTAGCCATATCGCCTGAGATATCGTCGAGATGATTGTTTGGAAGGTGAGCGTGTCATGGACCAGAGGATCGAAGCCGTTCTCGAAGCCTATCATGAGCTAATTCGCGAAGAGCACAGCAAGCCGAGGGAAATGCCGCCGGGCGGGCGTGACGGTGGTCAGGATCGTCGGTTGAGGGCGGTCGGACCGGAGACGGGTCGCTTCATCAACATTCTGGCGAAGAGCCTGAAGGCGCCCACCATTCTGGAGCTTGGCACATCCTTCGGCTATTCAGGTATCTGGCTTGCCGAGGCCGCGCGCGCCAGCGGCGGCAAGCTTATTTCCATGGAGTTGCACGCCTACAAGACCGAGTTTGCCAGAGAGATGGCTGAAAAGGCAGGGTTATCGGCGCATATCGATTTCCAGATCGGCGATGCGGTGGAGATGATCAAGGCGCTGTCGTCCGGCGTCGATTTCGTGCTCGTTGACCTGTGGAAGGATCTCTACATCCCATGCCTTGAGGCCTTCTATCCGAAGCTCAACGCCGGCGCGATCATCGTGGCCGACAATATGTTCATGCCCGGCAATGAGGATGTGAAACGCTATGGCGAAGCCGTTCGCGCCAAACCTGGCATTACCTCTGTTCTGTTACCCGTCGGTTCCGGGATCGAAGTTAGCCGCTACGATCCTGTATAAGGACTGGAGGCAGGCGGCGGTTCATTCCTGAGCCGCCGCCTGCTTGAGTTTACTTGCCGGCGTCCTTGGCCGCCTTTTCGATGACGGCGGCGACCTTTTCCGGCTGCGAGGCGAAGACGGCATGGCTCGCCTTGATTTCGGTCATGTCGCTGCCGGCGCGCTTTGCCATGTCGCGCTCAAGCTCGGGGTTGATGGAGCGGTCGTTGGTCGCGACGACTGCCCAGCTCTTCTTCGCCTTCCAGGCGGGATCGCCGACTTTGGCGGTGAAGGCGGCCTTCGATGCGAAAACCTGTGACTTCGCCAGAAAATTGGCTTCATCCTTCGGCAGGTCGGCGGCAAAGTCAGCAGCGAAAGTCGCCGGATCGAGATAAAGATACTGGCCGTCCTTGGTTTCGCGGATGTTCATGCTACCTGCCGGCTTTGAGCTCGCAAGGCTGATCAGGCTCTCGCCCTTGTCGGGCTGGAACGCTGCGACATAGACGAGACCGGCAACATCAGGGCGATTGCCCGCTTCGGTGATGACCATGCCGCCATAGCTGTGGCCGACGAGCAGGCTCGGCCCGTTCTGGAGATCGAGCACGCGATTGGTGGCGGCGACATCGTCGGCGAGCGAGGTGATCGGTTCCTGCACGACGGTGACGTTGAAGCCGTCCTTTTCAAGGATTGCGGCGGTCTTGCGCCATCCCGAACCGTCGGCAAGGGCGCCGTGGACGATAACGATGTTCTTGATCTCGGCTGCCTGTGCAGCAAAGGCAAAGGTGCTTGCGGCAAGGCCGAGAGCGATGATGGAGAGAAAACGGGTCTTCATGGGTATAACTCCTGTCAGTTGAGCTTCATGCTTGGGGGGTGAAGGGGAATTTCAGCCGAAAGTGAAGGCGTAGGCCTGCACCGCGGGATCGAGGAAACGGATCTCGAAGTTGCGGGCGGTGACGTCGCCGGACTGGCGGACGAGCTGATAGAGCTTGGTGGCCGTCACTGTGCCGTTGCCGTCGGCGTCGATATCGGAACCGTGGTCGGCGCCGGGCGCCTTTCCATCCACGGTCACTTGGAAGCGGATCGGCTTTCCATCTGCCGAGGGGCCAAGGACGAGGTGCAGGTCGCGGGCGCTGAAGCGGTAAGTGATGCCGCCGCCTGCCTTATCGAGCGATGCCTGTTCCGGGCCGATTGTCCAGGTGCCCGTCAGACCCCATTGATTGAGGCCGGGATTGGCAATGGAATAGTCGGCGGCCGTATCTGCCTTCAGTCCTTCGGGGGAGACGAAGCCTGTCGCCTGGCTATAGCCGATATAGGTTTCGCCGGAGCGGATATGGCTGAGGTCCGGGCTTGCTTCCGCACCCTTTGCATTCGGAACCACAGGGGCGCTCTGGGCCATGTCGCTGCCTGCTTCGCGCAAGAGGTCCTGGATTGCCTGTTCGGTCTGGCGGTAGTTGCCTTCGCCGAAATGCTGGTAGCGGATCTGTCCCTTGGCATCGATCAGATAATGGGCAGGCCAGTAGTTGTTTTCGAAGGCTCGCCAGATGCGGTAGTCGTTGTCGATCGCAACGGGGTAGCTGATCTTGAAGTCGGCGACTGCCTTCTTGACGTTGTCGACATTCTTCTCGAAGGCGAATTCCGGAGCATGGACGCCGATGACGACGAGGCCCTGATCCTTATACTTTTCCGCCCAGGCACGAACATAGGGAATGGTGCGGATGCAGTTGATGCAGGAATAGGTCCAGAAATCGATGAGGACGACCTTGCCGCGAAGCTGAGCCATTGTCAGCGGCTGCGAGTTCAGCCAGGTGACCGCGCCATCGAGCGACGGAGCGGGGCCTTCGACGGGCAGATTGCTGTGGAACGGGCGCACCTCGTCTGTCGCAACCTTGATGGCGCTGTTGCTGGCAACCTCGGTTTCCGGGGCTGAGGTCTTGGGGCGCAGCTTCTCCAGCAAGGTCTGCTCAAAGGAACGGGTGCTGGCGTAGGAGAGGCGGGCGAGCAGACCGGTATCAAGGCCAAGGGCGATCGCAGCAACGCCGGCGAGAACGGCAGCACCGGCAAACTGGCGGATGCGCTCGCTGATACCGAGGGACTGCTTCATGCGGGCAAAGATCTTGCCGCCGGCAAAGAGAGCAACGGCAAGCGAGGTCGAGGCACCGGCACCATAGGCAAGCAGCAGGAAGGTCGTCTGCAGATTGGCGCCCTTCAAAGCCGCACCCGTCAGGACGAGCCCGAGGATCGGGCCGGCACAGGGTGCCCAAAGCAGGCCCGTTGCGATGCCAAGCACGAAGGAGCTTCTGACGCTCGCTGTTGCCCGATTGGCTCCGGCGGCGTTCAGCAGGTTGTTGCCGAGATCGACGGCCGGTCGGGAGAGGGCGCTGGCGATGCGCGGCGAAATCAAGCTCAGGCCGAAGAGGCCGAGCAGAACGATCGCCGCGAGGCGGCCATATTCATTGGCGCGGATCGCCCAGGCACCGCCGACAGCAGCCAGCGTCGCGACGACAGCAAAGGTGAGCGCCATGCCCGCAAGCATGGGAAGCGTGCTGCGGACGAAGGGCTGTCCTGCACGGGCAAAGACGAAGGGGAGGATGGGCAGGATGCACGGACTGAGAATCGTCAGCGCTCCTCCGAGATAAGCTATGATAAGAAGCGTCATCGTTCTTGTTCCTTTAGAAGCGATTGAGCGGCTGCGAACGGCCAGGTGCCGTGTGCAGCAGTGACGCTATCTGCCGGTGGCGACGTATCTCAAATGTGTCTGATTGGATGGCCGAATGTACCGAAACGTCGACGTCTCGGGCTGCGATACATTGCGATACAAATTGATTGTCGCGAGCCGATTTGGACAGGGGTCTCGGCGCCTATCGAATGTTTGCGGGTCAGGCGTAGTGGATTGTATCACACTGTATCTGTGCCGCCGGAAGCTACAAAGGCATTCAAAACGCCACTGGCTGCGACACATCGGCGATACATGTGGCTGGCTCTCTTATGCTCACGATCCAATCGACAGGAGATAGAGATGTCCGAGGAAATCAACCACACCCGCCGCCGCTTTTTCGGCATGGCCGCCATCGCCGTCGCCGCTGCCGAATTCGGCCTGCCTGCCATTGCCGGCACACAAGAAACAAAGGCTTCCGCATCGACCCTGCCGGCGATCAAGGCCGGCACTCACACGTCCTTCGACGCGCTGAAGCAGATCAATGCCGGCGTGCTCAATGTCGGTTATGCGGAAGCCGGCCCGGTCGATGGCCCGGTCGTGCTGCTGCTGCACGGCTGGCCCTATGATATCTATAGCTTCGTCGATGTCGCGCCGCTCTTGGCCGGTGCCGGCTACCGGGTCATCATCCCCTATCTTCGCGGCTATGGCACCACCAGCTTCCTTTCAAAGGACACGCCGCGCAACGGTCAGCAGGCGGCACTCGCCGCCGATATGATTGCGCTTCTCGATGCGCTGAAGATCGATAAGGTTGTCGTTGCCGGCTATGATTGGGGCGGCCGCACCGCCGACATCATGGCCGCACTTTGGCCCGAGCGCTGCAAGGCGTTGGTCTCGGTCAGCGGCTATCTCATCGGCAGCCAGGAGGTCAACCGCAAGCCGCTGCCGCCAAAGGCAGAGCTCGCATGGTGGTATCAATTCTATTTCGCCACCGAGCGCGGCCGTCTCGGCTACCAGGAGAATCGGCACGATTTCGCAAAGCTGATCTGGCACACCGCCTCGCCGCAATGGGCTTTTGACGATGCCACTTTCGATCGTTCGGCTGCAGCCTTCGACAATCCCGACCATGTCGACATTGTCATCCATAACTACCGCTGGCGCCTCGGTCTGGTCGAAGGCGAGGCGAAGTTCGATGCCTATGAAAAGAAGCTCGCCACCGGCCCGGTGATTTCGATCCCGACCATCACCATGGAAGGTGACGCCAACGGCGCGCCGCATCCGGAGCCTGCGGCCTATCGCGGCAAGTTCTCGGGCAAGTACGAGCATCGCACCATCACCGGCGGCATCGGCCACAATCTGCCGCAGGAAGCGCCGCAGGCTTTCGCCCAGGCTGTAATAGATGTTGATCGTTTCTAGTTCAGCGGTAGCGTGTGGGAGGGTGCCGGCGTAAGCTGGCGCCTCCTGTCGTTGGTGCTATGAGGGAATGTTCGTAGCTCGATGCTTACGATGATGAGTGGGAAATCGAAATGGATCATATCGACCATATCCTGATCGTGGATGACGATCGGGAAATCCGCGAACTGGTGTCGAGCTATCTGAAAAAGAACGGTCTGCGGGCGACAACGGCCGCCGATGGCCGGCAGATGCGCAGTTTCCTCGAGGCCAATTCAGTCGATCTGATCGTGCTCGACGTGATGATGCCCGGCGACGACGGCCTGGTGCTTTGTCGCGAGCTTCGTGCCGGAAAGCACAAGGCGACACCCATTCTGATGCTGACGGCGCGCAGCGACGAAATGGACCGGATCCTTGGCCTGGAAATGGGCGCGGACGATTATCTGGCAAAGCCGTTTGCCGCCCGCGAGCTGCTTGCCCGCATCAAGGCGGTTCTTCGGCGCACCCGCATGCTGCCGCCCAATTTGCAGATCAGCGAAGCCGGTCAATTGTTGGTCTTCGGAGACTGGCGGCTGGATACGGTCGGCCGTCATCTGCTCGATAAGGACGGCACGGAGATCACGCTTAGCGGTGCGGAATACCGCCTGCTGCGCGTTTTCATCGATCATCCGCAGCGGGTGCTCAACCGCGACCAGCTTCTGAATCTCACCCAGGGCCGCGACGCCGATCTCTTCGATCGCTCCATCGACCTGCTCGTCAGTCGTCTTCGTCAGCGGCTGGGGGATGACGCGCGGGAGCCGATGTATATCAAGACGGTGCGCAGCGAAGGCTATGTTTTCTCCGTGCCGGTGGAAATTGCGGAGCTTCGCCCATGACGGTGATCGACCTTTCGGGTCACCGGCCATGGTGGCCGAGCACCCTGCGTGCTCGCATTTCGCTGATCCTGCTGGCTGGCCTCGCAATTGCTTACGGCCTGTCTTTCAGCGTGCTTTATATCGAGCGCTATATGTCGGCAAAGGCGGTCATGCTCGGCACGCTGGAGAACGACGTTGCGACCTCGATCGCGGTTCTTGATCGCCTGCCGGCCGATGAGAGGGCGAATTTCGTCGATTGGCTCAGCCGCGGCAATTACAATTTCGAGCTGGGGACGGGCCTGCCTGGTGTGCCCGATACCTCTGCCCATGGCGCGGAGATCGCCGCCAAGATAGAAGAGGCGGTTGGCCATCGCTTTCCCATTCGCATGGAATCGATACCAGGGCCGATCTCGCGGCTGCAGGCACATCTCAATTTGAGCGATGGCAGTCCGCTGACGATCGATGTTACGCCCAAGGGCGTCATGCCGATCGCGGCCTGGCTGCCCTATGTCTTCGTTGTACAGATGCTGCTGATCGTGCTTTGTACCTGGTTTGCCGTCCGCCAAGCGACACGTCCGCTCGCCGAGCTTGCTGCTGCGGCCGATGCGCTCGATCCGAACAACAAGAGTCCGGCCTTGAGCGATAGGGGGCCGAGCGAAGTGGCGCATGCCGCCAGGGCCTTCAATGCCATGCGGGATCGAATCGCGCATTATCTCGAAGAGCGCGTGCAGATCCTGGCGGCGATCTCGCACGATCTGCAGACGCCGATCACCCGCATGCGCCTGCGCGCCGACATTGCCGACGATTCGCCCGAGAAAACTAAGCTCTTGCAGGATCTCGGCGAGATCGAGCGTCTGGTGCAGGACGGGATCGCCTATGCACGCAGCGCGCACGGCAATGGCGAGAAGAGCGCCCGCATCGATCTCGCTTCCTTCATCGAAAGCATCAGCTACGATTATCAGGACACCGGCAAGTCCGTCGAGATTCTTGGCCTGATCCAGGGCACGGCGACGACGAAGCCGCATGCGCTCCGCCGCATCCTCACCAACTTCATCGACAATGCCCTGAAGTTTGCCGGTGCGGCGGAAATCGCCGTGGAGCGGCGGGATACGGGCCAGATTGCGATCACTGTTCTGGATCGCGGTCCCGGCATTCCGCAGGACCAGATAGAGGCGGCGATGCAGCCCTTCTTCCGGCTGGAGCAGTCACGCAACCGCAACACCGGTGGCACTGGGCTTGGTCTGGCGATTGCCCAGCAGCTAGCCCAGACGCTCGGCGGCTCCGTCAGACTCTATAACCGCGAAGGCGGCGGCCTGGCCGCCGAGGTCGTCATTTCCTGATCGCGCGGAAAGGATTTAGATAACTGGTCGTCTGTTCGTCCGGATGGCGGTTAAATCCAACCAAAGAGCCGCGCTAGTAGCAGGAGCATAATAGCTAGCGCCAACCAAGACAGGAGTCGTTCTCTGGATCGTCGTTTGGCATCCTCTTTGGAAACAACTTTATATGCCTCCATCCGAATCTTCTCTGCATCCCCGTCCAGATCGCGTGTCTCGAAATGTTGTCTGGTTTCGTTGTACCCCAAGCGTGTCTCCGACTTCGCCGTTCCTGTTATCCGGTCCATTTATTATTTTCAGGATCTTTGTAAGCATTTGTATCCGGCGTGTTAAGCCCCACGTTTTGTAACACTTCCGGCGATTCCGGAAACATGCCGGATACGTCGATCCATCAAAAACAACTCCGTCAACAGACGTTGTCCGCACGACATAGCAGACGGGCGACGCAACGAAGGAGTGTTCCATGACCAAGATCGACAAGGTTCTCTATACCGGCAAGACCCATACCATCGGCGGCCGCGATGGTTTCGCTCGCAGCGATGACAGCCAGCTCGATGTCAAGCTTTCGCCTCCCGGCAGCGCCCATGCCGGTACCAATCCCGAGCAGCTCTTTGCAGCCGGCTGGTCGGCCTGTTTTATCGGCGCAATGGGTCTTGCCGCGGGAAAGCGCAAGGTCAAGCTGCCGGCCGATCTCGCCGTCGATGCCGAAGTGGATCTGGGTACCACGGATGGTGCTTACTTCCTGCAGGCGCGCCTGACCATCAGCATGCCCGGCATCGAGCCAGAGCTTGCCCGAACGCTGGTCGAGGAAGCCCACCAGACCTGCCCCTATTCGAAGGCGACTCGCGGCAACATCAATGTCGAGCTGAAGCTCGCCTGAGAATCGCTCAAGCGTCGATATTGCGCGTCGTTCCGGAGGGTGCGGCGCGCCGAATCGTTAATTTTTCTGCATTGACTATCAAGCAGGCCGGCGCCTGCTTTTCCCTCTGGAGGATTTCATGCGACCAATCATTCTTCTCCTTGCAGGAGCTGCGATTTTTGCCGCTCCCTGCGTCTACGACCCCAGCTCCAACGAGCCTTCGGCGCTTGCGAGCCTCGCCGTTTTGTGGGGCGGTTCGGGCCCCAATCGAGCCCCGAATTAACCATTTGTTAACCATATCAACGGTACACAGGATCAACGATTTATTCACATAGATGACCAAAGTGCTAACAGACGCTCGTTCGATCCGTATCAAGGGCCGCTCCTTTCTTGCGGTCATGCTTTCGCCGGATCTTCCGCTGGACCAGTGGTTGACCAGGCTTGACGACCTTGCAGCCCGTTCGGCCGGCTTCTTTCTGGGGCGGCCGGTCGTGCTCGACATCACCGATCTGCCGATCGACAAGGCGCAGCTCAAGGAGCTGATTGCCGAGCTTTCGGCCCGCAATGTCAGCATCATGGGCATTGAGGGCGGTCGCCCGTCGATATCAGGCCCCGGCATGCCGCCGATCCTGAAGGGTGGGCGTCCGGCTGCCGATTTCGAAGTCTCCGAGGCCGAACCGGTCGTGGAGCGCCGCAATAGCGAGCCCAAGGCGCCGCCGCCGGAAGTTCGTGCGGTTACGCAGTCGCTGATCATCCGCGAGCCGGTACGATCCGGCCAATCGGTGATCTTTCCCGAAGGCGATGTCACTGTCATCGGTTCGGTGGCATCGGGCGCGGAAGTTATCGCGGGTGGATCGGTCCATATTTACGGCGCCCTGCGCGGCCGCGCCATGGCAGGATCGATCGGCAATGCCTCGGCGCGAATCTTTTGCCGCAAGCTCGAGGCCGAGCTGCTGGCGATCGATGGCATCTACAAGATGGCGGAAGACATATCACCCGGCCTCAAGGGGCAAGCCGTCCAGCTCTGGCTGGATGGTGAAACGATCATGGCCGAAAAACTAATCTGAGCCGAAGCCGGCCAAAACAGGAGAGCAAGATGGGCAAGGTAATCGTCGTCACATCAGGCAAGGGCGGAGTTGGAAAGACGACTTCGACGGCCGCATTGGGGGCGGCTCTGGCGCAGAGAAACGAAAAGGTCGTCGTTGTCGATTTCGACGTCGGCCTGCGCAACCTCGACCTGGTCATGGGCGCGGAACGCCGCGTTGTATACGACCTTGTCAACGTCATCCACGGCGATGCCAAGCTGCCGCAGGCGCTGATCCGCGACAAGCGGTTGGAGACGCTCTTCCTCCTGCCGGCTTCGCAGACCCGCGACAAAGATAATCTGACGCCCGAGGGTGTCGAGCGCGTCATCAACGAGCTCAAGAATTATTTCGATTGGGTCATCTGCGACAGCCCGGCCGGTATCGAGCGCGGCGCCACGCTTGCCATGCGTCATGCCGACGTCGCCGTCGTCGTCACCAACCCGGAAGTCTCCTCGGTACGCGATTCCGACCGGATCATCGGCCTGCTGGACTCCAAGACGCTGAAGGCGGAGCGCGGCGAGCGCATGGAAAAGCACCTGCTGCTGACCCGCTTCGATGCTGGCCGCGCCGAACGCGGCGACATGCTGAAGGTCGACGACGTGCTGGAGATCCTCTCCATCCCGTTGCTCGGCATCATCCCGGAAAGCACTGATGTCCTGCGCGCGTCCAACCTCGGCTCGCCCGTGACGCTTGCCGACGCGCGCTGCGCGCCGTCGCTTGCCTATTTCGACGCCGCACGCCGTCTTGCCGGCGAGCAGGTGCCGATCACTATCCCCGGCGAGAAGCGGGGTATCTTCGGCAAGATCTTCGCAAGGAGGGCCGCATGAGCATTTTCGGACTGTTCCGCAAGCAGAGATCTGCACCTATGGCGCGAGAGCGTCTGCAGATTCTCCTTGCCCATGAGCGCGCCTCGATAGGCTCGGATCTCGTATCCGTGCTGAGGGAGGAAATCCTCGCCGTCATCGCCAAGCATGTGCAGGTCGATCGCGACAAGGTGCAAGTGAAGATGGATCGCGACAAGGATGTCTCAATGCTGGAGATCGATGTCGAGATCCCGCGCGACGCGGCCTTGCAGGCCGCCTGACGAAAGATCAGCGCTTGTAAAATCTGCGAATTCTGTCACATGGAATTCTCGTGTGACAGAATTGCTAAAATTTTCGCACCTACCTCTTGCAAAGAGTGCGATTCGCGATTATTTGCAGCCCATCACCTGTATCGATGGCCTGCCGCGCTGACATTTCTGTGTCGAGCCGGTGTTCGCTGTCCGGGTCAATAAGCAAGGGCGCTCCCCAGAAATGGGTAGAGCGCCCTTTGCTTTTGTCGCATTCCTGGTGCTTTTCTTGTTCCATGCGATATGCCAGTTTGCAGCGATGAGGCGGGAGGCGGCTGGCTTGAGCAGGTTGAATTATCGATGGAATGCGATCTTCAGATGGCTGCTCACCGGCCTCTTGGTTGCGGCCTGCGCCGTCTCTGCTCGCGCGGCCGATAAGACGATCTTTCTGACTTTCGATGACGGCCCTTTGCCTGGAACGAAGAACATTCTTTCCGTGCTAAGTCAGGAAAATGTCCCCGCCGCCATGTTCATGGTCGGCCAGCATGTCGAAACTATTCCGGCCGGGCGCGACCTCTTGGCGGAGGCCAAGGCGATGCCGCTGGTGACTGTCGGCAATCACAGCTACAGCCACGCCAATAATCGCTATAGACGATACTATTCCAATACCCAGGCCGTGGTTGCCGACATGCTGCACGCCAATGAGGTGCTGGGTCTGACGCCTATCGTCAATGCGCGACTGCCGGGCAGGGATGTCTTCCGGCTTCCGACCGTATCGCGGGAGGATCTATCCATCAACGTCGCCCAATGGGAGCGCGAGTGGCTGGACTACGAGCTCGTCGCCGAAGCGGGGTTCTATCTCTTCGGCTGGGATTTCGAATGGGTGCATAGCGACGACGGCAAGCCGGTCCAATCGGTGGACCATCTCGTCAACGAGATCGACCACCTTTTTCAATACGGTCGTTTCACGCAGCGTGGAAAGATGATCCTGCTCATGCATGACGAGATGTTTCAGGACCAGTTCAATGGTCGCGAAAACCTGCAGTCGCTGATCCGCAAGCTTAGGGAGCGCGGCTACGCTTTCGGCGACATCAGGAATTATGCGCCCTCGAAACCTTGAACACTTCTGTGTCTTCAGGTTCGGGTCTGTGATCTCTCGGACATAGCGCGAAATCACCGTGCATGTTTGCGCGGCAGGGCGAAGGCTCGAGACAGAAGCGATCGTCGTTTTCGAATATGCTCGCCTTATGTATTCGCGCGGGTGTCATAGTTTTCCTGTGCCTCTTCGATGTGCCGCAGATGGTTGATCGCCCATTCGTAGACCGCGCCGAACGGCACTTGAAGCGTCCGGCCAAGATCGGTGATCGAATATTCCACCGCGACCGGTGAGGTTGCCAGCACTCTACGCGAAATCAGCCCGTTTCTTTCAAGCCGTCGCAATGCCTGGGTCAGCGCCTTGTGAGTAATTCCTTCCAACCTGCGCATGAACTCATTGAAGCGGGTGGGCTTTTCCTCAAGCACGGTCAGTATCATGACGGACCATTTGTTCGCGACCTGATCGAAGAACGAGCGCGCCGCACAGTCCGCGAAGAAGACGTTGTCCACCTTGCCGGGCATCTGGATATCCTCCGGTATATCTACGCACTTTAAGGTGCGTAATTGATCGTAGATTGACAATGTATATCTACGAGTCACCGAGCAATCAACACCGGGCCGCCGAGCGGGAAGCTGGCGGACATGCCAGAGATTTCAAAGGAGACTATCAGTGGCAGAGAGCAATTTCGACCTATCGCGGCGCGGTCTGATGACCATCCTTGGAATGACGGTTGCGGCTGCTGCTGCAGGCCCCGGTGCTGCCCTTGCCGCGCCGCTGCGCACCGCCAAGCTTTTCTATACGGTCTCCGGAAAGGGCCGGAACGTAATGCTGCTGCATGGCTGGACGTGTGATTCCCATGACTGGAGTTGGCAATTGCCCGCCCTTGAAAGCCGCTATCGGGTCGTTGCCGTCGATCTGCGCGGCCATGGCTGGTCCGAGATCATGCCATCAGGCAGCTACATGCCTGGCGACTATGTTCGTGACATCGAAGCTCTGATCGAAAGGAAATTCGAGGGTGAGAGATTTATATTGATAGGACATTCCATGGGTGGGCAGGTCGCCGCGCGCCTTGCGGCAAAGCGGCCGGATCTTGTCGATGCGGTTGTATCAGTCGATGGTTCTCTCGGCTTTGCGGACAGCCTTGGGCCGATCTTCAAGAAAACCGTCGACGGCCTCCAGACGCAGAGTCCCGGCGTGGTCGGTCCGGCCCTGTTCGAAAGCGTCTACGACCCTTCAACCGATCCCGCAATCAAGCGCTGGCATGCAAGACGACTTCAGGGAATGCCGGAGCATCCTGTTCGAGAATCCTTCGGACCGCTATTCTTCGGATCTGATCAGGTCGGCCTTGGCAGCAATAGCGAAACCTTCTGCAAGACGATCACAGTCCCTTTCTATCATCTCTGCCGTGACGAGAGCCAGGCGGCGCGGATGCGCACATGGTTCTCGAACGAGAAGTCCAAGGTCGATGTCTGGAAGAACGCCGGGCACTGGATCATGCAGGACCGCAAGGACGATGTGAACTCGGCGATCGTGTCTTGGGTGGAGTTGCTATGAGCGAGGGGGCTGAGTGCTCCCTTAATGAAGTTCCAAGCTGACAGAAGGAGTCGACGGGGATATCGAGGCAGTCAGGAAACCGTTCGTTGAAGCGGCGGTCTGAACGGCACCATACGACGGAGCGCGTTTCCCTTACAGCGGGTATTAGCCTTGCCTCGCCGCAGCTCCCGCTGCGACCGTCAGGATGAAATCGTCGAGCTCCTGTTCCAGGCTTTCGATCGGCAAGCCGACGAAACGCCCTTCGAGGCTGATGCTGACGACGCCATGCACGGCGCCGAAGAGCGTTCTCGCCCGGATTGCACGTGCCGTTTCCGACATGTTCGGCTGCAACTCCGCGAGCGGCTCGGCAATGACGCCCATCAGGAACATATGCTCTTCGAGATGCCATTCGGGGCTCGGGCGGTCATCGGGAGGCCGATGGTCGAACAGCGCCTTCCACAGATTGCGATGGGTGACCGCAAAGCGCAGATAGCCCCGTGCGAGATTGCGCAGCCGGTCGGTTGGGGTGTGATTCTTGACTTCGGCCAGTGTCAGCGACGCTTCCAGCGCCTTCAGCGTCGCCGAATTGACGTGAATGACCAGATCGTCGAGATCAGCAAAGACAGTGTAAAGACCTCCGAGAGCACAGCCGACATCCTGTGTGACGTCGCGCGCCCTCAGGTTGGAAATCCCGTTGGCTGCAATGCGATTGCGTGCCGCCTCGATCAACCTGAGCTTCAGGTCCTCGCGCTTTTCCAGAGTTTTTCTCGCCATTGACAATTCCAATCCGATTTTTTTGAACATCCAATCCGATTTTTTTGAACATCGTTCAAAATTTTTCTTGAACGATGTTCATCATTCTGGCATACATCGTTTCGTGAACATCGTTCATAAACGGGAGACGACAAATGTTCAATTCAATTCTGACGCTCATTCGCGGTCGGGCCTGCGATGCCGAACAGGCATTCATCGATCGCAACGCGGTGCCGCTGCTGGCCCAGCAGATCCGCGAGGCGGCCAGCGCGATTCAGTCGGCGCGGCGGGCCGTGGCGATTGCCATCGCGCAGAATGAGCAGGAAAAGAACCGGCACGCAGCGATCATCGGCCGCATTGCGGACTTGGAAACACGCGCCGTCGCCGCCCTGCAGAAGGGAAGCGAAGAACTTGCGCGGGAGGCGGCCGAGGCGATCGCCCAACTCGAAGCCGAGCGCGACGCATCCGAGAAGGCACAGGCGCAATTCACTCAGACGATCGGCAAACTCAAGGCAACCGTTCGCACATCGGAAGCGCGGCTGCAGGAATTGCAGCGGGGCGAACGCCTGGCGCGCGCCACCGAGCAGACACAGAAGCTCAATGCCGCCTGCGACGACAATTCCGGCCTGGCGACACTCGATGACGCCGAGGAGACGCTTGCCCGTCTTCAGGCCTATCAGAGCCGCTGCGAGATCGCAGCCTCGGCCATGAAGGAGATGGATGCCGCGAGCCGACAGGCACATATCATCGAAAAACTCGCCAATGCCGGCTGCGGCGCACCGCTCGGTCCTTCGGCCGACGACGTGCTTACCCGCCTGCGTGAGCGCATGAATTCAGCAGCCTGAAAACAAACTCATCAGATAATTGAGAGGATACGATCATGAACGACAGCTTTCAGAAACATTCCCAGGCTTGGGTCAGCTTTTCCTACATCTCTTTTGCCGCTGCCGCATTTATGCTCCTCATTGGCCTTTACATGATGCCGATCGATCTCTGGGGCAAAGGCTATCTCGCCATGGGCATCCTGATGCTGGTGCAGACGGCGGTCAACGTCACCAAGACGATCCGAGACAATAGCGAAGCCGACAAGCTGATCCGCAAGGTAGAAGATGCCCGTACGGAAAAGCTTCTGGTTAAGTTCAATCGTGACGGTCAGGACTAGTCTTTATTAACGACGCCGTAGAGTTGTATCCGCGCTCAATCTTTGCGTAACAACTCTATGGCGTCCTGTTGGCCGAATGAGGGATACGCCATGCAAACGCACCTGATGAGATCGAGGAAGTTCGCGCCGCTGTTCTGGACGCAATTCCTGACCGCCTTCAATGATAATTTCTTAAAGCAGACTCTGGTTTTCGTCATTCTCGCGCAGATGGCGACGGAGGGTGCGGCGTTGGTCACACTTGCCGGCGGCATCTTCATCGTGCCGTTCCTGCTCCTGTCGGCGATTGCGGGCGAGCTTGCCGACAAATACGACAAGGCCAAGATGGCAGAGCTTTTGAAGCGCTGCGAGCTCGGTGTCGCGGCGATCTCCGTTGTCGGCATCGCCTTCTCCTCCATCTGGATCCTGATGCTTGCCCTCTTCGGCTTCGGCGTCATTTCCTCGCTCTTTGGGCCGATCAAATACGGCATCCTGCCGGATCATCTGCAAAGCCGAGATCTTCCAAAGGCGAATGCGTGGATCGAGGGCGGTACTTTCATTGCCATCTTGACCGGCACGATGGTTGCGGCGGTCGCCTTCCGCGAGGGCGAAAATGTCTGGATCTTCGGGCCGATGATGATGGGGCTTTCCATCCTCTGCTGGTTCGCCGCCCGCCTGATTCCTGCGACGGGCTCCAAGGCGCCGGATCTCGTCGTCGACACCAATGTCGTGCGTTCCAGCTACAGGCTGGTCAACGAGCTTCGTGCCGATAGCCGCATCTGGCGGGCTTCGCTGATGAACTGCTGGTTCTGGTTCGTGGGCGCCTTCATCATGTCGATGCTGCCGGTCATGGTCACCGATATTCTCGGCGGCTCGGAAATCGTCGTTCCCGCCTATCTGGCGATCTTCGCGATCTCCGTCGCCATTGGCTCGGCCATTGCCGGATGGATGGCGGCCGGCCGTATCGTGCTTCTGCCGGCGCCCATCGGCATGCTGATCGTCGCGCTCTTCGGCCTCGATCTCGGCTGGAGCCTGTGGGGTCTGGAGTCGACCTCTCATGCCGAAACCATTCTTGCCTTCTTTGCCGGACCGAAGACCATCCGCGTTGCCATCGATCTCGCCGGCATGGCGATCGGCGGTGCGTTCCTGGCCGTCCCGACGTTTTCGGCCATGCAGAGCTGGGCGCATGAGGATCGCCGCGCTCGCGTCATCGGCGCGTCGAATGTGCTTTCCGCTCTCTTCATTGCCGTCGGCCTGGCGCTTGTGGCGGTGCTTCAGGCCGTAGGCCTGTCGATCCCGATGATCATTCTCAGCATCTCCGTGCTCAACGTGGCGATCGCCTGGCTCATGCTGAAAATGCTGCCAACCAATGCCTTCCGTGATCTCATCTCCATCATCTTCCGCGCCTTCATGCGGCTGGAGGTCGAGGGCCTTGAGAACATCCGCAAGGCCGGCCCCGCACCGATCATCGCGCTCAACCATGTAAGCCTGCTCGACGGTGCTCTCGCGCTCGCCATCACCGAGGAAGAGCCGGTCTTTGCCATCGACTATGCCTTCGCGAGGAAATGGTGGGTACGGCCGCTTTTGAAGATGTGCAAGTTCCTGCCGCTCGACCCGACCAAGCCGATGGCGACGCGCTCGCTGATCAAGGTCATCCAGGACGGCAGCCCGGTCGGCATCTTCCCCGAGGGACGCCTGACCGTCACCGGCACGCTGATGAAGGTCTATGACGGTGCCGCCATGGTCGCCGACAAGACCGGCGCGATGATCGTACCCGTTCGCATCGATGGTTTGGAGAAGAGCTATGCTTCCTATCTGACGTCGAACCATGTTCGCCGCCGCCTCTTCCCCAAGGTCAAGGTGACGATCCTCGAGCCGGTCAAGCTCGATGTTCCCGCGGAACTCAAGGGCAGGAAGCGCCGTATCGCCGCAGGTGCCGCTCTCTACCAGATCATGTCGACGCTGATGTTCCGCACCGCCGACACCAATAATACCGTCCTTGGACGCGTCATCGACAGCGCCCATGAATATGGCGGCAAGAAACTCGCTGTCGAAGACCCGATCGCCGGCAAGCTCTCCTATGCCAAGCTGCTGACAGGGGCTGCGGTATTGGGTGCGAAGTTCAGGAAGATGTTCCCGAACGAGAAGACGCTCGGCGTGATGCTGCCGAATGCCAATGGCACCGCCGCGACCGTGCTCGGCGTTATGTCGGCGGGCAAGGTTCCGGCCATGCTGAACTTCACGGCTGGTGCGGCCAACATCCTATCCGCCTGTCGGACGGCTGAGGTCAAGCATGTGCTCTGCTCGCGTGCCTTCATCACGCAGGCAAAGCTCGGTCCCGTGGTCGAGGAGCTCGAAAAGCATGTGACCCTCGTCTGGCTGGACGAGCTGCGCACGCAGATCACCGCTTTCGACAAGATCGTCGGCCTCATGCGCAAATATCGGCCACAGGTGAAGCGCAGCGCCGACGATCCGGCCGTCATTCTCTTTACCTCCGGTTCGGAAGGGGCACCGAAGGGCGTGGTGCTGACGCACCGCAATGTTCTCTCGAATGCCGCCCAGGCCGCCTCGCGCATCGACTTCCACCCTGGCGACAAGGTGTTCAATGTCTTGCCGATGTTTCACTCCTTCGGCCTGACGGCGGGCACTATCCTGCCGCTGGTCTCGGGCGTGCCGGTGTTCTTCTATCCGTCGCCACTGCACTACCGCATCGTGCCGGAGCTGATCTATGTGTCGAACGCTACTATCGTCTTCGGCACGGATACGTTCCTGAACGGCTATGCCCGCACAGCTCATCCTTACGATTTGCGGTCGATCCGCTACATCTTCTCGGGTGCCGAGCCTGTGAAGGCATCGACCCGCGAGGTCTATATGGAGAAGTTCGGCCTGCGCATCCTGGAAGGCTATGGCGTCACCGAAGCCGCGCCGGTCATATCGCTGAACACGCCGATGTACAACCGCACCGGAACGGTCGGCAAGATCATGCCGGGGATAGAATGGAAGCTCGAGCCGGTACCCGGCATCGACGAGGGCGGCCGTCTTCTGATCCGCGGCGCCAACGTCATGGCCGGCTACCTGCGCGCCGACAATCCCGGCGTCCTCGAGCCGCTGCCTGAGGGTTGGCACGATACCGGCGACATCGTTACGATCGATGAGGACGGCTTCGTCAAGATCCGCGGCCGCGCCAAGCGCTTCGCCAAGATCGGCGGCGAAATGATCTCGCTTGCCGCGGTGGAAACGCTTGCCGCACAGCTCTGGCCGGGTGCTCTCAGCGTCGTCTCGGCGGTGCCCGACGTCAAGAAGGGCGAGCGTCTCGTGCTCCTGACCGATGCGCCGGATGCGACGCGAAGCGATTTCCTAGCATTCGCCAAATCGAAGGGCGCCACGGAAATGATGGTCCCCGCCGAAGTGACCGTCGGCAAGGTGCCGGTTCTCGGCTCCGGCAAGGTCGATTTCGTCGCGGCACGCGCCATGGCTTTGGAAGCTCAAGCGCAGTCACAGGCGGCGTAAGCTCCGGATCCTGAAGCAGTGGAGCGGTCGATGGTTTCTGCCATCGGCCGCTTTTTGCTGCCAGTTCATGGCGGAGTGCATCACTTTCGTTTCAGGCGGCAATTGGCAGGATGATCTGAAACGTCGTGCCATCCTTGCCGCTATCCAACAACTCGACGCTACCGCCATGCGAAGCGAGCATCGCTCTCACGATGCCGAGGCCCATGCCCGTGCCGCCATCGTCCCGCCGCGTCGAAAAGAAGGGCTCGAAGACGCGATCCCGATTGCCATCGGCAATGCCACGACCATTATCGCGCACCTGGATCGTCATTCTCCGCCCTTCGTCGCTTGCCTTGATTGTAAGGCTTGTGGCGCCGTTCTGAGAGGCATTTTCCGCCAGATTGGCGAAGACAATACAGGCGGCCTCGACTGGCAGCGGCAGCATCTTGACGACGCTGCCTTCGTCGCTAATGGCCAATTGGCGAAATTGCATCTTTAGCTCGGTTATAACGTCGCGAAGGCTGCTTGAACCTTGCTCGGACGGGAGCTCGGCTTTCGCCAGCTCTCGCAGGCGGGACAATAGCCTGTCCAGCCGTTCGGTGTCTGCGATGATGTTTGCGAGAAAGCGGTTGCGCTGCTCCTGGCTCATCGGATTGCTGTCGTCATCGTCGCGCAGCAGTTCCGCCGCTCCCTTGATTGAGGTGAGGGGCGATTTCAGTTCGTGCGAAACATGGGTGGCAAAGGAGCGCACATAATCGGAATGATCGACCAGCTTGCCGGCGAGATCGAGAAAGCTCTGCGAAAGGGTTGCGACCTCGCGCGTGCCGTAGATGTCGAGCGGCCGGATTGCGGATCGTCCGCCGCGGGCGATCTCTTCGGTGCGGGCGATCAGGGCATTGATCGGCGTAGTCAGCGTGCGCGTGAGCACATAGGCGACGATGAGGGTGAGGATCAGAACGGCAGCGAGGGTGGCGATCTCCGCCGGTGCCATGGCTCCCGAGGCGGCGCGTACGGCGCGAAACCAGATGACAGTCAGCAGCGGCAGCATCATCACGGTCAGAAGCACGGCATAGACGATGAGGGCAAGCGGCGGCCGCCACTTCGGCTTTACCCTTGGCGCGTGCATCAGACGCTTCCTTCCGTTGGTGATGTCAGCTTGAAGCCGATGCCGTGCACCGTGGCGATGATGCCCTTGCCGCCGGCGGCCGAAAGCTTGGCGCGAAGATTGCGGATATGGCTGTCTATGGTGCGGTCTGCGACCTGCATGTCAGCGCCATAGGCCGCTTCCATCAGTTGATCGCGGCTGAAGACGATCTCGGGGCGCGACAGCAGCGTATCGAGGATCGAGAACTCAAGTGCGGTCAAGGTGAGAGGTACATCGGCGAAACTGGCGGTGCGGCCACCGCGATTGAGCCGCAGAGATCCCACGGACACGGAGCTATTGGCCGCATCCGGCTCAGAGCCATGGCCGGTTCGCTTCAGGATAGTCTTTACCCGGGCAACCAGTTCGCGCGGGCTGAAAGGTTTGGTGACATAATCGTCGCCGCCGATTTCCAGGCCGAGGATCCTGTCGATTTCTTCGTCGCGCGCCGACAGGAAGAGGATCGGAAGGTTCGATGTCTTGCGAATGCGGCGGCAGACTTCCAGTCCATCCATATCGGGCATGCCAACGTCGAGGACGATGAGATCGAGACCGCCTTTGTGAAAGGCCATCATGGCCTCAGTGCCATTGCGCGCGGTCGTCGTCTTCATGCCGGCGCGGTCGAGCGCGAAGCAGATCACGTCGCGAATATTCGGTTCGTCGTCGGCGACGAGGATGCGCTGGGCCATGCTGTAAGGGTCCTGGTTCACCCATTCGTTTTCTTCGTTTCCGCCTGATCTTGCAAGAGTTGCTTCCGCTTGAGGTAGCCGTCGAGACGGGCTCCACGATATGTCCAGCTTCGCCAATCGTGCGAGCGTCCGAGATGCTGCCATAGTAGTGCTTCGCGCACCCTGCGAGCATCCGCGTCGGCGGGCAGCGATGCCAGATAGGTGTCGAGCGCCGGAATGGCCGCCGGGCCGAGTGTCAAGAGATAATCAAGATCGAGCACGATGCCTTCACCCGATATCTCACGGCTATGGGCAACGTTGAAGCGGGCGATGAAGGCGGGAATATCCGCGAGCGCGGCGGCATAGAGCGTAAGAACCAGCATCGCGGAGCTTAACGCGATCAGCCACTCGTTGGAGCGATCCAGCAGGATGCGCAGAAGGATGAGGCAGAGACCGACCGCGACCAGCCCCATCCAGATGCCGGCCGCAACGCGCAGCTCCGTCAGCGAATAGACTTCGACATAGAGGTCGAGCCGCAGAATGGAGGAAAGGCAAAGCAGGATGTTCTGCGCGATCCAGAGATGTACCAGGCCGCGAAGCATGGGACTTCTGTCGCCTGGGCCGCCGCGCCGCATGGCAGCAAGCACGAAGATGGCAGCGAGGATTGCGGTGAGCATCAGTGGATAGGCGCCGCGATGGGCGTATTCGGCATGGCTCATGCCATCTGGCAGGCTGGCGCCACCCCAGAGATAGGTGAGATCGAGCAGCGTCTGCACGGCAAACAGCACATTGAAGACCAGCAGCGAACGCAGCAGGGCACCATGGCTGAATAGCGCATCTTCAGCTCCGGTTGCGATATCGGGAACATTCCGTCGGCGAAGGCGCCACCGCATGAGGCGTGGGCGAAGCAGCAAGCACAGGAAGGCTGCAACGGCAAGCCAGAAGCCGATCCGCCATATGCTCAACAGTTGCAGCAGGAAGGTAAGGTCGATGCTGCGCAGCGTCTTGTCGATCAACGGATTGGCGGCTGCGAAGAGGGCAAGAAAGCCTGCGGCGAAAACCAGCGGCATGATCCAGTTGCGAAGATGATGCCGGACGCCGTGCGGTGACGGTTTTTGCAGGTGCTGCAGCCAGCGATAGCTCGCGCGGCGAAAAGGCCGCGCCGGCACGTCCAGAAGGAAACGCAGCAGCACGAGCGGCAGGCGAGTCCATTGCGAGGGGATCAATCCGCCGATGTCGAGCGAGATCAAGCAAAGGCTGAGAAGGCTGATTGCGATGCCCATCCAGGAGGTGGCTTCGGCAAGCGGAATGGACGCGACAAGACCGAGGGTGACAAGCGCCGCGATTTTTTGAACGGATGGTCTTTTTCGAGAGGAGCTGAGCAGACCGGCGGCAACGGCATTGGTGAAGATAAAAAGATTGAGGCCGGGCTGTCTGTCGAAAAGAAGAAGGTCTGCCAGGGCGACAAGGGCAATGAATGTGAGGAGTTTGCGATGGGATTTATTTGTGGAGTTTAAGGGAAGGGTCGCTGCATCGGATAGGCTCATCGGTATCGGCTCCGTGCAAGATGTTCGGCGAAGGGTATGATCTCGGCCCCTTGAGCGGGCGGATCGGCTTGAGGATGACGATCGTCCCTGAGCCACCAGCCTTCTTTGAGAAGGCTGCGTGGCAAGCGGGCGGGCGGAGCGGTGACTGTCTCGGGCGTGTTGTTCATGGCGCGACGATGGCGCTCGTCTTTGCAGAATCTGTGCAGAAGCCGAGGAGCTATTCAGGAAAATGGGTTAGGTTGGAAAGTTCAAATCATCGCACTTGTCTGAGATTTGAACAACAATTGCCGTGCGCAAGGCCAATCTTGGCAGGATAAATTTTAGCATTGCGTGAAAGATGTCCCAAAATGGGGCAGTCACTTGTGGAACTTAAGCATATATTTCCCAGCTTCCAGTCGGCCTATGGATTGCGGGTCTGAAAATCGATTTGTTGACGCGGCTGTCGTACTCACCCCTGACGACAGCCGGGAATCTCGGAAGCGGCCGCTCGGCCGCAACCGAGGTTCTCGTCAGAAGATCGCGACGCCCACAGCTCTCCGCGCCGCGCGATGCAGACGAGGGTTCGTGCCTGTGCGCCGGGAATGAGCTTTCCACGCTGCATATTCTCGCTTGATCCTGCGGCTGCTTTTCATAATAGAGGGCTCGGCACGGCGTGTACTTTAGGAGTGTCTGAAGAAGGCATAGAGGACGGCAGATGAGAATTACCACAATTACGAATTGGGCCTACGGTATCACCGTGGTCCTGACCTTGCTGTCGGCTGTGGCATTCATCCTCTCGGCCCGAAGTGCTGTGCAGGAGCGGCAGGCCGTGGAGCAGCATCTGCTGCTGAACAGCATGGGCGAGGAGCTTGCACTCGGCGCGGAGGAAACGACGGACGAAGCTCGCCTCTATGTCGTGCGCGGCGAGGAGAGACATCTGAATGCCTTCACCGTCGACGAAGGTGAAGAGCGTCGTCGGGATGCGGCAATCAATGCTCTGCGCGGCCTCGGCATTCCGGATGCTGAGCGTCAGGTCATCGAGGAGGTGGCGGTCAATGCGCAGGCGCTCGATAAAGTGGAGGCGGCGGCGGTCGCCGCCTATACCGGCGGCGATCAGACCGGTGCGCGCGATACGCTGTTCGGCCCTGAACATGAGCGCATCCAGACGGCACTGCTCAACAGCGTCAATCAGTTTCGCGCCCTGGCGACGGCGCGCACCGAGGCCTCCTTCCATTCCGCGCAGGCACGCAGCGATCTCTGGGCCAACATTGCCAAAGTGATGCTGGCCTTGACTGCGGTCATATTCCTCGGCGTGCTCTATTTCATCCTGCGGCGCCGGGTGGCGCTGCCGCTGGTGCGCATGACCGGGATCGTCAACCGGCTGGCAAGACAGGATTATGCCGTCGAGGTGCCGACCGACCGCCGCCGTGACGAGATCGGAGAGATGAACGACGCGATCCAGATCTTCCGCGAGAACGGTTTGGAGCGAAACCGTCTCGACGCCGAGCGTAAGCGCGATCTGGAAACCAAGGATCTCATCCTGCAGATGATGCATCGCCTCCAGGCCTGCTATGCCCAGAACGAGCTTGCCGAAGTCGTCGCACTCTTCGTGCCGCAGATCTTTCCCGGTGTCGCGGGATGCCTCTACACGATGAACGAAAGCAGGACGACGCTGAGCGAAGTCAGCCGGTGGCTGGAGCCCGAACATACCGAGCGTTCCTTTGCTGCTTCCGCCTGCTGGGGCCTGCGCCGTGGTCGCCCGCATGTCAGCCACGTGGCGGATACCGATATTCCCTGTCAGCATCTGGATCACTCCGGCGTGCCGGGTCTTTGCGTTCCCCTGACTGCGCTCGGCGAGGCGATCGGCCTGCTTTATTTCGAGGACCGCACGAAGGATGCGACGGCCGCCGATGCGCCGCGACTCTATCTGGAGCTGATCGCCGAGAATATCGGCCTTGCGATCGCCAATCTGCAGCTGCGCGACCGGTTGATCAATCTCGCCGTGCGCGACGCGCTGACAGGCTTGCTCAACAGGCGCTCCCTGGACGAGGCGCTCAACAACCTTCACAGGGATCAATCCGCCCGCACGGTCATCTGCATGATGATCGACATCGATCACTTCAAGCGTTTCAATGACGAGTTCGGCCATGATGCCGGTGACGAGGTGCTGCGGCATGTCGGGCAGATCGTTGCCGATACGGTTGGCGAGGCCGGTACAGTCTACCGCTTCGGCGGGGAGGAGTTGACGGTCATTGCCACGGATATGACCGACGAGGAAGGTTTTGCGCTTGCCGAGAAGCTGCGTACGAGTGTGTTCGGCACGCCTTTTTCTTATCGCGCGCGGATTGTTGGGCCGCTTTCCGTCTCCGTCGGCATCGCCTCTTCCCCGGTGTCGGGACCGACCACGACCCTGATCAACCGCGCGGACGGCGCTTTGCTGAAGGCAAAGCTGAACGGCCGCAACAGGACAGTGGCGGCGTTCGTCGTGGAGGCGGGCGGTGAATTGCGGGTGGAACGGAGCTGATTTCGACGGACGACAGCGGCGGCGAAATGCGGTGTGATCACCTTGCCGAACACATGCTTGGATTGTAGCCTGAGCTGAAGGTCGCATAGCGGAGGAAGGTGATTTCATGGCCGTGACGCAGAGCAATTCATCCTTGTCACCTGATCGCGAGACCTTGCAGGCCATGGGCTTTGATCCCGGTCTCGGCCGCAAATTTGAAGCCGGCATCGAATCTGGCCTGCTGCGCGATCTGCATGTCGTGCTTGCCGCCCGTTCCGGGCGCGTATGCCTGGAATATTACGCCGTTGGTTCCGATGAAAATTGGGGAGATCCGCTTGGGGATGTCGCCTTCGACGCCGATACGCTGCACGATCTTCGTTCGGTCACCAAGAGCATTGCCGGCCTTCTTTATGGCATCGCGCTCGACAGAGGATTGGTACCGCCACTGGATGCATCGCTCTACGAGCAGTTCCCGGAATACGGCGATCTCGCCCGAGATCCTGCGCGCGCCAAGATCACTGTCGGCCATGCCCTGACGATGACGCTGGGGATGGAGTGGGACGAGGATCGCCCCTATACCGACCCGCTGAACAGCGAAATTGCGATGGAGAATGCGCCGGACCGATATCGTTTTGTTCTGGAGCGTCCGGTGATCGCCGAGCCGGGAACGCGCTGGATTTATTCCGGCGGCAGCGTCGCGCTGGTGGGGGCGGTCATCGAGCGCGGCACGGGCAAGCAATTGCCCGATTTCGCGCGAGAGGTTCTCTTTGAACCTTTGGAGATTGCAAAATTCCACTGGAACGCCGGGCGTGACGGCGTGGCGTCGCCGGCATCCGGGTTACGCCTGACCGCTCCCGATTTGCTGAAGATCGGGATGCTTTTCCTCCAGAAGGGCGTGTGGAACGGCAAAAGGATCGTCTCGGAAGAGTGGATCGCGCAATCTCTCGCGCCGGCGATTTCGACCGGGGACGGTCTGAGCTACGGCAGGTTGTGGTTCTGGGGCGACGCGCCGGTGCCGGCGTTTGATGGGCTGCGCCCGTGGTATGCCGGCTTCGGCAATGGCGGGCAAAGACTCTGGCTGATGCCCGATGCGGGTATCGCCGCCGTCATCTATTCCGGCAGGTATAATTCCTGGGACGCCTGGATCACGCCCACCCGCGTCTGGCGCGAAATTATCCTTGCCAATCTGCTGAAAGCGTGACGATGGCGCCTTCAAAAACCGAGTTCCCCACCCTTGTCACCGCGCGGCTGCGGCTTCGCGAAGCGAGTATGGACGATCGCGACGACTTCCATGCGCTGATTTCGATTCCGGAGGTCACGCGGTTCTCGAATTGGGTTGATGCGCCCAAAATGGCGCAGATTGAACGTTCCCTGCGATGGATGATCAAAATCTTCCCCAAGGGAGCAGGTTGTTCATGGATCATCGAGGATCGGCTTTCAGGCCACTTGCTCGGCGCGATCCGCTTCAATAGCATCGATCGGCGTGCTAAATGCGCCGAACTTGGATATGAGCTGCATCCTTCGGCCTGGGGCAAGGGGCTGATGAGTGAGGCGGCGAGGGCTATCGTCCGGTGCGGCTTCGACGATTTTTCGCTCAATCGCATCGAAGCCTGGACGTTGCCGGGAAACACAGCTTCCGATCGGGTTCTGGAAAAAGCGGGCTTCCAATATGAGGGCACACTGCGGCAGAAGGCGCGGTTCAAAGAGGCCTTCCATGATTTCCGCATGTTCGGCTGCCTGGCCAGCGACCGACAGAACTAGCCTCTAGTCAGTCCCCTGGCTGATTTCGCCGGCCAGCGCTGCGGATTGAAAATAGTCTCGGGGCGAGCGCCCGAGCGCCCGCCGGAACATTGCCGAGAAGGCGCTCGGGCTCTCATAGCCACAGTCCAGCGCGACATCGAGAACACTTCGACCCTCCGCGAGCAAGGTGAGCGCCTTCAGCATGCGTGCCTGTTGTCGCCACCGGCCGAAACTCAGTCCCGTTTCGCGCTGAAATAGCCGCATGAGGGTTGCCCGGCTCATATGCAGCCCATTGGCCGCCTCTTCGATCGAGATTGTGCTCGCAAGATCGCCGAGCAAGGTTTCGCAGAACGCCGCAAGCCCCGGATGTTTCGGTAGAGGGAGCTTCAGCGGCTGTGCCGGCAAGAAGGTAAGTTCGAGAAGCAGCAGGTGAATGACTGCCTCCACAACCTCTTTCTGATCGGGTTTGTCGACAAGACCGGCGAGCCGCAGGATGAGTTCGCGCAGCAGCGGGGTGACTTCCACCACCGTGCACTCATTCGGTAACGCATCTCTGCCATTGGGATCGATCAATAATGAGCGAAACTGCACGCTCGTATGGCTTGCCGTCACGTGTTCGAGCTGCGGCGGCAGCCAGACCGCTCGGCTCGGCGGTACGACCCAGGTGCCGCTATCCGTGGTCAAGGAGATCACGCCGCTGACGGCGTAGAGCAGTTGCGCCTGCCTATGGCTGTGGCGAGAACTGGTGAAGCGATGATCGTCATGTGCGATGACGGCGACACCTTCAGCGACATCGGTGCCGTGCTGAAGATAGTATTGATCCTTTTGCGACGATGAATGATCCATACGCGCGAGAATATCAAAGATGTCGACAGTAACCTAGAGTTCCTTTCCAGCAGGATATCTACTTTCGTGTCTGCCGCATCCCACAATCTGCATCGATCGGATCGGCCGCATGGCGCTGCCGTCGCATCGCTGCGCGTGCGGATGGATGCCGGCACTTCGTCCTGCATACCCGTTTCTCTTCAGTTTTCCGTTGCATTGCGACTTAGCCGCGGTCGTCGGGCCTGACGGCATCCCGGCGGCCGTATTCTGCTGTCCGCTTTCTCCCCAATTGACCGACATGCAACGGAACGGATCATGCTGAAGAATCCTGAAACCAAATATCGTCCCTTCATCTCGCCCATTGAATTGCCGGATCGGCGATGGCCGAACAGGTGCCTCGCCAAGGCACCCCGCTGGCTGTCAACGGATCTGCGCGACGGAAACCAGGCGCTTGCCAATCCTATGGATGTCGAGCGCAAGCTGCGCTTCTACGACATGCTGCTCGCCTCCGGCTTCAAGGAGATCGAGGTCGCCTTTCCGTCGGCCTCGCAGATCGAGTTCGATTTCGTCCGTGCGCTCATCGAGGAACACCGCATCCCCGAGGATGTGACGATCCAGGTGTTGACCCAATCGCGCGCCGATCTCATCGCGCGCACGTTCGAATCCCTCATCGGCGCCCGCAAAGCCATCGTCCATCTCTACAATGCGACCGCACCGCTCTTCCGCCGCGTCGTCTTCGGCATGGAGCGACACGAGATTGTCGACCTTGCCATCAGCGGTGTTACCGCAATGCTGGAGGAAAGCCTGAAGCAGCCGGAGACCGACTGGACCTTTGAATATTCGCCGGAAACCTTCTGCTTCACCGAGCCGGATTTCGCGCTTGAAATCTGCGAGCGCGTGCTCGATGTCTGGCAGCCGACTGCGGAACGCCCAGCCATCCTCAACCTGCCGGCAACGGTGGAAGTGGCGATGCCGAATGTCTATGCCGACCAGATCGAATGGTTCTGCCGCCATATTTCGCGCCGCGATGCCGTCATCATCAGCGTTCATCCGCATAATGATCGCGGTACGGCGGTGGCCTCGGCCGAGCAGGCGCTGCTGGCAGGCGCCGATCGAGTCGAAGGTTGCCTGTTCGGCAATGGCGAGCGTACCGGCAATGTCGATCTGGTGACGCTAGCGCTAAACCTCTACACGCAGGGCATCGATCCCTGCCTGAACTTTCCGTCGATCCGTGACGTGGTCAAGACGGTGGAATATTGCAACGGTCTGCCCATCCATCCGCGCCACCCTTATGCGGGCGAACTCGTGCACACGGCCTTCTCCGGCTCGCATCAGGATGCGATCCGCAAGGGATTTGCCGCGCATGAGCGGCGCAATGACGGCGTCTGGGAAATGCCCTACCTGCCGGTCGATCCCGCCGATATCGGCGAGAGCTACGAGGCCGTCATCCGCGTCAACAGCCAGTCGGGCAAGGGCGGGGTCGCCTGGGTGATCGAGCAGGACAAGGGCTTGAAGCTGCCGCGCGCCATGCAGGTCGATTTCAGCAGGCGGGTGCAGCTCCTCGCCGATGAGACGAAGCGCGAACTGACGGCCGAAGATATCTGGAAGGCGTTCGTCCACGCCTATCATGTTGACGATTTCGAGCGCTTCGAACTCGTCGATTACGAAGGTGGTTTTCGCAGGGGAACCGGCGCCGAGCGCATCTTCATTGGCCGGATTCGCCATGGCAATCAGGATGTCGTCGTCAGCGGTCGCGGCAACGGCCTCCTTTCGGCGGTGCTTGCCGCGATTGCCGAGGCCTTCGCAGTGGAACTGAGTGTCATGGATTATCAGGAGCATGCCTTGCGCCGCGGCAGCGATGCGCAAGCGGCCGCTTATCTGCAATGCGTCCGGCCGGACGGGTCGCAGGTGTTTGGCGTCGGTATCGATGCCGATGTTGCGACCGCAACCGTCAAGGCGGTCCTCAGCGCCGCCAGTGCGGCCGGTTGACGATCGTCTGTTCCGCTCGCGCTATCGGCTGCAAATCGGCCGATAGCCGGGCGGCGCCAAGACGCCGGATTGGATCATTCGATTGGCTGCAGCCAGCCCCGATAATGAACGACGGGGCCGATGAGAGGGAGGGCAATCGGTACGTCGAAGTGGAAGCGATCGCCCTCCGCCCATTCACGAGCGATGCTTTGGGGCGCCAGAAGGCGCGGCAGCGGAATGCACAGGAGCGACCAGTGTCGCATCTCCATGCTGAGCCCGTTACCCCCAATGGGAAGATCGAATGCAAAGCGGAAGGGACCGAAGCGTTCGACAAGGTGGCCATTCTCTTCGCTCAAATGGCTGTGGAAGCGCTGGCCGGAAAAATCCCGTGTCCATTCTTCTATGCCGTTGGTTTCCTCGAAGGACACATGCAGTGCGTGCTTTCCTGCCGCGGGAAAGCCAAATATTTTCGCGACCAGCCGTGCAAGCGGTGAGCGCCCACGGGTGACGACCGCCTCGCCTCTGGCGCCGCCGTCGCCGAAGACCTCGTGCATGGCGCGCACCGGCTCGGAAAGATGCGCGAAAGCAGGACCCATGACACGCCGATAGAGCGGCTTATAGGACGCTTCCGTCGTTTCCTCTGTGATTGCCAGATCGCGAAACAAGCCCCGGAAATCCTCAAGCGACAGGAGCCCGCCGGCGTGACGGGCGCCGGGCGAAAGACGGCAGTCGCGCAAGGCTTGCGCCAGCAATTGCGCCGGAAGCGTGGGAATTTCCACCCCGTCGCCGTTTTCGGCAATCAGGGTCCAGCGACGAGCCTTCATGGCGCCTTGCTCTATGCCCTTGATTTCGATCGTCACGGCCGATCGCGCCGTGCCAAGCCTTGCCGTCAGGCGTTGCAGCGGCAGCAGGAAGCGGCTGATCTTTCTGAGCGACGTCAGCCATCCCCAAGTGACCGGCCAGGACAACAGCCAGAGCGCCAAAGTCTGAAAGGCGAATTCCGGCCCCGCGCGGAAAATGACGCCGGGCTGTCCGGCAAAACTATCGACCAGAAGATCGTGATCTGGCACGTCGGCAAGCGCCACCAGCCGGCGCAGAGCGCGGTGGCCGGCGATGGTATAGGTTTCGCGCCTCAGCATGTGCCAGCCCGTCGCGTCCTGCCAGCGCCGGCCGCGCCAGAGCCGCACCGGCTTGCCGACGTAACTCAGGATCGCCGCTGCGACCGAGGCGCCGGCGGTCGCGCGATTGGAGGCGCTGATCGACATTTCTATCGAGCGAACCTCCTCCATGTTCTTGGTAAGGGCGGCTACGACGGCGCCGGAGAGCGCCGGGACGCTCGACGCCCCCGAGATGATAGTGACGCCAGCGGTCTTAGCTTCTTCGTCAAGCGAGCCGATCGCGCCGACGAAATCGCGCGCGTCGGCAAGATCGATATAGTGGATGCCGGCCTCTAAGCAGGCCTGCGGGACTCTCCGCTCACTATATTGGAAAGGACCTGCCGCATCGATCAACAGAAGGGGTTTGTGCTCCCCGAGGATCGCAGAGATATCGCCATTTCGATCGGCTTGCAGGGCAAGTGCGTTGGGTAATCGTGAAGCGAATGCCTTTGCCGCTTCGAGATTGCGTCCGGCGACCAGAACCTCGAAACCGTCTTCGGCAAGGCGCCGCGACAGCCGCGCGCCGAACCCGCCATAGCCGCCGAGAACGAGGATTCTTTTCAAAGTATGCGGCTCGCCTGCTCGGGTGTCGGCAGCCAGCATGTCTCCCGTTTGCCGAAGATGCGATAGCGATTGCGGGCAAGCCAAAGGTAGATCGGGTTGCGCAGCATGCGCGGTACGATGCGCAGCACGGAAATTGCCTTCCAGGGCCAGCCGAGACCGGCATAAATGGCCAGCACCGCGTCGCTATCGCGCAGCACCTTCGCGCCGTCGACGATGATGAGGCTATCCGGATCGGCGGGGTCCATGCCGCAGCGGCGATAGAGGGCGATACCGGTTTCATTCTGCATGGAGGCAAGACGAAAACGGCCGAGGCGATCATGACGCAGCACGAACTGGGCGTTAGCGGTACACAGGACGCACATGGCGTCAAAGACGATGATCGGCCCTTGATAATCGCTGATGGTGCTTTTGCTCATGTTGGCGGCATTATTTTCCGTAAACCGGTCTGGTCACAGCTTTGACCGGTTGCATTGTCGCCGTCAATTGCACGTTTCCGTGGGCTGCCATGTCAAACCGGCAAACGACCGCGAGCTTTGCATCGCAGCGCTGGGCAGCGGAAGGATCGAGAGAAGCAAGCCGTTCGATCGCCGGTTGGCATGCGGCCCGATCTGCAAGATCGGGCCGCACGCATCGCGGAAGAGTAGCTTAGCGATAACGCCAGCCACCATGCCACCACTCGCGATGCACCCAATAGCGATGCCCATCCCAGTAGCCGCGGCCGGGATAGTAGATGCCATAGGCCGGAACCGCCGGCACGACGACCACAGGCCGTCCATCCGGACGGCAGTAGCCATACGGGTTGCGATGCCAGCCGATGCCGCAGCCATCGCGGGCTTCGGCTGGAGAGATGGCCGCAAAGCAGGCGGTCGCGGCGAAAGCCAGCAAAATGATCTTTTTCATGATGTCCTCATTCGTCCTTGAAGAGCTTCAAGCTGTTATCCCTTCAGCGCTTGAACGGGGACGAGCGGCAAATCCGTCGCTGCATAGCGATGATTTTGCATTCGGACGGGAAAGGCTGGCATACGCGGTGCGTAAGCCGGCGAGCGATGCAGGAGAACTGTACTTACCGCGGGATCAGGCCGCGGGATCAGGATCGAATTTCAAGGGCTCGGGATGCGAGGCGAGATTGAGCCGGGCACGATTTTGCCGCAGGCACCGTTTTCCTGCCGATGACCGGCATGCGCCGGATCAACGCGCGCAGAACGGCGAGAATTGCCTTGTATTGTTCCCCAGGGCACAGGCGGCCGTTGGAATCATAGGCAAACAGGAGACGGCGTCGCGCGAATGCATGCGCCAGCCACAGGGCAAAAGCCACGCCGACACCCCAGCCCATCAGCGTGTCGCTTGCCCAATGTGCGCCGACCCATTGGCGCGACAGGCAGATCAGGACGCCGACAGGCATGAAGACGGGGCGAAGGCGGGGAAAGACCAGCGCCAGCGACATCGCCATGGCGCCGGCCGTTGCCGAGTGTCCGGAAGGAAAGGAGGCGAAGTCGGCATGGAAAGCAAAGGGTCGGAAAGAGAAGGCGCCGTTCGTATCCAGGAGTTCCGGCCTGGCGCGACCGATGATGTTCTTTGCGAGCGAATCGACAATGCCGCCGCCGGCCACCGCCAGGAAGACGAAAGCAGCCGCAGTCGCGATGAGATCTGCCCCCGTTCGCATGGATTTCCGCAGCTTATGCGCGGGCGCGAGGATCGCAAATATCAGCAGCGCTCCGCTGAATGAGAGCACCAGAAGCCCGGTGCCGAGGCTGCTGATCCATTTCGCCGTCCCACGCAATTGCGCGGGAAACGATTTCATCCAGATGCCCAAGGGATAATCGGCCGCCCACATGACGAGCAATGATAAGGCGAGGAAGATGGCGATGATAACGATCGGGCGCTCCAGAAATGCGCGATTCGCAGGCGGCTTAATGGTCGGGGTGTTGAAGAAGCAGTGAAGGCCGCCAGCCATGCGTCTGCGACCGGTGTCGGCGGAACGTCCCAGCATTTCTTTTATGGCCTCTCGGCCCCGCTGCCATGCCTGCATAAAGCCGACTTCCATCAATGTCGAAACAGCCGCTCGTGGAGCTGGGCTCACCAATCGCCTTCCGCTCCGTTTCCCTAGGAAGAAGCTGCTACAGCAACACGCTGACAGCGGCCTGAAAGGTCGCGATTGGCGGGTCAGATCTCGGTTGTGTAGGCGGCAAAACCAAAACGCACGGCATCTGCCAGACAGCTTCGATGGTCGGACTGTGCAGTCATGGGCTGAAGAAACAACGGTGCCGAAAAAGACTGTGCCATCAACAAGGTAGCCGCCGAATTTCGCGGCCCCGGGCGAAAGTCGCCAGGAGGATTGCTTCGATGGCCTTTTTTAGCGACAATTGGGCTAGCGTTCGGTGGGAGGAGCCAAATGCAGCACTATTCCGCACATGCGGATCAGGTTTACGCGTCGGCGCAATCGGCGGCGGCGAGTTCTTCGGTCGTTGCCTCCTGGCGACGGTGCATGGTCATGCATCGTCTGGCGCCGGAAGAGAAGCGTCTGCCGATGCGCTTGACCAGCCAGGAATTTCAAACAGCGCTGGAGCGATCGGAACGGCTGGTTGCCGAAGCGGCCAGTGAACTGGATCGTCTTTTTCTCGCGGTCGGCAAAGCCGGCTGCTGCCTGCTTCTGACGGATCGGGATGGCATCGCACTCGAACGCCGGGGCGCTGCCGGCGACGACAAGGACTTTCACGATCTCGGTCTATGGACCGGATCCGTCTGGACGGAAGCGAGCATCGGCACCAACGGCATCGGTACGGCGCTTGCCGACGAGCGGGCCGTTGCGATCTTCCGTGACCAGCATTTCTTCTGCTCAAACGTCAATCTCAGCTGCACCACAGCGCCGATCCGCGATCATCGCGGCCAGCTTGCCGGCGCGCTCGACATTTCCACCTGCCGCGATGACGTGAACGACGCGACACTGGCGATCCTGTCGCAGACGGTGCGCGATGCGGCTGTGCGCATCGAACTCAATCTTTTCCGCAGCGCCTTTGCAGGTGCCCGCTTCGTCATGGTGCCGACGGATACGGCTTCCACCTCGGCGCTATTGGCCGTCGACCGCAACGACCTCGTGCTTGGTGCGACCCGCGCGGCCCGTCTAGCACTGCGGCTCGATGATCACCGCATTGCTGCAGGCATTCCTGCCTCCGATGTTCTTCGCGAGCAGCAGGGAGCCGTCGGCGAGGATCTGGCCGAGGCTGAACGCGCGGCCCTGCTCAGGGCTCTTTCCCGCGCCAACGGCAATGTCTCCCAGGCGGCCGCGGCGCTCGGCATGAGCCGCTCGACGCTGCATCGGAAGATGAACCGCCTCAATCTCCACTGAAGCGCCATCAACGCGCATTCGATCTGGCAGCTGTCGCAGAGTTGCGACACTGTGCGCTGCAGCACGGCAAGCCGCCTCTATCGCCCGCCTCGATATGCCCTCAGACTTCTCCCATCGGTTCGCTTATTGAACCTGCCGACCAAGGGAGGATGGCATGCTGCATCAGAAGATCGTGGAATCTCCGTTCAAACTCAAATATGGCAACTATATTGGCGGCGAGTGGCGCGAGCCGATCGCGGGCAAGTATTTCGACAACCTCACGCCGATAACAGGCGGCAAGATCTGCGAGATACCGCGCTCCGACGAAAAGGACATCAACGCCGCGCTTGATGCCGCCCATGCAGCCAAGGACAAGTGGGGGCGGACGTCTACCACCGAGCGCTCCAATATCCTGATGAAGATCGCCCAGCGCATGGAAGACAAGCTGGAAGTGCTGGCGCAGGCTGAAAGCTGGGACAACGGCAAGCCGATCCGCGAAACCATAGCGGCCGATATCCCGCTCGCCATCGATCACTTCCGCTATTTCGCCTCCTGCATCCGTGCCCAGGAAGGCTCGATTGGCGAGATCGACCACGATACCGTCGCCTACCACTTTCATGAGCCGCTCGGCGTCGTCGGCCAGATCATTCCCTGGAACTTCCCGATCCTCATGGCCGCCTGGAAGCTTGCGCCGGCACTGGCCGCGGGCAACTGCGTCGTCATCAAGCCGGCGGAACAGACACCCGCCTCGCTATTGGTCTGGGCCGAACTGGTCGGCGATCTCCTGCCGCCGGGCGTACTCAATATCGTCAACGGCTTCGGCCTCGAAGCCGGCAAGCCACTCGCCACCAGCCCGCGCATTGCCAAGATCGCCTTTACCGGCGAGACGACGACGGGCCGGCTGATCATGCAATATGCCAGCCAGAACCTCATCCCCGTCACGCTCGAACTCGGCGGCAAGTCGCCGAACATCTTCTTTGCCGATGTTGCGGCCGAAGACGACGATTTCTTCGACAAGGCGCTCGAAGGCTTTGCGATGTTCGCGCTTAACCAGGGCGAGGTCTGCACATGCCCGAGCCGAGCGCTGATTCAGGAATCGGTCTACGACCGCTTCATGGAGCGTGCCGTCAAGCGCGTGGAAGCCATCAAGCAGGGCAATCCGCTTGATGCCGCAACCATGATCGGCGCCCAGGCATCGAGCGAGCAGATGGAGAAGATTCTCTCCTATCTCGATATCGGCCGGCAGGAAGGCGCCGAAGTCCTGACGGGCGGCGCGCGCGCCGATCTCGGCGGCGAGCTGTCGAGCGGCTACTACATCAAGCCGACCATCTTCAAGGGCCACAACAAGATGCGCGTGTTCCAGGAGGAAATCTTCGGTCCGGTCGTATCGGTCACGACGTTCAAGGATGAGAGGGAAGCGCTTGAGATCGCGAACGATACGCTCTACGGCCTCGGTGCCGGCGTATGGACCCGCGACGGCAATCGCGCCTATCGCTTTGGTCGCGAGATCCAGGCCGGCCGCGTCTGGACGAATTGCTATCACGCCTATCCGGCCCACGCCGCTTTCGGCGGCTACAAGCAATCGGGCATCGGACGTGAGACGCACAAGATGATGCTCGATCACTATCAGCAGACCAAGAATATGCTGGTGAGCTACAGCCCGAAGGCTCTGGGCTTCTTCTGAGACCTCCCAACAAAGCTAGGAAGGCTCCCGGCTGCGGCCGGGAGCCTTCGAGTATTCGCACATTCGGGATGGAGGATCATCATGGACGATAATGGATCGGAACCGCGGGTGCTTGCGACCGAGAAGGCACTTGAGCTTATCCGCGAGATACAGCAAGACCATCCCGATATCCTGTTTCATCAGTCGGGCGGGTGCTGCGATGGCTCTTCGCCGATGTGCTATCCGGCAGACGAATTCATGATTGGCGACAACGACGTCAAGCTCGGCGAGATCGCCGGTATGCCCGTCTATATCAGCGGCAGTCAGTGGGAGGCGTGGAAACACACGCAGCTCATCATCGATGTCGTACCGGGACGCGGCGGCATGTTCTCGCTCGACAATGGGCGGGAGAAACGATTTCTCACACGCTCGCGCCTCTTCGGCGGTGGCGAAGCCTGCGCAATCCCGGACATCAGCCGTGCGCCGCTGCAATAGGCGGGGCCATAAACGGCGTGTAGTATTCGCCTAATACCTGCGACCGCAGACACTTTGCTAAAGTGCCGTCCGTTGGTTTTCAGGGAGGAAGACGATGCCAGCAGCAAAGATCCTGATGATTACAGGTGATTTCACCGAAGACTACGAGACCATGGTGCCGTTCCAGACGCTGCTTGCCTGCGGCTACACGGTCCATGCCGTCTGCCCTGGCAAGAATGCCGGCGAGACGGTGGCAACGGCCATTCATGATTTCGAAGGCGATCAGACCTATTCCGAGAAGCGCGGTCATAATTTTGCATTGAATGCGACATTCGCCAGCATCCGCGCCGAAGATTACGATGCGCTCGTCATTCCGGGCGGCCGTGCGCCGGAATATCTGCGCCTGAATCCAGACGTCACCAAGGCTGTTCAGCACTTCTTCGAGGCGGGCAAGCCGGTTGCCGCCATCTGCCACGGCGCGCAGCTGTTAGCCGCGGCCGGCGTCCTCAAGGGACGCACCTGCTCGGCCTATCCCGCCTGCCGGCCCGAGGTGGAGCTTGCCGGCGGCATTTATGCCGACATCGCCATCAATGATGCAGTTGCCGACGGCAACCTCGTGACTGCACCGGCATGGCCGGCGCATCCGTCATGGCTGCGCCAATTCATGGCCGTGCTGGATGCCAATGCCTTGTCGTCAGCAAACGCTGCTTGAACTTGAGGGGAGACGCGCATGTGCGAATTGTTCATCAAGGCCGATGCCAGGCTCTGGGAAAGCACCACGCGCTCCCTGCGCATCGATGGCATGGTGACCAGTGTCCGGCTGGAAAATTTCTTTTGGTCGAAGCTGGAGGAAATCGCGCGACGTGACGGAATGAATGTAGTGCAGCTGATCACCAAGCTGCACCACGAATCCATCGACGCCGGCCACGATCTCGGCAATTTCACCTCGTTCCTGCGGGTGTGCTGCGCCCGCTATCTCGACCTGCAGCTGGCCGGCGACATTTCCAGCGATCTTTCCCAGCCGATCGCTGGCGTGGACGCGCCCGCCATCCTCGGTCGCGAGCGCCTGAAGTATCATTGAGCGTATTGCTATGCAGCGCCCGAGAGCCGGTTCTCGGGCGTCTTTGCATCCGACAATCGTTCGGCAATCAGCCGTGCCGCCGCATCAGCAGCGGTTTCCATGTAGCTCGGATCGCGATGGAGCAGGACCACCGCAAATGAACCGTCGAGGAGCAGCATGATCTGGCGCGCGAGCGGCAGGGCATTGTTGCCCGCGCCCGCCTCCACGAAGACCGATCCCAGCCACTCCTCAACCCGCTTCTTGTGAGCGCGCGCCGCAACCAGCGCGGGATGGCCGGGAAGGTTGATGAGTTCCACCGAAGTCCGCAAAAAACCACAGCCCTTCCATTTGGCGCTGCGCGCCGATTGCGCCAGCTGGCGGAAAATGCTGGCAACCTTTTCTGAAATGTCGCCTTCGGTTTCTTCGAACCAGCGTTTGAAGAAGGCAAGGTTCGGCTCGTCGCGCGCCTGCAGATGGGCGGCGATCAGGTCGTCCTTGCTGCGGAAATGATAATAGAGGGTGCGCTTGGTGACGGCTGCCTTCTCGGCGATGGCGTCGACACTGATCGCGCGGATGCCGTCGCTGTGGAAGAGTTTTGCGGCGGCCTGAAGAATACGCTCGCGTGTCGGCAGGGAACTGTCTCTCATGGTTCAATGTATACCGGGTAGTGAATATACACAACGCGGCGATCGTCCCATCTTGACGCCCATGAGCCAGCAACCTCGACCATCCCTGAATGAAGACAGTCTTTCGATTTCCATCCCCTGTCGGGATGACGTCGTTCTCGGTGGCCGCCTTTGGCTGGCGGAGACGAAAAGGCCGGAAGGCAGCGTCATCATCAACCCGGCCACCGGAGTTCTCGCACGCTATTATCACCGCTATGCGCAATTCCTGGTGCGGCATGGGTTCGATGTCCTGACCTTCGATTATCGCGGCATCGGCCAGTCGCGTCCGCAACGGCTGCGTGGGTCCCGTTATCGCTGGCGGGATTGGGGCGAGCAGGATTTCGACGCCGCGCTTCGGCTGATGTCCGATCACCGCCGCAACGGTCCGCTTTTGGTGGTGGGTCATAGCGTCGGCGGATTCCTGCCGGGATTGGCTGAGAATGCTCCGGAGATAGACAGGATGCTGACGGTCGGAGCTCAATATGCCTGGTGGGGCGATTACATGCGGAGCAGGCGGGCCGCTCTATTCCTCAAATGGCATGTCGCGATGCCTGCGATGACTGCGCTCTGCGGCTATTTCCCGGGCCGGCGGCTTGGCTGGCTGGAGGATCTGCCGAAAGGCGTGGCAAACGAGTGGAGCTTTCGTGGCCCCAGGTTCGAGCGCAGCCATCCTGCGGGCGAGAGGCGGGAGGTGCTGCGGCGAATGAGCGCCGTCAAAGCATCGATCCTGGCCGTTGCGGTTTCGGACGACGAGCTTGGCACTGTACCGGCAATTCGCCGCACACTGAATTATTATACGGGCGCGCAACGCCAGTCGGTGCTGCTCCGTCCGGCTGATTTCGGTCGGGACGCAATCGGCCATTTCGGCCTCTTTCACGAGAGCCATGCCGCCGGTTTCTGGGTCGATACGCTGTCCTGGCTTCGGGAAGGTCGCAATCCCTGGCCGGCATCTGAGCTGAAATAGCAAAGCCGAATGTCCGCATCGGCTCACCACTTTGCGCTTGTTGCATCGGCTGATTGTCTCGGGTAGATGCCATTCACAGATCGTGAATGAGACGAAAGCTAGGCATTTGCCTGCTTTGGAATACTCAAGAAACTTGCAGAATGGAGTTTGGCATGACCAGCCAAAATGACGAATATGTCTATGACGAAGTGACCGGCGAGTGGCGACCTGCCGCGGAGGTGGCAGCGGCTGCCGTCGTTACGGAGCTTGTCGTTCACGATGCAAGCGGCAACGTCCTCGCTGATGGCGACTCCGTCACCCTCATCAAGGATTTGAAAGTGAAGGGCGCCAATCAGACTTTGAAGCAGGGTACCGTTATCAAGTCGATTCGACTGACCGACAATCCTGAAGAGGTCGATTGCCGTTACGACGGGATCAAGGGTTTGGTTCTTCGCACCGAGTTCATACGCAAGCGCTAGAACTGTTCCTCCCTCTTCGCAATTGCAAAATTGAACGATATCGGGCTGATTATCCGGATTCCCGAATTGTAAAATTGGAAATTGGTGCTTATCTCCTTTGCTGGATGCTTTTACATAACCTGCACGGGTATGTAACGGTTGCAGGCCGGCTGGGGGATTATGCATGCATCTTGAAGACTATGCCGCACTCGGCCGCTCGGAGTTGCGCGTCAGTCCGCTTGCGCTCGGAACCATGACTTTCGATAAGGGGTTCATTCGGCATTCGCATGAAAATCAGCCTGCGGCGATCCTGACGCGCTATCTCGAACTCGGTGGCAATTATCTCGATACAGGCAACGGAGCGATGAAAGCGGGCGGCCAGACGGTCGTCGGCAGCTATGTCGCACAAAACTCGATCCAGCGCGATCGTCTTGTCATCGCCGCCAAATTCGATGTCGCGCGACATGGCGAAAGGCTTGGCCGCAAAGCTGTGATCGACGGCTTCGAGGAGACGCTTCGTCGGCTGCGCACCGACTATCTCGACCTCTATTGGCTGAACAATTGGGACATACAGGCGCCTTTGGAAGAAATGCTGGAGGCGCTCCACGATCTCGTTCAGTCGGGAAAGCTGCGTTATTTCGGCATTTCAGATACGCCGGCCTGGAAGGTAGCGCATGCCCATCTCCTGTCGCAGTCCAACGGCTGGGCTCCATTCATCGGTTTGCAGATCGAATATTCGCTTGCCGCACGGCTGTTTGAAATCGAGCTCATTCCCTTGGCGCGCGGGTTGGGGCTTGGCGTCGTCTCGCATTCGCCATTGAGCGGCGGCCTCATCAGCGGCCGATATACGCGTGCCAACAATGCGGGCGCAAGAACAGGGCATGCGGCGCAATTGATGCAACGGCCCGACGAACAGGATCTTGAAATCGTCGACGCCCTGTTCCGCGTTGCCGATGAACTCGGTACGACAACCGCACGCGTCGCCCTTGCCTGGGCAATGGCGCGCCTTGGCGTATCTTCGACGATTATCGGCGTCCATACGCTGAAGCAACTCAATGAGGATATCGGTGCGCTCGAAGTCCGGCTCTCGCCCGAACAGACAGCGACGCTGGATGCGCTTACCATTCCGAATCCAGTGACGGCCCTGCCGTCGCCGTTGTACAACGCCGCGCCCCTGTGCTGCGTCGATTGAACTCCCAGCACGTGTTTGAGGAGTTAGTGTAACGAAGTCGCATTACTTCAAATGCCAGCGTGTGCTTAATTTCGGTAATACTTAAAGTAATTTCATTAATATTGATGTCTTACGCTAGCGGTTGGATAGCTCAACCGATGGTTACCGATGTCAGAAGCAGGAAGACCGCCCCATATTCCGGCCCTAGATGGATGGCGTGGACTGGCCGTCTTTCTGGTGTTGATGGGTCATTTCGGCGGTGACAACTACCTGCCCGGTCTTGGATCCGCCGGTGTTGATCTATTTTTTGTCCTCTCAGGACGGCTTATGGCCGAGATCCTTTTCGTCAGGGAGATGCCTTTGGGCATTTTCTTCTTTCGGCGTTTCAGCCGCGTCTATCCGACTTTGTTTATATTTGTTTTGGTGAATGCAGCGATCTTCTCCTCAACGTCGCTTGCACCCGATCTTGCGGGTGTGCTCGCCGCGCTTTCTTTCACGCTGAACTACTTTATAATTACGAGCCATACTTTCATTTCGATATTCGATCACATTTGGTCATTATGCGTCGAAGAGCACAGCTATCTTCTGCTCGGACTGCTGGCCTTTGGCTTGCGCGATGCCGGCAACAAATTCGTGGGATTTTCCCTGTTGTTACTTGGTCTTACCGCACTTGCCACCGGCATTTTGCAATATGACGTTTACGGGCAAAATCCATTTATCGTCTTTTGGTCGAGCCAAGTGGCGGCAGCGCCAATTTTGATTTCTGCCGCGTTGTTCCTGCTGATCGGGCAGCGAAGCTGCGGATTATCCCTGGAATGGTTGGTACCTTTGATATTTTTCTGCGGCTTGGCCGCACGCTTGTTCGCGGACGCCGCCTGGCTGTTTTTTGGCGTTAAAACCTTGTTGCTGGCGATCAGCGTATGTTCGATCGAGAGTGCTACTCGCTTCTCTAAGATTTTATTTGAAGGCTCTGCCATCCGGCGACTTGGGCGGATGTCGTTCTCAATATATTTATGGCAGCAACCGTTTTACGTACTGGCTCGGCTAGATCGCTTGGCCGAACTGCCTGCGCTTGTCATAGCCGTATGCCTCGGGTTGCTTAGCTACTATCTGATCGAGCAGCCGGCACGCACGGGATTGAATGCGTGGTTCGAAAGAAGCAAGCGGCAAAATGCCGTCTCTGAGACCGGTTGAAAAGGGCGCGATCACCTTTGATCGCGCCCGATATCTTGCATCAAGCGATGTCGAAGCGGTCGGCGTTCATGACCTTGGTCCATGCCGCAACGAAGTCCTGGACAAACTTCGTCTCGGCATCGGACTGGCCGTAGACTTCGGCGATCGCGCGCAGCTGCGAGTTGGAGCCGAAAACGAGATCGACGCGCGTTGCGGTCCACTTCACGTCGCCGGTTGCCCGGTCACGGCCTTCGAAGACGTCCTTGGCATCCGAAACCGCCTTCCACTCCGTGCCCATGTCAAGCAGGTTCACGAAGAAGTCGTTGGTCAGCGTTTCCGGACGCTTGGTGAAGACGCCATGCTGGCTCTGACCGACATTGGCGTTCAGCACGCGCAAGCCGCCGATGAGGGCGGTCATTTCCGGCGCCGTCAGCGTCAGCAGCTGTGCCTTGTCGATCAGCAGCTCCTCGGAAGAGACGGTGTAGGCCTGCCGCTGGTAGTTGCGGAAGCCATCGACGATCGGCTCGAGAACGGCAAAGGCCTCGACATCGGTCTGTTCCTGCGTCGCATCGGTACGGCCGGGAGCGAAGGGGACGACCAGGTCATGACCGGCCTTCTTCGCAGCCTGTTCGATAGCAACCGAGCCGCCGAGAACGATCAGATCGGCAATCGATACCGTCTTTCCACCGGTCTGAGCATCGTTGAACTTCTTCTGGATGCCTTCAAGCGTTGCCAGCACGGAAGCGAGCTGGGCCGGCTGGTTGGCTTCCCAGTCCTTCTGCGGAGCAAGACGGATGCGAGCGCCGTTTGCACCACCGCGTTTGTCCGAGCCGCGGAACGTCGAAGCTGAAGCCCAGGCGGTCGAAACCAGCTGCGGGATGGTGAGACCCGATGCAGCAATCTCGGCCTTGAGGACAGCGACATCGTTGGCATCGATCGATGCGGGACCGGCAGCCGGGATCGGGTCCTGCCAGATGAGCTCTTCGCTCGGCACTTCCGGACCGAGATAACGAACACGCGGCCCCATGTCGCGATGGGTCAGCTTGAACCATGCGCGGGCGAAGGCATCGGCGAACTCATCCGGATTTTCGAAGAAGCGGCGAGAAATCTTCTCATAGGCCGGATCGAAGCGCAGGGCGAGGTCGGTCGTCAGCATCGACGGCGCATGACGCTTGGACTTGTCGTGCGCGTCGGGGATCGAGCCGGCGCCGGCGCCGTGCTTCGGCACCCACTGATGCGCGCCAGCAGGGCTCTTCGTCAGTTCCCATTCATAGCCGAACAGGTTCCAGAAGAAGTTGTTGCTCCACTTGGTGGGCGTCGAGGTCCAGGTGACTTCGAGACCGCTGCCGATCGTGTCGCCGCCCTTGCCAGTGCCGAAGCTGTTCTTCCAGCCGAGGCCCTGTTCTTCGATGCCGGCTGCTTCCGGCTCGGGGCCGACATGGGCGGCATCGCCTGCGCCATGCGTCTTGCCGAAGGTATGGCCGCCGGCGATGAGGGCGACGGTCTCCTCGTCGTTCATTGCCATGCGGGCGAAGGTCTCGCGGATGTCGCGTGCGGCTGCAAGCGGGTCCGGATTGCCGTTCGGTCCCTCAGGATTTACGTAGATGAGGCCCATCTGCACGGCTGCGAGCGGGTTTTCCAGATCGCGATCGCCGCTGTAGCGCTTGTCGCCGAGCCAGGTGTCTTCCGCGCCCCAATAGATGTCTTCTTCCGGTTCCCAGACATCTTCACGACCGCCGCCGAAGCCGAAGGTCTTGAAGCCCATCGATTCCAGCGCAACGTTGCCCGTCAGGATCATGAGGTCGGCCCAGGAGATGCTATTGCCGTATTTCTGCTTGATCGGCCAGAGCAGGCGGCGGGCCTTATCGAGGTTGACGTTATCCGGCCAGCTGTTGAGCGGAGCGAAACGCTGCGTGCCGGAGGAGGCGCCACCGCGGCCGTCGCCCGTGCGGTAGGTGCCGGCGCTATGCCAGGCCATGCGGATGAAGAGCGGACCGTAGTGACCGAAGTCGGCTGGCCACCAATCCTGCGAATCCGTCATAAGGGCGGTGAGGTCCTTCTTCAGGGCCTCCAGATCGAGCTTCTTGAATTCCTCGGCGTAGTTGAACGCCTTGCCCATCGGGCTGGAAAGGGCCGAATTCTGGTGAAGAATCCGAAGGTTCAGCTGATTCGGCCACCAGTCTCGGTTCGAACGTGCGGAAACGCTCGTGTTTCCATGCGGAAACGGACATTTGCCGGCAGTTTCGACTTTTGTATCCATGATACTCTCCCTTACGATGATTTGATTTGTGACGACCGGAGAAGGAGCTTTGCCAGCCCGCCGGAAAATGGCCCGGTTCTAAAACGGATATGGCAGCGACATGTCAGACGCATGAATCTCTCGTTGTTCTGGCCTCGCGTGAAACGGAGACGTGGAAGCAGGCAAAGCTTGGGTCCCCTGCCTTCCGACCGGCCCGTGCATCGATGAACTGAGCGTAGTCATTGCTCTCGATATGAGCTTCGTATGACAGGCGGCCGCATCTCATCTCTGCTGCGGCACTATAGCCAAGCCTTTCCATTAATTTAAGTTGGATTTCCTGATTGGCGCGATAAGATGGGCTTATGGCAAACTTCACGCTCAAACAGCTTCGCTATTTCGAAGCGCTGGCTCGGCTCGGCCACTTCGGACGTGCGGCCGATCTATGCGCGATCTCCCAGCCCGCCTTGTCGATGCAGATCAAGGAGCTGGAGGAGCAGCTCGGCACGGACCTCTTCGAAAGAGGCGCGCGCCAGGTCCGGCTGACCAATTTCGGGGAAGCTTTCGCGATTCGCGTCCGCGACATCCTGCGCTCCGTCGACGAGCTGGGAGATCTTGCCCGCGCATCGCATAATCAGCCCGTGGGACGGTTGCGGATCGGCATCATCCCCACGGTCGCGCCCTATCTGCTGCCGAGCATCATCGGCAACCTCACCCGTATCTATGACGGGCTTGATATCCATGTGCGTGAGACCCTGACCTCGAAACTGGTCGAGGAGCTGGAGGAGGGGAGGCTCGATACCGCGATCGTCGCCCTGCCGATCTCCGAAACATCGCTCACGGAAGTGCCGCTATTTGCCGAAAACTTCATACTCGTGCGGCCGAGCGAGGACGAGGGCAAGCCGGTGCCCAACCGGGAGGCGCTTCGCGAAATGCGGCTGCTGCTCCTGGAGGAAGGGCACTGCTTTCGCGACCAGGCGCTCTCCTTCTGCAACATCCATTCAGCCTTGCCGCGGGAGCTGATGGACGGTAGTTCGCTATCGACGCTGGTGCAGATGGTCAGCGCCGGTATCGGCGTCACTCTGATACCTGAGATGGCGGTAGCCGTCGAAACCCGCTCGGCCTCGGTGTCGACGGTGCGCTTCCAAAGCCCGCAGCCCTCACGCACCATCGGCATGATCTGGCGCAGGACGAGCCCTCTCGCCAAGCAGCTTCTGCAGATTTCCGAAGTGGTCCGTGAGGCGGCCGATGCCATGCGCGAACAACACGATTCAATCTGGCGCGCGCAAGACCTGGAGCTCGAAGGGCGATTGCAACCGCCGGCTGCTCGCCGTCCCGGCTTTGGCACCATCGATGATCCGGCTTCGCATCGGTAAGCTCCGCATTGCGCATTAACACTATTTGGATCTTTTCCACAGAAGGTGATATTTCAAACGATTGAAAATATTTTAATCGTTTAAATATTTTAATAGCTTGATTTACAAAGAAACTCCTCCATGTCATGCCAGTAACGCATGACAATGGAGGTCGTGATGCAAGAGCTTGAAAGCGTAAGAAATGAAATTCCTACGTATGTGATTGATCGCCTCGAAAATGAATGGCGGGTAATGCAGACTCGGAATGTGCAGCTGGAAACCGGGCTGCGGACTGAAACGCCTGCAAATACAGCGCCTGCAACGGGCGATAGTCGCGGATCGCTCGATAAGTAGTATTTATGAATGCAGGAATCGCACTGCTCTCGCAGGCCTGGCGGCGCTATTGAAGGCGTCGCATTGCGCTTTTTCCATGACATTCCAGAAAACGAACCAGCCCCGGCTTATTGCCAGGGCTATCGTTTATTGTCGCGTCGGCGGTTCCTCGTGCGATCGAGATAAGAATAGGTTCAGGCGTCGAGATAACGCTCGGTCAGGCGTGCCCACATCGCCGCACCGACGGTGAGGCTTCCGTCGGCGAAATCATATTTGGCGCTGTGGAGAATGGCCGAATTCAAGCCATTGCCGAGGCGCAGGAAGCTGCCGGGCTTATGCTCCAGATAATGGGAGAAATCTTCGCTGCCGGGAATCAGGCCACAGGTGGTGACTTTATCAGCGCCGACGAGCTCCTCGGCAACCATCCGCGCGAATTCCGTTTCCTTCTCCGAGTTGACGACGACCGGATGACCGTGGACATAGTCGATCTCTGCACTCGCACCATAGCCATCCGCGATAGAAGCCGTCAGCTTGCGAATACGGGCTTCAAGCAGCTCGCGCACCTTCGGATCGAAGGAGCGGACCGTGAGCAACATCTTCGCGCTCTCCGGAATGACGTTCGAAGCCTCGCCAGCGTGGATGGCGCCGACGGTCACGACCGCCGTCTGCGTCGGGTCGACACTGCGGGCAACGATCGTCTGCAGACTAACGACGAGGTTGCATGCGACGACGACGGGATCGATGGTCAGATGCGGGCGTGAAGCATGGCCGCCCTTGCCTGTGATGGTGACCTCAACTGTGTCGGCGGCGGCCATCAGCGGGCCGGAGCGTAACAACCACGTACCTTCCGGCGCGCCGGGGTGATTGTGCAGCCCATAAATGACGTCGAAGGGAAAGCGTTCGAAGAGGCCATCCTTGATCATAGCCGGAGCGCCGCTCACCGCGCCCGCCTCTTCGGCCGGTTGGAAGATCAGGTTCACAGTGCCGTTGAAGCGGCGGGTGCGGGCGAGATATTCGGCAGCTCCGAGCAATATGGTGGTATGGCCGTCATGGCCGCAGGCATGCATCTTGCCGGGCACCTTGCTGGCATAGGGCTTTCCAGTCTGCTCGGTGATCGGCAGCGCGTCCATATCGGCGCGGATCGCGATGCTCTTCTTGCCGGCTCCTACCGTCATGCGCGCAACGACGCCATGGCCGCCGACATTGCGCGTCACCTCATAGCCCCAGCCCTCCAGCTTCTCGGCGACGAAGCGCGCCGTTTCCGCCTCCTCGAACGACAGCTCGGGATGGGCGTGCAGATGCTGGCGAATGTCTGTCAGTTCGGCCTTCATCGGCTCGAAGTCGGAAAGGCGGGCGAAATCGTTGTCGAGGGTCATGGCTATTCCAATGGTTCGCTTGAGCCGCCATCCGCCATAGAGCGTGCGGGCTTCACTGATGATATGTGTGTCGCGCTAGATGAAGCGCGACAGGAAGCTTCTGGTGCGCGGATGCTGCGGATTGCCGATCACGTCCTCCGGTTTGCCCTGTTCGACGATCTTGCCGCCATCCATGAAGACGACACGGTCGGCAGCCTCGCGGGCAAAGCCGATCTCGTGGGTGACGACGATCATTGTCAGGCCCTGTTTGGCAAGGTCACGCATGGTGGCGAGCACTTCGCCGACCAGTTCCGGATCGAGCGCAGACGTCGGCTCGTCGAAGAGCATCAGCTTCGGCTTGATCGCCAGCGCTCGGGCGATTGCAACGCGCTGCTGCTGGCCACCGGAAAGCTGGCGCGGATAATTGTTGGCCTTCGCCGAAAGCCCGACGCGATCAAGCAACGCCAGCGCATTCTCCGTTGCTTGCTTGCGACTTTCGCCATGGATGCCGATCGGCGCCTCGATGACATTCTGCAGCGCCGTCATATGCGGATAGAGATTGAACTGCTGGAACACCATGCCGATCTTGCGCCGCTGCAGTGCGATCGCATGGTTGGAGAGCTTGACCAGCCGGCCCCTGTTCAACCGATATCCGATCTGTTCGCCGTCGACTTCGATCGAACCACGATTGATCGCTTCCAGATGGTTGATGCAGCGCAGGAAGGTGGATTTTCCCGACCCGGAGGGGCCAAGGATGACGACCACTTCGCCTGGCATCACATCGAGGTCGATGCCTTTCAAGACTTCGAGATTTTCGAAGGACTTATGGACGTTGCGCGCCTGTACCAGTGGGCTGACGTTGACGGCTGAGTTCATCGGAGCGTTCATTGGCCCGCCTCCTGTGCCGGCACGAGCGCGGGCGTGCTCTCCGTTGCCGCCTTCGTCCCGCCGGTGCGGCGATCGGCGCGGCTGTAATAGCGCTCGATATAGCTCTGGCCGATATTGAGCACCGAGGTAATCAGCAGATACCAGATGACGGCGACGAGCAGCATCGGAATGACTTCGAAGGTGCGGTTGTAGATCGACTGCACGGAGTAGAGCAGGTCGGCCATGGCGATGACGCTGACAAGCGAGGTCGCCTTGATCATGCTGATGAGCTGGTTGCCGGTTGGCGGCACGATGGAGCGCATGGCCTGCGGGATGATGATGCGGCGCAGAGCCCGGATTCTCGTCATTCCGAAGGCCTCGGCGGTCTCGAACTGGCCTCTGTCGACGGAAAGCAGGCCGCCGCGAATGATCTCGGCCATATAGGCGGCTTCGTTGAGGGCGAGGCCGGCGATTGCCGCCGTCATCGGGCTGATGACGGAATTCGTGTCCCAGCTGACGAAGGTCGGGCCGAATGGAATGCCGATCGACAGCGTCGGGAAGAGCGTCGAGAGATTGTACCAGAAGATCAGCTGCACGAGCAGCGGCGTACCGCGGAAGAACCAGATGAACAGGGACGCAAGTGTGCTTGCCAGTCTATCCTTCGACATGCGGGCAATCGCCAAAAGCAGGCCGAAGATGATGCCAAGCGCCATGGCGACGACGGTCAGACCGAGCGAGACATAGAGGCCGCTGATGACGACGGGATCGAAGAAGTACTGGGCGACAACATGCCAGCCGAAGTTTTCATTGTGGGCGACCGACCATGCCCAATAAGCCGCGATTGCGAGGGTGACGATCCAGGCCGCCACACGGCCTTTCGGGAACGGTGTATGGGCATTCGCCACATCCCGTTCCGACGCATCGCCGGAAGGCGATGCGATATCCCTGGCATTCGTGCTCATTTCGGCAACATTCCGCCAAGATTGATACCGGGTTCCTTGATCATGTTGTTCTCAAGGCCCCATTTTTTCATGATGGCGGCATAGGTGCCGTTGTCCATCAGAAGTTTGATGGCGTCCTTCAGAATTGGGCCGAGCGGAGACCCCTTAGGCACGACGGCGCCCTGATAGAGATCCTCGAAGCCGTTCTTCTGGCCGACGCCGGTGAGCTCCAGCTGACCGTTGGCCTGCGAGACGAAATAGGTGAGTGGGGCCTGCGAGGAGAAGAAGGCATCCGAACGCTTTGAGCGGACGGCGAGGATCGAGCTCGGCTGATCGGTGAAGGACTGGACTTCGATCGCGCCCTTGCCATCTGTCTTGCATTTCTCGGCCTGAACCTGGATGACCTTTTCTGCCGATCCTCCGGCCATGACGGCGATGCGCTGGCCGCAGGCGCTGTCGAGCGAGGTGATGCCCTTCGGATTGCCTTTCTGGACGGCGAAGACGACGAATTCCTGTACCCAGTCGACGAAGTCATTGGCTTCCTCGCGGCTCTTGAAATCGCCGATCGGACCGAAGGCGAATTGATAACGGCCGGAGTTGATGCCGGCGAGGATCGCAGGCAGGCCGCTGACGCTTTCATGCTCGATCTTCACGCCGAGCACCTCGCCGATCGCATCGGTCAGATCGGCGCTGGCGCCTGTCAACTTGGTGCCGGTGACGATTTCATAGGGAGGGAAGGAGCCGTTGTTGACGGAAATCATCTTACCGGAGGTGCGGATCGCCTCTGGCAGCTTGGCCTGCAGGTCCTTGTTGACCGAAAGTTTCGGCAAGCTCGCATCCTCGGCGAAGGCAGCGCCCGACATCATCAGGCTTGCCAGGGCGACGTAGGTCATTTTCTTCAGCGACATGTTCATTCCCCTTTTTTGCTTTGCGTCTCTGATTTTCAGTTGGTGGTCAGGCAGCGCTCGTCCGGCTGCCGTCGACGTCGAACGGGAAGAGTTCCTCCGGCGTCATCAGCCGCGGCAAGATACCCTGCACATGTAGCTCCCCGGCGAAATCCGCGATCATCTTGCGGTTGGCGGCAAAGCCGCTCGCATCCCACCCTTCGGGCAGTTCGATTGCCGATTTCAGGAGTTCGTCGAGCATGAAGGGCGTGGTGTCGGCATATTTGCGCCGCTTGCCGAGCCACATGCGCTGCGATTCATCGATCAACCTGCTCAGTTCGGCGATGACCCAGGGATGCTCTGCGACGATTTCGGCCTTCACGCCGATCAGGTGCATACCCGGTACATAGCCCACATCGGCAAAATAGCGGTGTTCGGCAGCGCGGAAATCCGGCAGAAGCTGGCGGAAGCCGGAATTGCCAGCGAAATAGCCATCCGGCATGAAAGGCGTGAAGATCGCATCGAGCTCGCCGTCCTTCAGCAGGTCCACCATCGGCCTTTCGCCGGGTGCTGCTTCGATGCGGCCGGGGCGGCCGAAGCCGTCGAGGCGATCGGTGATCGGATGGGCTTCGGTGAGGCGGCCGGCGTACCACATGGCATCTTCGACGCCGACACCTTCGCGCCGTAGTGCTGCCCGAGTCCAGGTATTGCCGGAGTCGCGCCAGCCAGTTACGCCGATGCGCTTGCCGGCGAGCTCGGCAAAGCTTGTGATCGGGCTTTCCTTGGTGGTGATGACGCAGCGATGGCGGAAGCCGCGCATGATGAAATTCGGAATGCCGACGACACTTTCGTCACCGTCGATGCGCATCTGCGTGTAGCGGCTGAAGGACGTTTCCGCCGCGTCATAGGCGTCGCTCTTACCGACATGCGAGATCAGCGTGCCGACCCGGTCCGCCCTAATGTCGAGTTTTGGGGAAGAGACATCGCCCAGGACCAGAGGGGTCATGTAGTCCCAGTCACGAAGGGCAAGGCGGAGAGTAAGGGGCATGAATTCACTCGCGGGAAAACTTGTTTTCTCAACGAGTAAATGTTCAATATAGGTCGATCAAATGTTATTACGTTATTGAACATTAAAAATGGTGCGAAAATGAGCGAAGAGCGGGATGCGAAATGGTTTGCCTCGAAATTGAGCGATCGGACCATTCGCGGCATCGCGCTCGAGACGAGCGCGCTCATCCGAGCCGGTGCCCTGCCTGTTGGCACCAAGCTGCCGCCGCTCCGCGACCTGGCCTTTGCCCTTGGTGTGAGCCCGGCTACCCTATCGGAAGCCTGGAGCGAGCTCAGACGCCAGAAGATCATCAGCGGGCGCGGCCGGAATGGCACATGGGTGAGCGGCGACCGCTTCATCGCCAAGCCGGCACGGCTGGCAAGCGTCGGCGACTACGGTTCCGATGCCCTCAATCTGACGGCAGCCGTTCCCGATGTGCAGCTACTGCCGAAGCTGGAGGCCGCGATGGCCTATGGCGCCTCGGCCGAAAATCTCAACAGCTACGAGCGCAGCCGCATCCTGCCGGAGCTTGAGCGCGAGGTCAGGAAGACATGGCCCTATGAGCCGGAAGCGTTCCTGGCGACCAATGGCGGCTATAATGCCGTCTATACCCTGATCAATGCCTTGGTCATGCCGGGTGCCGCCGTTGCGATCGAGGACCCGACGGGAATGCGGCTTCTCGATATTCTTGAGGATCGGGGTGCGCGCATCATTCCGGTGAAATGCGACCAGGATGGTCCGTTGCCGGCCTCGCTGGAGGAGGCGCTGAAATATCGTCCCGTCGCGTTCATCTTTCAGCCGCGCATCCATTCCGTCACGGGCCAGAGCGTGAGCCCTGCACGCATGGCAGGGATCGCGGAGATCCTTCGCGACAAGGATACGTTGATCGTCGAAGACGATGGTGTCGCCGACATCTCGATCTCGCCTCGCCATTCCATGGGGCATCTCTTTCCCGATCGGGTCATCCATATCCTGTCATTTTCGAAAACGCATGGGCCGGATCTGCGCCTCGCGGTCTTGTCGAGCTCGCGCGCGATTATCGACCAGATCCAATCCTATCGCAGCTTCAGCTCCGGCTGGACCAGCCGCATTCTGCAGGCGGCGGCTGCCTGGTTGCTGCGCGATCCGGCAACGGCATCATGCCTCGATCATGCCCGCAGGACCTATCGGGAACGCCGCGCAGGCCTCATCGATGCGCTTCGCGAGCGCGGCGTCGATGCGTGGCATGGAGAAGGACTATGTGCCTGGGTGCCTGTCTCGTCGGAGCCGTTCGCAATGGTGACGCTTGCCGCCCGGGGCATTGCAGTGCATCCCGGTGCCAAGTTCTCGATCCTGCCCAGCAGCCATTTGCGTGTCGCGACGGCCAAGCTCTTGGAGCGGCGCGAATATGTTGCGGATGCCATCGCACTTGCCGCCGTTCACACGTGAAGGGTGGAGCTAATGGCTTGAAGTTGCGCCCAGGCTTTTAGGCGTCTCCCTCCAAGAGGAAGCGTACTTGACGAGGATAGTCGCAAGCCTGGCCGAGATGAGCGAAATGATGGAAATTGCGACGAGATAGATCGCGATGTAGACGGGCTGCGGCAAGTGGATATTACGCATCAGATGCCCGTAGATCTCGGTAAAGCCGCGATGACACATGTAGATCGGGTAGGAGAGATAGCCGAGAAAGATTCCGAGCCGCTGCAGCCTCTCCGGCAGTTCGAGCATGGTGCCGGCAAGGACGATGAGCGGCGAGATCAGAACGCAGAAGACAAGCGCATATTTCAGCGAATAGGTGGGGAGAAACAGCAAGGTTAAGATCGCCGCGATGGGCAATAGTGCCGCATAGCTGTTCACCGTGCGCCCCAGCACGGTTTTACCTCGAAGCCGATAGATGATCATTCCGAGGGTGAAGGAGAAGAAGACGCGGGCAAGGCCGCCATCCACAGAGTGCCATTCCCAGCCGAGATCGAGCGATTTGTGGAAAAAAACCGAGACGATCAGCATCGCCAGAGATGCGGCGGCAATGAGGATGAGGCTCCGCGTTTTCAGTCTGAACAGCACCAGTGCGAATACCAGATTGGCCAACAGCTCCCAGAACAGCGACCAGGCGGGACCATTCAGCGGGTAGAGCGCCAAGATGTCTCCGGCCGACCGCGTCAGAAAGCTTGGGGAAGGCAGCATGAAGACGGTGGTGAGGATGCTTGCGGCAAGATCGGCCCGCCCGACGCCTGCCGCCTGCCAATGTAGCAGCAATTGCACCAGGCCGTAGACGCTGCCGATCAGGAAGAGCGGATAGAGACGCGCGTATCGTGCCTTCATGAAGGCCAGCACCGTCATGCCGCCATCAAGCTTTTCACCATAAGCCCTGGCGATGACGAAGCCGCTGAGCACGAAGAAGAAATCGACGGCGATATAGGCCGAAGGCGCATAGGGCCTGTCGAGGTGATAGACGACAACGGCGAAGGCCGCCAGGCCGCGCGTCGCGTCCAGGGCGGCATATCTGTGTGTCGTTGCATCAGCCGGCATTGATCGGAACCTCATTGGGGAAAAGGTTACGCCTAAGTTATCCGGCGGCGCGCACGCCGAAGAATTCGTTTCTCAAATTTTGATCAAGCGGGCGCACCCGCGAAAGATTGCCCAGGAACTGACGGGGACTTGTCAGCACCGACCGGTTCAGGAAATGCGTCCTGATGAGATTGGAGGACTTGCTGTGGGCGCCGGCATGGCCGACCCGATAGATCGCGCCGCGGAAAGGCAGCGAGCCGAGCGGCGCGCCGGCGTCTGCAAGCAGCTTGCCGATGCGCACATGGCTGCCGAGCATGGATTTGATATAGTCGATCTCGGCATCCTCGAAGGTCGCCGGCAAACGGTAGAGATCGGAGCGGATGATCAGCGATGTCCCGCAAAAATTGGCGAAGTCGTTGTGATGCATAAGCAGCCGGCCGCCTTCGTTCCAGAGATAGCCGCGGTCGATCTTCCAGCCGTTGGCATCGGGATTTCTGGCGGCGAAATCGACGATATTGGCGCTGACGAAATCATCGTCGTCGACGATCATGAAGAAGCGGGTATCGCGCGCGGACAGCATGCCGCTCAAGACGCGGCGGCCCTTGTCCAGCCGGAACGCATCGTAGACCTTTTCGCGATCGGCACCATCGATGTCGTGGAGCTGGTTCGGCGGGAAGGTCACGCGTTCCGCCGTAAAATTCGGCGGCAGATCCGGCAGATCCGCGCCTTCATTGGCGACGACTACGCCGCGCCAGTTTTTGTTGGACTGCCCGGCGATCGATGCGATCGTTTGCGACAGGCGTCGTTTGAGCGCCGGCCAATCATTGGAATTGGCCTGATGGCGAACGGGAATGATGAACGTGACCAGTGTCATGAGGCGCCTTTCCGACTTGGTATTCTATCGCGGGATCGAATGAGCGTTGTTTCCGTCCTTATTCGCGATGGCGGCTACTATGCCTTCGCGCGACGGCCTTGCAGCGTCGTCCGCACGAGGAAGAGGACCCTTTCCTTGCATAAGAGAAGGATGAGGGCCGAATAGGCGAGGCCACCGACCAGGACTTCGCAGACGAGGCGTTCCGCAAGGGGCCGGTCGATCAGCGCCGACGAGATTGCCAAGACGGCGACAAGCATGCCGAGATAAGCAGCGATAGGTCTTAGGAACTGGCCGAAATATTCCAGAATGCTGAGGCCGATCAATCGCGACACCATCCACAGCGTCACCGGCCAGAGCATCACCACTCCGAGCATGAGTCCGAAGACGACGGTTGTCACCCCATATTGGTGAAGAACGAGCACGGTGAGGATCGAGACGATGTTGCGCACCAGCTGATAGTAGAACCACCAGTCGGATCTGCCCTGGCTGGTAATCAAGGAAGCCTGGATGATGCCGATGCCGGCCATCAGACCGATGACGCAGAAGAAGCGAACCGGCCAAACGGCGGCAGCCCAGTGCGGCCCGAAGATCAGCGGAATGGCATCGTCGGCGACCGCTGCCAGTCCCATGAAGGCCGGAAAGGACACCAGCGAGCAGCCGAAAGTCGCCATGAGGAAGGCTTCGCGCACCTTCTCCCGATCATGCTGCAGTGAGGAGAGCAGCACGTGGCTGACCGAATTCAGCCCGCCCGCCACGACATTGTTGAGCATCTCGTAGAGCCGCCGGGCGAAATTATAGATACCGAGAGCAGCCGGGCTTACCAGCGTGCCGATGATCAGCTGGTCGAGATTCATGGTCTGGAGGAAGCGGTTGCCCGAGGCGAAGATGCCGTAATGCAGCAGTTCGCGCAGGCTCGAGAGCTTTACCCTGAAGCCAGGCAGCCATTTCGCCCCCCAGAAAGCGGCGATGCAGGCGGCCGCCGGTGCTGCGATTTGGGCAATCGCAAGCGCCCACAGGCCGAAACCGGCGAAAACCAGCGAAAGACAGATGATCGCCGAAACAGAGGTGGCGATCGCGGTGCGGGCCGCAGCAAGATGGAAGGACATCGTGCGGCCGATCAGGGCATTGGGCACGATGATCATCATGTCGAAGAAGATTTTCAGGCCGATGATCAGCAGCAGTTTGACGATATCGTCATGTCCCAGCCAATGGGCGAGAAACGGCGAAAGCAGAAACAGCGCGGCATAGAGGATGGCTGCGGAGACGAAGGATAGCCAGAAGACCGTATCGAGATGGCTGCGCCGAATGGATTTCTGCTGGATCAGTGCCTCGCCGAAGGCCGTCGGGCCGAAGCCGGAGGCGAAACTGACGATGGCGAAGGCGAGCGCGACCAGGCCGAAATCCTGCGGCAGAAGGAAACGGGAGGTGACGACGAAGACAAGGCTGTTGAGTGCCGTCGGGATAAGCGTATCCAGCGCCGACCAGAAAGCGCCCCTCAATGCGGCCCGCGACCGGTTTTCGCTTAAGTGTTCAAAGACGATTTCATCCGCTTCGGACGCTAGCAATCGCATACCTCGCCGTTTTAGATCTGCAGCGGATGCCGGAGATCCGGCGCCCGCCATTGCCGCTTCGCCATCATTCGATGGAGCAGGACGGCGTGTTGGATGCTTGATCTAGGCCAGCCCCTCGATTTGTCTAGGGAGAATTGTTGCATTGCAACATTGCGTTGCTGAAAGTGATCTCGCGATCAAGGCAAACGCGAATTTTATCTGTTCAGAGCGGCGAAAAGCGCCGCCGTCACTGCGCGGCCGAGCGGACTCTTGGCTCGTCCCATTCGATTTCGGGAGCAGCATCGGCTTCATCCAGAGGCTCGTTCATCTCGTAAAGATAGCCTTCGAGCATGTCGCAGGCGCGTTCGTTGGCGCCGATCTTGGCTTCCGTTTCGCTGATGGCGGTGGCGATCGCCTTGATGCGGGCGCGCAGCATGTGTCCGACCACGTCCTTGCCGGGGCGCTTGCCGAGCCGGTCGAGATGAAGGCCGATGCGATTGGAGTGTCGCTCGAGCTCGCTCTTGCTGAAATTCGCCTTGCGAATTTCTTCCAGAAGGCTCGCTCGCATCTTGGCGACCGGATCGAATGTGCCGGGTTCCCGCTCGTCCAGCACTATCTCGGTAATCAGCTTTTCGATGGCGACCAGCGCCTGCAAGTCGACGGCATCGGTCAGTTCGACGTCATAGCCGGTATCGTCGAACACCTTGCGGCGAACGGGGTCGAGAAGAAGCTCATAGGCCTTCTGCAGCTGCGCGAAAGCGTCGGTATCGCCGCCGGAATCCGGATGGGCTGCCTTCGCGCGCTTGCGATAAGCCGCCTTGATCTGCTCTTCGCCCGCATCGCGCGCAACGCCGAGAATATCGTATGGATCAGTCACTCCAACTCCTGCCGCCGCTTGTTCCTGTCTTAAGTCCTGGCCGCTGATATCGCCCGCGCGGTTTAAATGTCCCGCCCGGCCGTTTCAATCGGCTCCGGCGCTATTTGTACCATCACAAAGGCAGAGTTTGGACAAAAAGAGTGCTATGTCAAAGGCGAAGTCGAACGTCTGTGGAAATGCGGTGCTTTAAATCGTTCGGTCGAAGAAGGCGGTCGAATGTGCCTGTTTGAGCCGGTAAAGCTGGGCAGGGCGATTGCTTCCGCGTCGCATTTCCCCGGAAATCGGCTCGATGAAATCGACTTCCGCGATGCGTTTGCGAAAGGCAGATTTATCGAGAAGGCGGCCAAGAAGCCGTTCATAGACGGCCTGCAATTCGCTCAAGGTGAATGCTCCCGGCAGGAGATGCACCGGCAGGGTCGTATATTCGACTTTGTTGCGCAATCTGGTGAGCGCCGCCTTCAATATGGCGGCGTGGTCGAAGGCCAGCGGTTCCACACTCCTATCACCTGCGATCGGATGCCAGGCGACGTCGGTGATATTGCCGCCATGTTGCAAGCTGACGGCATCCTGCGCGATCAGTGCCATATAGGTCACGCTCAGGCTCCAGCCGCGAGGATCGCGCTTGCCATCACCGAAGACACCCACCTGTTCGAAATAGGGCGCTGCGACGCCTGTCTTGTCACTGAGTACGCGTCTTGCCGCAGCCTCCAGATTTTCATCTTCATCGACATGAATCCAGCCGCCGGGCAGGGCCCAGCGGCCGGTAAACGGCTCCGCGCCGCGTTGGGCGAGCAGGACCTCGAGCCCGTCCGCCGTCAGGGCAAAGATTGCGAGATCGACCGAAACGATCGGCCTTTTATCGGGGGCTTCAGAGCTGCTCATGACTTGAAACATAACCCGGCGACACCTTAGTGTAAAGCTTCAACTAACTTAGTTGACAAAATACACTAAGTGATGTTTGTTCACGTCATCGCAGTTTCAAACGCCACTTTCAGGAGGCAGTCATGTTCGGATTTCGTTTCATCAAGGCCCAACCGACCCAGTATGTGATCCAGTATCGAGGCGGCCGACCGCAGCGAGAGGGCGCGGGACTCTCGTTCTGGTATTTCGTGCCGTCGACCTCGCTGGTCGTGGTGCCGACCGCCAGCGTCGACGAGCCTTTCATCTTTCCCGAGGTGACGTCGGACTTCCAGGAAGTCACGGTTCAGGGGCAGATCACCTATCGTATTGCCGAGCCGAAACGGACGGCGGAACTGCTCGATTTCTCGCTCAATGCCAAAGGTGTTTACGGTTCGGAAGACCCGCAGAAGCTGTCGCAGCGGCTGATCGACCAGGTTCAGGTCGTCATGCGTGCTGAAGTGCAGGCTTTGTCGCTGAAAGAGGTGCTGGCGGCCGGCGAGCTGCTGGTCGGGCGTGTCGCGGCGACGCTGCATGACCATCCCGTATTGCGCGCACTGGGTCTTGAGCTGCTCAGCCTGTCGATCCTGGCGGTGAAGCCGAAACCTGAAACTGCCAAGGCGCTGGAGGCCGGGGCGCGCGAAGCGCTGCTGCGCAGTGCCGACGAGGCGATCTATGCCCGCCGCAACGCGAGCGTCGAGCAGGAAAGGACGATCAAGGAGAACGAGCTCGCGACCGAAATTGCTGTCGAAAACAAGAAGCGCCAAGTCCGTGAGGCACAGATGGATGCCGAGCGCTCGGTGCAGGAGCGGCAGCTACAGATCCGCCAAGAAGAAATGACAGGCAAGATCGCGCTTGAAGAGCAGAACAAGGCGCTTGTCGCTCTCGCCTCGGCCAATGCGCGCGAGGAAGCCGACGCGAAAGCCTATGGCCTCGCTGCCATGATGAAATCGTTCGGCGATGCCGATCCCAAGATGCTGCAGGCGCTCGCTTCGGTCGGCATGGATCCTGGTCAGTTGATGGCGCTCGCCTTCCGCGATCTTGCTGACAACGCCACCAAGATCGGTCAGCTGAACGTCACCCCCGATCTCCTGCGCGAGATGCTGCAACCTCAGCCAAGGGGATAAGTCATGCCTGTCGCAAACAACGCAAAGGCGGAAGATAGAAAGATCGTGCTGATCGTGCGCGACACCCGCCTTGACGAAATGGTCGCGCGCTTCAATACCGTCCAGCAGGCGCAGTTTTATGTCGAGCACTTAGGCGCGGATTTCGGCGATTATCTCGCGGAACACCGGCGTTATCAGGCGGCTGCGCGCGACGTCGAAGCAAGTCTGCGCTCCGTTGCCAGGGTGCAGACACTCAACCGCCGCTATCTGGCAAACTTCATATTCGGCGCCGATGATCTCGTCGTCGTGCTTGGGCAGGACGGCCTGGTCGCCAATACGCTGAAATATCTTGACGGTCAGAATGTGCTCGGCGTCAATCCCGATCCGAAACGATGGGACGGCGTGCTGTTACCTTTCCAGACGGCCGACATGCGCAAGGTCGTCCCCGAAGCCTTGGCGCAACGCCGGCCGCTCAAACGGGTGAGCATGGCAAAGGCCGCACTCAATACGGGAGAGGTGCTCTACGCAGTGAACGACCTCTTCATCGGCCCGCGCAGCCACGTCTCGGCGCGCTACGACCTTCAGATCGGTGAACGGCATGAGCGGCAGTCGTCGAGCGGCATCATCATTTCCACCGGCATGGGCTCGACCGGCTGGCTGAAAAGCCTCTATGCCGGCTGGGTAGGTGCTGCTGCGAGCCGCGGCGTGGAGCTGCCGGCGGGCATTGCCGATGCTTCCTTTCCCTGGGATGCGCAGTTCCTGCACTATTTCGTGCGGGAGCCTTTTCCCAGCCGGACGACCGGTGTTTCGCTGGTGTCGGGGCAGGTCGATGCAGAGATACCGATGACCGTCGTCTCCGAGATGGCGGAGCATGGGGTGATCTTCAGCGATGGCATCGAGGCGGACTTCCTGCCTTTCAACGCGGGAACGCAGGCAAAGATCGGTATTGCCGAGCGCCAGGGACTACTGGTGACGTAACGACTATCGGCCCGCTCCTTTGCAGGATACGGGCCGTGGAAGGCTGTTTTAGATTATTAAGCGGCCGAAAAAGGCACGGCGACGAAGGTCTTGTTGCCGTCGCGCTCGATCAGAAGTAGCACGGATTTGCGACCATCCTTGCCGGCCTTGGCGACGGCCGTCTGCACCTCATGGGCGTTATGCACCGGCTGGTCGTTGACCGAGACGATGATGTCGCCGGTCTGGATGCCGGCCGCAGCGGCGGGCTTGTCCGGATTGACACTGGCAACGACGGCGCCTTCGACACCATGCGGCAGATTCAGCTGCTCACGCACATCCGGTGTGAGGTTGGCGAGGCCGACACCGATGCTTGGCTGGTTGGACGGCTGCACCTTGCCGTCGCCAGCGTCGTTGGCAGCCTGCTTGCTGTCGTCATTGCCGCCGATGGTGACATTGACGTCCATGCTCTTGCCGTCGCGCCACAGTGTGACCGAACGCTTGTCGCCGGGGGAGAGATCGGCGACCAGCCGCGACAGATCCTTCGGCGTCTTGACGGCCTCGTTGCCGACGGCGGTAACGATGTCGCCGCTCTTGATGCCGGCGCGTGCGGCTGGCGTATCGTCGTTGACGCTGGCAACGAGCGCACCTTGGGTCTGCGAGAGGCCCAGGGCATTGGCGATATCCGAGGTCACCGGCTGGATGGCGACGCCGAGATAGCCGTGATCGATCGAGCCGTTCTTCTCGAGCTTGGCGACGATCGCCTTGGCCTCGTCGGAGGGAATGGCAAAGCCGACGCCGACGCTGCCGCCATTCGGCGAGTAAATAGCGGTGTTGATACCGACGACATTGCCTTCGCGGTCAACCAGCGGCCCGCCGGAGTTGCCGTGGTTGATGGGGGCATCGATCTGGATGAAGTCGTCATAGGGGCCGCTGTGCAGGTCGCGGCCGCGGGCCGAGACGATACCGGCGGTAACGGTCGTGCCGATACCGAAGGGGTTGCCGATCGCCAGAATCTGGTCGCCAAGCTTCAGCTTGTCGGAATCACCCCAGGCGATGGTGGCGAGCGGCTTCGGCGCCTTGATCTTCAGGACGGCAAGATCGGATTTGGCATCGGCACCCAAAAGCTTGGCAGGCAGCTCGGTACCGTCATCGAGCGTCACCTTGATGTCGACCGCATTCTGAATGACGTGGTTGTTGGTGACGATGACGCCGTCCGGGCTGATGATAAAGCCGGAGCCGAGCGCCATGGCGCGCTGGTTCTGTTGCTGGTGCGGCATCTGCTTCGGGAACGGGATGCCCTGATTTTCGAAGAATTGCCGGAACTGCTCGTCCATCGGCGAATTACTTTCGGCACTGGTGTCGGTCGCCTTCATGGTGGTGGTGACGGTGACGACGGCCGGTTTATCGGCGTCGACGATCGGAGCGAAGGAGCCGCCGGGCGCGATGATGCCGGCCGGCTCTGCCGCCGAGGCGAGGGTTGCGGATGTGCTGAAGGCAAAAGGCAATGCGCCGGCGCCGACGATGATAGCGGCACCGACGATGGCGGCTGTGCGATGTTTGCGGAGAAGAGAAGGCATGGCAAAAGTCCCTTGCGAGATCGTTGGCGGTTTGGCGGCCCGTCCATATCGGGGATGGGCTGCGATTGGTCCGCGTCAATTTTGCGAGCGACTTCGTTTCCCATTTTTTACTACGGGAAGCAAAGTATAGATTTGAATTGGCGCTTGGTGTTAATATGATCCGCAAATTAACTTTTACAAATTAAATATTGATCATGTTTTTATTGCAAAATTTTAAGATATTACATGAATTTAATGTTGGACGGCCGGAAATTTTCCATATTCAAAGCTGCGCTGCCGGCCAACGCTTGAGGGCCTCTGTTCCAAGCTCCGTCAGCGCGTAGATGCCGCGGTCGATGCGCTCGAACCAGCCATAGACATTATCCCTTAGAATTTGTGGGGCCTTCGGTGCCGCTTCGCGCATATCCTTAGGGCGCTGCACGCCGTTTTCGATAGCGGCGGCGCAGGCAAGGGCCTGTTGGCGGTAGGCGGTCATGATCGGCTTGCGGGTGCTGCCGCCGAGTGCCGGGTCACCCTTGCGCCGGCGATGTTCGTCGACAAGGCGCGATCTGCGCCGTGTGTTCTTGCGCGGCATTGGCGCGATGGGGCTGACGACGATATCCACGACGTCGTTGTCCGATACGGCGAGCATGCCAAAGCCCAGCCGGCGGCACAAGTCGCGGAACCGGCGATCGCCTTCCCGGCCCTTTCCCTTCTTCGAGACGCGGGCGGCGATCCAAACTTCATCGCTGGCAGCTGCGCGATCCACCGCCTGCAGGATGAGTTCGAGATTAAAGGTCATCTTCAGTTCGCAGATGACCACGACCGGCGGCTCGCCATCAGTCACTCCAACGAGGTCGCAGCCGCCGATTTCGCCTTTCACCGCATAGCCGGCGGCTTCGAGAAATGACTTGATGGGGAGATAGAGCGCCGTTTCCAAATCCGCCTCCGGGCTTTGCGTGTCCGGACAAGGTTAGCCGATTCGGTTAACCAGACGGTCGATAAAGGTGCGAAGCGGCTCTTGCTGCAAAGGCGAATATTGCAGGCGTGTGAAAAAAAAGGGGCCGATGGCGAGGCCCCTCTCACGGGTAGCTTACGCCTTGAAATCCAGCTCGACGTCGCAGGCGCCGATCGAAGCCGGCAACAACGGCTTGCGGATGCGCTGCCCGAATTGCCGCTTGAAACCGAAGATATTGCCGATGAGGCTCTTGGTATAGAGGCCGGGGCCGCTCGAATAGATGCGCCAGCCGCCATCGACGCCGATATCGCCTGCCTTGACGCGCGCCCATTCCGCGGAAGCCTGATAGCGGTCGTCGAAGGCCGCATCGCTGCTGCTGAAATAGGTATTGCGCTGGCGCAGCGACGCATGTTCCACCCGGCCGCTGACTGCGATCGGGTTGGCAAGTGCCAGTGCTGCCCATACGGCCTCTGCATCGTCTTCAAGCGCCAGGGCTTCGCAGTATCGCAGATGCGCATGCACATACATGAGTCCGATCTCGCGGCCGAAGAACGACGAGGATTCGGCACGCCGGAAGAGCTTTTCTGGGCCGCCGGAATAGGTCGCCGGCTTTTCCATCAATCGGACGCCATCCGGGAACAGCAGGTTCTCGCGGATGATCTTCATATGGACATGGCGCTGATCGGGCGTGAACAGGCCGCCGATCATCGGCTGCGTCATCGCGATCAGCGAATAATGCAGGCCCGTGCGCGTATCCTCTGGATGCAGAAGCAATTTGACGCCGTCATGGCTCGGATCGAAGACGCCATAACCGGCAACGATGCCGTCACGCATCAGGAGCCGGTTGAAATCGGCGCGCATGGCAACCGCGGTCGCTTGCAGCGACTGCGCTTCCTCGTTGCGGCTGGCGAGCGTCAGGATATTGGCGTAGCGCACCAGCTGTTCGTACAGGAGTGAAACGGTCCAGCTGCTGACCATCCAGTCGCGCAGATGCGGGTCGGCCGGCTGCAGGCTGTCGTTCCAGTCGCCCTCGCCGTAGCGGATGAGGCTCGTGCCCGGCACGAAGCGGCTGCGTACGGTGTCCAGCAGTTTTTCGATGTGATCGGAGATCGTCGCGCGTTCCGAAGTCAGCTGCATGGTGTCGTCGGCACGCCACGGCACGGTTTCTGCAAGGAAAGCGATGTCGCCGGTCGCCTCGATATAGTCGCAGAGCGCCTTCAGCGGCCAGACGACGATATCGCCGTGAGCCTCGCCGGCGCGGATGTTGGCATAGGGCTCCAACATGAACCATTGCGGCCAGTCGCCGCGATCGCGATACTGCTCGGAAAAGAGCGTTGAAAGGATCTGCCGGACTTCTTCGTCATGCTCGTAGGAAAGCAGGAACTCGATCGGCCCCTGGCAGACGTCCCGCGTGCCCCAGGCAGCACCCGTATATTGTTCGAGCCCGTGCGGCACGCTCAAATGCACGATGGCATCATGCGCGATCCAGGGCAGCATGACCGCCTGTGCCGCCACATCGCGGCCATCGCCCTCGATGCGCGCGCTTCGCGTCACATGGCTCCAGAAGCGTTGCGCGGGTGCGAGCATCTCTTCGCTCTCGACACCGGCGCTGTAGCGCGCGGCAAGCGCTTCCGCCGCATCCGGATCGGTCATCGAGCCCGTGACGGCAAAGCGTAGTGCCTTCGTCGGGCGCGATTTCAGGGCGATGAACGGGCCGTTGCGGGTGGTGCCATCGGTATAAAGCAGCTCATCGCCGCCAACGGTTTCGAAGGCATCCGGGGTCGACGTGACGAGGTGATAGCCGGCCTTCGGGTAGCGATCCCAGAGCCAGGACGGCTGCGGCCGGAAGGAGATGCGCTTGCCTACCGTATCGATTGCGATGTTCGCCACGGCCTCATAGTCTCGCTCGCCAAGCACGACATGGCCGAAGACGAGGAAACGGCAGGGTTCGCCCTCCACCGAAACGCTCCATTGCATGGCCGGATCGTCGCCAGAGGCGATTGCCGAAACGATGATGGTGCGACCGGGGAGCTTGTAGATCCACCTGGTATCGCTGAGCCCCATTTCGAAGGCGGCGGGCACGCCGAGCAGGCGCCAGCCGTCGCCAAGGTCGACGAGAATGCGCAGGCCGCTCGATCGCGTCATATTGTAGGGATCGCGCGAGACCGAGAACAGCTTGTGGAAGGAGGTGTTGCCGATGGTCAGCTGCGCGGCGAAGATGCCCTGCATCCAGCAAGTGGCAGCTAACGTCTGGTCATCGAGCAGCATATTCTGGCCGCTGCGAACGATGGCGCCGTGGCGGCGAGCCACCAGGCGCTCCTTTTCCTGGAGCACGATGTGCCTGTTATGCACTCCATCCGGCACGAAGAAGGAGAGCAGTTTTCCATCGGCCCGCTCCTCCAACATCCGCTTCGGATAAAGCGCGTCGATGGCGGCCTGATCCAGGCTGCCGCTCTCAGCAAGAGGGGCATCCTGAACGAGACTGCGTGCCGATTGAGCGGCAGCAATCGTGTCGATCGCCAATTCGCCCTGAAGTTTCGGCAGGCCATCGAGATGGGCAAGGTCGGCATCGCTGGAAGCAGCCGGATGATCGGCGATGAAGAGGCCGAAGAAGGTCGTAGTGGCGGCGCCACCTGCTGCGAGCGAAAGCGGCTTCGACTGGATTGTCGGGCAGGCGACCTCATGCTGGCGGCGCGTGCTCGGCAGGCTGGCGCCGAAATCCGGCACCATGACGCCATCATTGCTCTTGGAGGGCACGAGGAGCTGGATGGCATCGGTCGCGTAAGCCGCGGCACCCTCAAGGCAGCCTTGCGCGAGCCACGGATTTCGCCCGCCGCCCTGCTTGAGATTCTGCCTGGCCATAATGACAGGACCGAAGGTGGCATGGGTGGCGATGTGATGGTCGATATATTGTGAGGCATAGGCCTCGCTGTTCATCAGGAAGCCGCGATCGCCGAGGCCGACATCCTGAACGAGAATGAGATCAGCCGAAAGCATCGCGTTGGTGCTGTTTTCCAGCGAAATTTGCCAGAACCATGCGGTCTGGCTCGGATGCAGCCGGAGGCTGACGGTGTGTCGTACGCCTTCCGTTTCGCCGCTCCAGGAAAAGCCGCTCTTGCCATGGCCGAACTCTACCGTAGCTTTCGGGCCGACGATTTCGGCCGTCGCCGGCTTAGGCCCGCCGATGCGCAGATAGAGCCGGCCAATACCGCCATAGACAGGCGATCCGAGCACCTGATTGATCATGACGCCGCCCTGCTGGTCGGCAAAGTCGATCGAAAACAGTGTGCCGTTCGGCAGCGCCGAAGCCGAAAGACCGGCGGTATTGCCGAGCGTGATGAGGCCAAGTTCTTCGCGGCGGGGCGTTTGAAAGCTGCGATTGGTGTCCGAGGACATAAGCGTGATCTCGCTGATTCATGGATCGGATGAGGGGCACTAGATCACAAGGCGGCGCCCGATCATAGGAGGCAATTTGCCATTCACCAGCGCAATCTTTTGTGACGGCTTACGGAAAATACAGGCGCCGATCCGGCGCAATGCGCCGGATCTTTTCTGTGGGAGAGCACCCGGTGTCAGTGGTGCGGGTGCTCCGCAACCTGGTTGGCCGTGCGTATAACAGCCGAAAGATCGGCATCGTCGAAGGCTTCCTTGGAAATGCCTTTGACCTTGAACGTTCTGCTTTCGCCAGGCGCGAGATTGACCAGCATGTCGTCGACTTCGGCATTCGGACTGATGCGATCGACGAACAGGCAGACATCACGCAGGAAGGACTGCGCCGTGATGGTGATAGCAATCTCGTCCGGCGTCTGGACGCTTTCGATATCGAAGCGGGGCTGCGGATATTGCAGCTGCATGTCCTTCTCGAAGAACCACCAGGCTTCTACATCGCCGAGGCGAGCACGCAGATATTCGCGGCGCGGATCGCCCGGGGTCGCGACCTCGGACGGGATGTCGATATCGGTATTTTCGAAGCGATCGCAGAGGATGCGCCAGACGTGGTGACGGGCGAGCAGCTTGCCGGTGAAATCGAAACGCTCGACCGTGAAGGGCACGCGCCAGAACAGGGTCGCGTCGTTGACGGCAACGGCGGCCAGCCCATCGCCGCGTGGCTGAATGGTGAGGAGATGCGGCGCATAGCTATGCTTCAAGGCATACCACAGCGGCTTCTTCCTGCCAGCGCCATCGACGGCCGCCCAGGAGGTGACCGGCCAGCAATCGTTGAGCTGCCAGACGATGGTGCCCATGCAGGTCGGCCGATGCGAGCGCATATGGTCGATGCCGTAGCTGATTGCGCGCGCCTGGTTCAGCTGCGTGACGAAGAGCCAGTCGTCGAAATTTTGCGGGTGGGGAAACCAGCCTTCCAGCCCCTGTAGAAGCTTGTCATTGCCGCCGGTTGCCTTCTGGTGATGCAGGACCGCGGGGGAGGCCGGCGCGCGATCCTTCTCGCGAACGGATTGGGCAAGTGTTGCGAAGGTCGGCGGTGCCTGCCAGCCGAATTCGGAGCAGAAGCGCGGTATATAGTTGCGGTAGGTCTCGTAGCCCACCTCGTTCCAGACATCCCAGATGTGCCGGCAGCCGTGCTCGTCGGCATTCGGCGCGATCTCCATCGAGCCGGAATAGGGGCTGCCTGGCCAATAGGGACGGGTCGGATCGATCACGGCCACCAGCTTCGGCAGGAGGTCGAGGTAGTAGCCGGCGCCCCAGGGGCGATTGCCCAGCACGTCCTGCCAGCCCCAGTCGAAATAGCCCCAGATATTCTCGTTATTGCCGTTCCAAATGACCAGCGAAGCGTAAGGCATGAGCCTTGTGATCGCCTCGCGCGCTTCCGCCTCGATCTCGCTGTAGACCGGCTCTTCTTCGGGATAGGTGGCGCAGGCAAACAGGAAATCCTGCCAGACCATGATGCCGGCGGCATCGCATTCCTCGTAGAACGTATCGGTCTCATAGATGCCGCCGCCCCACACGCGCAGCATATTCATATTGGCATCCCGGGCCTGGGCGATCCGCTCGCGATAGCGTTCGCGTGTCACGCGCGGCAGGAAGCAATCGTCGGGAATCCAGTTGGCGCCGCGGGCAAAGACCGGCACATCGTTGACGACGAGGGTGAAGGCGGAGCCGACCTCATCGGGCGTCGTATCCAACCGCACGGAGCGGAAGCCGACGCGCCGCTTCCAGCCGTCGAGCGCCGTCCCATCCGAGCCGAGCAGCTGCAGGTCGAGATCGTAAAGCGGCTGCCCGCCCATCCCATATGGCCACCAGACCTGCGGATTGTCGATGCGGCATTCGATCAGCGCATGTGTCTCCCCCTGCGCGACGCGCACTTCCGCGCGCTTGCCGCCGATGGAGAGCACGAGCGCCACGCTATCCGTGCCCTTGTCGGCCCATTCGATTTCGACATGCAGGCGCGCGACGCCCTGGCTTCCTTGCAGGGTGATTTCCGGCCGGATGCTGCCGAGACGGGCCTTCGACCAGCTCTCGATCAGGATCGGCTTCCAGATGCCCGAAGTGACGACGGTCGGGCCCCAGTCCCAGCCGAAGTTGCAGGCCATCTTGCGGATGAGATTGCTTGGGCCGGGATAGTTCTGGGGAATATCGGCGGCGCTGCCCAGCTGTTTGCGGACTTCCTCGCCATGTTCATAGGCGGATTGGAAATCGACGATCAGCTCGTTGCGGCCGCTTTTCAGATGATCGCTGGTGCCAAAGCGGTAGCTGCGATGCATGTTGCGGGTTTCGCCAAGCAAACTGCCGTTCAGTTCCAGGCGCGCGGCAGTGTCGAGGCCGAGGCAGGAAAGATCGATGCGCTCGGCGTCCTCGCCGTCCCAGTCGAAGGCCAGACGATAGCGCCAGGCGGAACGCCCAATCCAGTCCTGCGAGATTTCGTTGACGTCGAGATAGGGATCGGTGATCAGCTGCGCAGCCATCAGGTCGAGATGAACGTTGCCCGGCACGGTCGCGGGGATCGAATTGGGCAGGGCCGGTGCGCTGGAGGGCGCGCGAAGGCGCGAGATGATCCAGCCGGTGTCGAGCGTCTGTCTTTTCATGTCATGTATCCGTGATGAAATGGATGTCTCAAACAGCCTTTGGCGCGATGAACTGCAGGCCCGCCTGCAGGTGGCGGTTCATGTGATAGGCGTAGGCGATTCGATCCCGTTGTTCCAACGCTTCGATGATGGCGCGATGATCATGGTAGGCACTGTCGACGGCCTCGCGGGAGCGCTTGCCCGCCTCCATCAGCCGCTGCAACAATGGCTGCATAATGCCATAGACTTGTGACAGGGTCTGATTGCCGGCGAAGCCGACAAGGGTGGCATGAAACCTGAAATCAAGTTCCGCAGCCTCGGCCAATGTCGATGCGGCCTTCATCGCGTCGTTGATGGAGCGCAGCCTGTCGATGGCGACTTCATCAAGCGTTTCGAACAGAAGATCGCTGAGATTGACCTCGATGAGGCGACGAAATCCCTGGATATCGAGAAAGCTCTCCGCCGAGATGTCGATAGCGAAGGAGAAGAGGTCCATCAGTGCCTGCTGGCGGCGGTCCGTAATCACCGCGCCGACCTTCTGGCGGCTTTCGACAATGCCATAGGCCTTCAGGATGCGGATCGCTTCGCGCACCGTATTGCGGCTGGTATTGAACATGGAAGCGAGCTCGGCTTCCGAGGGCAGGGCATCTCCGAGACCGAGATTGCGCTCGCGCATCAGTCGCCGCAGCGCGTCGACCACCTGATCGACCGCGGAACCTCTATCCTCGATATCAGCGGTATCCACCACCGTCTCTCCTCCGTTGTTGAAAGCATATTGTTGGTCAATAGTGGCGTCAAGCGACCAAAGATGATGGACATTTCACTTTTCACCGGTATTTTGACCGACAAATGGAGGAGATATCATATGGAAAGCTGCTGGCGTTGGTTCGGTCCGAAGGATCTCGTTCCGCTCTTGCATGCGCGCCAGGCCGGCGCGACAGGCATCGTCACGGCATTGCATGAGGTCTCACATTCGCGCGTCTGGATGCCGGCCGAAATCGAGGGGCGAAAGGCGCTGGTGGAAGCGGCCGGGCTACGCTGGAGCGTCTGTGAATCGATCCCGGTGCCAAGCGCGATCAAGCTCGGCGGGGCAGGGGCAAAGGCTGCGATTGGTGTCTGGAAGGACAGTCTCGTCAATCTCGCCCGCTCCGGCATCAAGACGATTTGCTACAATTTCATGCCGGTCGTCGACTGGACGCGTACGGATCTGCGCTTCGAAATGCCGACCACGGCGCTCGCCCTGCGTTTCGATATGGTGGAGTTCATCGCCTATGACGTCTTTGTTCTGCGCAGGAAAGGTGCGGAAGAAAATTATGCGCCGGACCTGCTGCGGCGTGCCGAGGAGCGGCTGAAAGGGCTCTCGCCGGAGGCCGTGCAACGGCTGGAGAATAACATCATCGCCGGTCTTCCTGGCGGCGAAGACAGCTATGGCCGCGATGCCATACGCTCGGCCATCGCACTCTTCGACGGTATAACGGCTGAGGATCTCCAGGCCAATCTCGAAGCCTTTCTGCACGAGATCGTGCCAGTTGCCGCAGAGCTCGGTGCGAGGCTTGCGATTCACCCCGACGATCCGCCCATCTCGCTTTTTGGCCTGCCGCGCGTCGTCTCGACGGCGTCGGATCTGCGCCGCATCCTCGGCAATGTCGACGATCCGGCCAACGGTTTGACGCTCTGTGTCGGATCTCTCGGCTCTCGCGCCGACAATGATGTGTTTGCTATCGCAAGCGAATTTGCCTCGCGCATCAATTTCGCGCATCTGCGCGACGTTGCGCTCGAAGCCGATGGTTCATTCGTGGAGGTCTCCCATTTGGAGGGGCGCAGCGATATGTATGCCATCCTGCGCACATTGCTCACGGAGGAGGCACGGCGTCGCAAGGAAGGCCGGGAAGACCATATGATCCCGATGCGGCCGGACCACGGACATCTGATCGGCGACGATATCGATAAGCCGACCAATCCCGGCTATTCCCTCATCGGCCGCTTGAAAGGTCTTGGCGAGCTTCACGGCGTCATCCATGCGATCGGCAAAGCAGGGCTTTGAACCTCACGGGATTTGCCGTCCCATGTCGGTGAAAAGGGGCGGAGGAATAAAGCCTGCCGTTGCATATTCGATAGGCTTTTGCCTAAAGTTTAACCTTGTTACAATTTTGATTTTATTTAGTTTTCTCGTCTATCAATGTCCAATTCGCTAATCTTCAAACTCGAATTGGCAAGGTTGACCTTCCCATGAATTCCGTTTGGCCCGACGCCCCGAACGACGATTTTCGGTCACTTTTCAAGACGCATCCGTCTCCGATGTGGGTCTATGATCCCGAGACGCTGAAATTCCTGATCGTCAACGATGCTGCCCGCGATCTCTATGGCTATAGCCTCGCTGCTTTTGCGGTCATGACCGTCCTTGATATCCGGCCTCCGGAAGAGCGCGAACGCATGCTCGATGCGGTGCACCACCGCACCGACATCGAGACGGCGCAACGCTGGACGCATCTGAAGGCGGATGGCGAGACATTCGAGGTTCTGACCTATGGGCGGGAAATCCGCTTCGACGGCAAGATGGCGATTCTGGCGATCGTGCAGGACCGCACCGAGGTCAATGCGGCACGGCGGCAGGTCGATGCCACCCAGTCGCTGTTGGACAGCATCGTCGACAATCTCCCCGTCGGCGTTTTCGTCAAGGACATGGAGCGGGATGGTCGTTATATCCTGTTCAATGAGGCGTGCGGCGCCATCGTCGGGCAGGCAGCACCAGATGTGATCGGCAAGTCGGATCGTGCGATATTTTCCGATGAGCAGACGGCGCTTTTCCGGGAGCAGGACAAGCTTGCCTTCGAAACCGCCGAAACCGTCTACTTCGAGGAAACCATTCACACGGTGGATGGCGTATTGCGTATCCTGAAGACAGCGAAACGGGCGCTTCCCGCCCCGTCAGGGCAAGCGCCGCGCTATGTTCTCGGCATTTCCCAGGATGTGACCGAGGAGCGCAGCGTCGAGGCAAGGCTTGCGCATCTTGCCATGCATGATTCCTTGACCGGGCTTCCGAACAGAGCTTTCTTTTCCGAGAACATCGTGCGGCAGGTGGCTGCTGCGAGGCCGGAAAAGCCAATCGCGCTGCTCTATATCGATGTCGATCATTTCAAGCATATCAATGACAGCAAGGGCCATGCCGCCGGCGACATGCTCCTGCGCCAGGTTGCCGAACGCCTCCAGCAGCTTGCCGAGAGGAGCGATCTGGTCGCGCGCCTGGGCGGCGACGAGTTCGCGCTGGTTTTACGGATGACGGATGCCGGGCGAGCGCGCCGCTTCGCCGACCTGTTGTTGCAATCGCTGTCGGCACCCTTCGATCTCGATGGCGTCCGGGAACATGTGACCTGCAGCATCGGCATTGCCATTGCGCCCGAGCACGGCAACGATGCTGACGTGCTGATGCGGGACGCGGATCTGGCGCTCTATGCCGCCAAGACGAGCGGCCGTTCGACCTATCGGTTCTACCAGACGGAGATGCGGCTCGAAGCTGAACGGCGCCATCAGCTCACGCTGGAGCTTCGTGAGGCGTTGCAGAACGACGAATTCGAACTTCATTACCAGCCGATCATTCGTCTGGACGAAGATACTCTCTCCGGCTTCGAAGCTCTGATCCGCTGGCGCCATCCGAAGCGCGGACTCATCTCGCCCGCAGAATTCATCCCCATCGCCGAAGAAACGGGGATGATCGTTCCGATCGGCGACTGGGTGCTGCGGGAGGCTTGCCGGACCGCCATGGAGTGGCCCGACAACCTGAAAGTGGCAATCAATCTCTCCGTCTATCAATTCCGTCATTCGAGCCTGCTGGCCACCGTCGTTTCAGCGCTGAGCGAGACAGGTCTTTGTCCCGGACGCCTGGAGATCGAGGTCACGGAATCCATCCTGCTTTCCGAGGTCGAGCAAAGCCTGTCGCTGCTGCGTGCGCTCAAGGAGCTCGGTATTCGCATCGCGATCGATGATTTCGGCACGGGCTATTCCTCGCTCAGCTATCTGCGCTCCTTCTCTTTCGACAAGATTAAGCTCGACCGCAGTTTCGTCGCCGGCATGGATGCCGATCCCGGCAATCTTGCCATCGTGCGGGCCGTAGTTGGCATCGCCTCCGGCTTCAATGCGGTGACACTGGCCGAAGGCATCGAGACGGAGGCTCAATTGGCAAAATTGCGGGCCGAGGGCTATCACGAGGTGCAGGGTTTCCTGCTCGGCCGGCCAATGTCACGCGAGGATGCCCTGGCGCGAATTCTCCGTGAGGCCTATCCCGCCCCGACGTTACGTGCCCGAAAACCAGCGCATGTATGACCGCCGAAACCTTCGGGCGGCCGTCGCAATTAATAACCAAAAAAATTTGGTACCTTGTTGTCGGGAAGGGTGGTTGACCAACGTCCTTGGATCAGCCCCGACAAGGGCGCGACACAAAGAACCGTTCCAAGGAGACCAACATGAGTGATGCAACAGAACAGTCCCAGCAGCCGCGCGTGCCGGTTCGCGGCGGCGTCGTAGCCTATCTGACGGTAGATGGCGCTGTGAAGGCAGCCGAATTCTACAAGCGCGCCTTCGGCGCCGAGCAGGCCTTCATGTATCCGGTCGATGAAAAAGGCCGGACCATGCATATTCATCTCTACATCAACGGCAGCTCGGTCATGCTCGGCGACGCTTTTCCGGAATACGGCCATGCGCTGGAAAAGCCGCAGTCCTTCACGATGCAGCTTGTCGTCGATGACCTCGATTTCTGGTGGAAGCGTGCCGTCGATGCGGGAGCGGAAGTGGTCGTCGAGCCGCAGGTTATGTTCTGGGGCGATCGCTGGGGCCAGCTGCGCGATCCATTCGGCGTCGCCTGGGCGATGAATGCGCCGGTCAACGGCTGACGATATAATGCCCTCGGTGTTTGTGGTGCCGAGGGCATTTCTTTTGGTCCGGCTGCGAAGACGCTATTCTGCAAGCAGGGTCCGCGAGAGAGGATGCTCAGCGTCCGTAAGGCCGTCCAACACCGAATAATGGTGCTTGTCGGGCTCGACCACGACCTCAGTTGCCGCCCCGAGCCCGGTCCAGATATTGGCGAGCAGCGCGTTCTGGCGGATGAATTCGGCGCGCTCGGCGCCGCCAACCCAACAGGTGAGGCGAATGTTGACGACCGGCTCGAGGAGAGCCGGGCTTTCGGCCCTTGCCTCTGCATCATCGATGCGAAGCTGCGCGTTCATGCTGCGCTTCATGATCGGGCGCAGGTCATGAAGACCGGAAATGGCGAGTACATGGCGAATGCGTTCTCGGATGGCTTCGTTGAGCGGCGATGTTGTCGTCATCATGCGGGCAACGAGCTGACCGCCGGCCGAATGGCCCGTCAGAACGATGGGTCCGCTGACGAGTTCAGCCGCCTTCGTGATCGCGGCCGCAATCTCCTTGCCGATCCCGGCGATGCGATTTTCCGGGCAAAGCGTGTAGGACGGGATCGCGACAGCGTATCCCCTAACAATCGAGCCTGCTGCAAAGTGCGACCAGTAGCTTTTGTCCAGTTGCAGCCAGTAACCGCCATGGACGAAAACCACCAATCCCTGCGGCTGGCTTTCGGGCAGAAAGAGATCGAAGCGATTACGCTCCGCAGGACCATAGGCCAGATCAAGTTTCGCGCGTCCCGCGGTCGTCAGTCTGTCCCGGAAGGATTTTGCCGGCTCGACCCAGGCGGCTGGCCACTGATCGCCGTCGGCAATATAGGCACCGTTGGTATAGGCGGCGTCCCAATCGGTGACCCTGAAATAGCTCATGTTCAGCTTCCTCTCTCCAGCTGCCGGCGCCTGTAGATCAGGTCACGGCCGCGCGCACGGCAAAGCGTGCGTCCTTCCATGATCCGCTGCTCAGGATTTCCTCAAGCACCGTCACGGCGCGCCATACGTCATGATAACCGACATAGAGCGGCGTAAAGCCGAAGCGCAGTGTCGACGGGGCACGGAAGTCGCCGATGACGCCGCGCTCGATGAGGGCCTGCATGACCTCATAAGCATTGCTGTGGATGAAGGAGACCTGGCTGCCGCGCTTTTCGTTGTCGCGCGTCGTCTCGAGCTCCACACCATATTGGCCGCATTTGGCTTCGACCAAACGGATGAAGAGATCGGTCAGCGCTATGCTTTTCCGGCGCAGCGCGTTCATGTCCACCTCATCCCAGATGGAGAGCGCCCCTTTCAGCGCCCGCAAGGAGAGGATCGGCTGTGTGCCGCAGAGAAAACGCTTGATGCCCGCATCGCCGTCGAAGCTTTGTTCGAAGGCGAAGGGACGGGCGTGGCTCCACCAGCCGCTGAGCGGCTGAACGATCGATGCGTGATGACGCTTCGCCGCATAGATAAAGGCCGGCGCGCCCGGGCCGCCATTCAGATATTTGTACGTGCAGCCGACGGCGAAATCGGCACCGGCACCGTCGAGATCGACGGGCAGGGCGCCGGCGCTGTGACACAGATCCCAGATGACGAGTGCGCCCGCTGCCTGGATGCGCTTCGTCAGTGCCGCCATGTCGCGCAGTTCGCCGCTCTTGTAGTTGACATGATTGACGAGAACGACGGCGACGGTCTCATCGATCAATTCCTCGATGGTGTCGGCATCGCGGCCTTCGAGGCGCAGCGTGACACCTGGGCGCGTCGAAACGACGCCTTCGGCCATGTAGAGATCGGTCGGGAAACTGTCGCCTTCCGCCACGATGACGTTGCGATCCGGTCGCATCGCGAGCGCCGCATGAAGTGTCTTGTAGATGTTGATCGATGTGGAGTCGGTCACGACAGTCTGCCCTTCGGCAGCCCCGATCAGCCGGCCGATGCGATCGCCGAGTTCCAGCGGCAAATGAAACCACCCGGCGCTGTTCCAGCTGCGGATCAGCCCATTGCCCCATTCCTCCATGGCGGCCTGGCGCACTTCGGCAAAAACCTCGTGCGAGGCCGCGCCGAGCGAATTGCCGTCGAGATAGATGACGCCGGCAGGCAGGGCAAAGCGGCTGCGGAAGACGCGCAGCGGGTCGGCCTCGTCCATGGCCTCGACGGCCGCGAGATCGGGAAGGCTATCCATGATGTCGTTGCCTCGTAAACTTATTCGCGAATGGTTTCTCGGGTGACGGCTCCGCCGCGGCTGCGGCGGATGCTCGGCAGCGCCAGCATGATCAGCACGAACAGGCCGGTAGCGAGTTTGAGGTTCGGCGGCGGCATGCCGGCGGCAAGGCAGAGCGATACGAGCTGATAATAGATGATGGAGCCGACGAACGGCGCCAGCAACTGACGCAGGACGGTCTGCTTGCCGGTGAAAGCTTCGCCGATCATCAGCGCTGCAAGGCCGTTGATGAGGATGCCGATGCCCATGTTGACGTCGGCAAAGCCCTGCGACTGCACCATCAAGGCGCCGCTGGCGGCTGAAAAGGCGCTGGCGATACCGACGCCGCCGATGGTGGCAGCCCAGACATTGATGCCCTGTGCCTCGGCCATGTCGGGATTGGAGCCGACCGCGCGCATGGCCGTGCCTTTCTCCGTCTTGAAGTAAAGGTTAAGGGCGATCAATACGATGATGGCAAGCAGGCCGGCGATGACGATCTTGCTCGCGGGAAAGCCGGGCTCGGTGAATGGCACGACATCGAACACAGTCGGAGAGCCGAAGACGGAGAGGTTCGATTTGCCCATGATGCCGAGGTTGACACTATAGAGCATGGTCGACATCAGGATGCCGGCAAGCAGCGTATGGATGCGGAAGCGCAGGTGAATGAAGGCCGTGCAGCAGCCGGCGGCAAGGCCGACGGCGAAGGCGACCGCAATGGCAAGCGGCGGCGCGACGCCGGCGGCAAGCAGGATGCCGCAGACGCAGCCGCCGAGCGGAAACGCACCTTCACTGGTCAGATCCGGAAAGCTCAGCATACGGAAGGGGATCATGATGCCGAGGACGACGAAGCTCAGGATGAAGCTCTGCGCCAGCGTGACCGGGATGAGCGAGACGAAGCTCGAAACGGTTGATTGAATGAAATCCATCATGATGTCAGCTCACCAGCAGCATGCGGTCGGTCTTAACGGCGAAATGGCCGATCAGTTCGGGCACGGTGATGCGCCGCTTGCCATCACCGGTAATTTCGAGATGGACGCGGCCGGCATCGAGCATGATGATGCTGTCGCCGAAATCGACGGCGTGCTGCATGTTGTGCGTCACCATCAATGTCGTCAGCTTCAGCGCCTCGACCGTGCGCACTGTTGCCTGCATGACGATATCGGCCGTGCGCGGGTCGAGCGCGGCTGTGTGTTCATCGAGCAGCAGCACATCTGGCGAGCCACCGACCGCCATGATGAGCGACAGCGACTGGCGCTGGCCGCCCGAAAGAAGCTCTACTTTTGTGTCCAGCCGATTTTCGAGGCCGAGGCCGAGGACGGCGAGCCGATCCTTGTAGGCGGCGAGCCGCGCCGCATTCAGGCCGGGCCGAAATCCTCTGGCTTTGCCGCGCAGTTCCGCCAGAAGCATGTTTTCGCCGACCGTCATGCTGGCGGCGGTTCCCTTCATCGGATCCTGGAATACGCGAGCCAGACGCGCGGCGCGTTTGTGGACCGGCATGTTCGTCACATCATCACCGTTAATGAGGATCTGACCGGAATCGAGGCTGAGAGCGCCGGAAATCGCATTCAGCATGCTGCTCTTGCCGGCGCCGTTGGAACCGATGACGACGCCGAATTCGCCTGTCTTGAGGGAGAGCGTCAGGCCATTAAGCGCGACCTTTTCGTCGGGCTGGCCTCTGTAGAAAACCTTGCGCGCGGATTTGATCTCAAGCATCCGTGCCTCCCCTGCAGTGTAGGGTTATGAAATGGCGGCGTTCCTGACGCCGCCATGGATCGGATTGATCCTACAGCGCCGCGCGTCACATATGACGCGCAAAGGTCGCTGTAGCACTTTAAATCTGCTGCGTAATTTTATCCTTAGATCGATGTCGATTTAGGGAATTATGCAGCAGAAGATGCCGCCTATCACTTCGTGAAGCAATTGCAATCGGCAAGCGAAGCCGGAACTTCGGCGCCGAATGCCTTCAACACGGTCTTGTTGATCAGCGGCGCATGGTCCTTGTAAGCCGGAACGGAAGGCTTGATCGTCTTCGGATCGGCACCCTTGAGGATCTCAGCGGCGATCTTGCCGGCATTTTCACCAACCTGCTCATAGTTGACGGCAAAGCTTGCCGGAACGACGCCATTGCGGACGGCCGCGTCGTCGGAATTGACGATCGGGATCTGAGCCTGGCGGGCGGCGGCGGCAACGGCGGGGATTGCCGGCTGCAAGAGGTTGGAAGCGGGCGTGTAGATCACGTCTGCCTTGCCGGCGAGCGAGGCAATGCGCTGCTGGATGTCGTTGACGTTGTCGACGCCGACCGGAACCACTTCGAAGCCGGCTGCCGGAGCGGCGGCCTTGACCTTGTCGATCAGCGCAACGTCGTTGGCCTCGCCCGGATTATAGGGCACGCCGATGCGCTTGGCATTCGGAAGCAGCTTCTTGGTGAAGGTGAGGATGGCCGAGATGTCCTGCAGGTCGCTCGAGCCGGTGATGCCTGTGTCACCGGCGTCCCAGGACGGGACGAGCTTGGCGGCGACGGGATCGGTGACGGCCGTAAAGACGATCGGAATGCCGGAGCCGGCCAGCGCCTTCTTGGCAATCTGCGATACGGGGGTGGTCACCGTATACATCAGCTTCGGATGTTCGGATTGCAGCTTGGCGATCATCTGCGGAACGAGCGAGGCGTCGAAGCTCGTGTTGCTTTCGGAATAGACGACATCCTTGCCTTCGACGAAGCCGTTGTCGGCAAGAGCCTTCTTGAAACCGGCAATCGATGCGTTGAGCTGCGGATGCTCGCCGAAGTTGGCGATGGCGATCTTGATGGGCTCGGCCGATGCCGTTGCAACGCTTGCTGCGAAGGCGCCGACGACAGCGAGGCCGGTCAGCCACTTGGACGTAGATCTCAGCATATTTTCCTCCCGGATGTGACAAGGAGCCGTTTTCCTTCGGCTCTCTCGGGCAGGGATCATAGCGAGTGCTGCAGGCCTGTCAATTTGTGATATATGATATTCACGATGGGCATATATAATATATAATTTCCGGAGAGGGCCATTTTATATATAATCTTTGTTTGAGGAGGATCGGGACGAAGGCCATGCAGGACAAGGATGCGCTGAGCAAGACGGAAGCGGCTTACTGGCTGTTGCGACGCGACATCCTCAATACCAAGCTAAGGCCTGGTGCGTCTCTTCGGTTGAGCGCCCTTCGGGATATCTACGGCCTCGGCTGGACGCCGCTTCGCGAGGCGCTATCGCGGCTGGAGGCCGAAAAGCTTGTGACTGCGATCAGCAATCGCGGCTTCGCTGTCGCTCCAGTATCGCGGGCCGAACTGGAGGACCTGACGCGGGCGCGCATGGTCGTGGAGCTGCCGCTTCTCATGGAATCGATCGAGAAGGGTGGCCCGGATTGGGAATCGGCCGTCGTCACTGCACATTATCGCCTCTCACGCTGCAGGATCGTGCCCGACTCCGCCTCGGAGGAGATGGCGGACGAATGGGATGAGAAGCACAGCGCCTTTCACGCTGCGCTTGTCAGCGCGGCAACGTCGAACTGGCTTCAGCGTTTCCAGTCCACCATCTCGGATCAGCTTCGCCGCCACCATCGTTTTCTCGGCCTTGCGCCGACGCAGCGCGCGGCTGCTGGCCTTTCGATCGGTTATGAAAAAGCCGTCGCCGCTTTGCAGGATGCCATGGCGATCGAGCATCATACGGCATTGATGGAAGCGGCCCTCGACCGGGATCTGGAACGTGCCAGAGCGCTGATGACCGAGCATATCGGGTACACGCTGCAGGTTTATATTCGCTCGGAGAATCATGTGAGTTAGGTCGAAACCGGATCATCGGCGAGCTGGAACGCTTGGCGCGCGAGATATCTCCTCCTGCAGGTTTTTATCGATAAGCCTCTGGTCAGCGCGCCAAGGAAAACATCCTTGCCGGGCGTTGGCCCTGCCGCCATCGAATGCGAACTGGTGCCTATCGCAGGGTCTTTCCAGCCCGATCCAGTGATTGCAACTCCACCGGTTCAGTTCCCACTAGGAGCGTTCATTTGGGGTCCGCTGGGGTGGGCGATCGGTCATTGCCCAAAGCGGCTGGGTAGGAAAGGGCATGCATTGTCGTTGATGCGACGTTCCAATGCGTCGAGTACCAGATCCGCCGTTTTGGGAGCTGCCGCGATGCCGACATGCCCGTGGCCGAATGCGGCGATCAGGCTAGGATGGCGTGACAGTGGGCCGATCACAGGAAGCCCGTCGGGCGTGGATGGCCGATGTCCCATCCAGAGGCGAAGGTGGGGTGTCTTGTCGGCAGCCAGATAGGGGTAGCTCGCCAGGGCATGGCGTTGCAGCACCTGCGCGCGCTCCCAATTCGGAGGTTTGTTCACGGTTGCAAGCTCGACCTGGCCCGAAAGGCGCAGGCCCATATTGGTCGGCGTATTGGCCATCCGGCCGGTACTCGGCATGACGGGAATTTCGAAGGGTGCCTGCCCTGATGTCACAGTCACATGATAGCCTCGTTCGCTCTGCATCGGAATGCGCACGCCAAGCGGGCGAAGCAGGCGGCCGGAATGTATGCCCGCGGCCACGACGATGCGGTCGGCAGATAGCGTCTCGCCACCCTCCAGCACCGCCTGCGGCGTTACGCCGTCGAGGATAGCTGTCACGGCGGACTGGTGGAATTGTACACCCTTGCGTCGAGCGGCTTCCACAATGCCGGCTACATAGCTTCCGGTGTCGCGGCAATGGGCGCCGTTCACCACATGGATGGCGAAGCGATAGGGGGGACCGAGAGCCGGAAGCCTTTTCCGGATTTCGGTCTCGTCCCACTCCACATATGCTACGCCGTTTTCTCGGCGCAGTTCCCAGCTCAGCGCTTCCGCCTCGAAGGAGGCCCGGTCGGGATAGGCGTAGAGCAGCCCTTTCTGAAGAACGAGCTGTTCCTGTCCGGTCTTTCGCGCGAGTTCCAGATGTCGCTCAGGGCCATCATGCAGCAGGAAGTTCAGCAATTTCGCCGTCCGGCGTACTCGGGTCTTACTGGCGCCAGCCCACAAGAACCGCAGGAGCCAAGGCGTCAGCTGCGGCAGCGACCTCCAATCGATCGTCAGCGGCCCGTTTCGATCGAGAAGGAAACCGGGAACCTTCCGCCACAGGCCGGGCATGCTCATCGGTATAATCGACGCCGGGCTGATCCAGCCGCCATTGCCGTAGCTTGCCCCGGCTTCGCTACCCGGGGCGTTGCCGTCGCAAAGCGCGACATCCCAGCCTGCTTCTGCCAATCTCAATGCCGCGGTGGCACCGATAATGCCAGCGCCAACAACGATTACCTTGCCTGTCATTGCCGTTTTCGTCCTGCTCTCAGGAAAGTCCGCCATGGAAATGGCTGAGGAATTCTCGCGTTCTCGCCTCGCGAGGCTCGTTGATGACCTGGCGCGCATCACCCGACTCGACGACGAAGCCGTCCTGCATGAAGATGACCGTATCGGCGACATCGCGAGCAAAGGCCATCTCATGAGTGACGAGGATCATCGTCATGCCCTGCTCGGCTAGCTGACGAATGACCGCCAGAACTTCGCCGACCAGTGCAGGGTCGAGTGCCGAGGTGGCCTCATCAAACAGCATGACTTCCGGTTTCATGGCGAGCGCGCGCGCGATCGCCACGCGCTGCTTCTGCCCGCCCGAAAGCTGCTCCGGGCGCGCGTCGGCTTTCGCGACCAGGCCGACCTTGGCGAGAAGCTCCATCGCGACGGTTCGCGCGGAATTCCTGTCCTGCTTCAGCACGCTCACCGGCCCAACCATCACGTTGTCGATGACGCTCATATGCGGGAACAGATTGAAGTTCTGAAACACCATCCCGGTATTGGCACGGAAGGCCGCAAGGTCCCGGTCGCGCATGGCAACCCGGCCCGCGGAAAAATCCATCCGCCTCCCGCCGATGGTAATGCAGCCCGCATCCGGCAATGACAGCAGATTGAGGCTGCGCAACAGGGTCGACTTTCCCGAGCCGCTTGGCCCGATCATCGCCACCACATGACCGCGCGGCACCGAAAGGTTGATGTCTTTCAAGACGTCGAGAGGACCGAAGGATTTCTTCAAGCCCACGACCTCGATCATCGGCTCTTCTGCGCCCATTCTCTCTATCTTGCCATTCATGCCTTACGACCCTCCAGCCAGTGCGCCAGGCGCGTCATGGGGAACAGGACCGCCAGATAGACGAATGCAATCAAAGTGTAGGTTTCAAGCGGCCGGTAGGTGGCTGAGGTCACGAGCTGACCTTGATAGAGCAGGTCGGGCACGGCGAGCACGGAGAGAAGCGAGGTGTTCTTGAGCTGCAGGACAGACTGGTTGACCAGCGGCGGCACCATGCGGCGCAACGCCTGCGGCAGAATGATCTTGGCCATCAACTGGCCTCGACGCATGCCGATCGCGCGGCCGGCATCCCATTGCCCGGCATCGATCGAGACGATGCCGCCCCGAATGATCTCCGCATAGAACGCGGCGCCGTACATGGTCAGCGTGATGAAGGCTGCCATCGCAGGGGAGATCTGAATTCCGACCAGCATGGGCAAGGCATAGTAGCACCAGACCAATTGTACGAGCACGGGCGTACAGCGAAAGAGTTCCACGATCGTCATGATCGGAACGGTGACGATTTTCAGACCCGAAAGCCGGGCAAGAGCGAAGAGCGTGCCGACAAGGATTCCGGAAACGATGGTCAGAACGGTAAAGCCGACCGTGTAGCCCAAGCCCTGAAGAAAGAGGCCGCGATACTGCCAAAGGCCGGAAAAGTCCCATTGATACTGCATCACAGCGCGCTTTGTTCGGCCCGGCTGAAAGTCCGGGGAGAGGTTGATGTAAAAAGCCACTCGCCCAATGTCAGGATGTCGAAGACGGGAAGGCCGAGAGCCGTCGCGATCGCCTGCGCAAAGGGTGGCATGTTGGTGCATTCCAGCACGATGGCGCCGACCGACGGATGCTCGGCGACGAGCTTGCGAGCAGCATCGATCACTTCGGCCTCCAGCGCCGCGTGATCGTATGCGGCAGAGCCTTCGATGAGCGCGTGAAATGCCCCGTTGGCGGGCACGCCGCGCATGGGCACGGATGGATCTGCTCCGCAGGCTTCGAACACCTCGGGAACGAGGCTTCCTGCATCATACGTTATCACGCCGGGGCGCAGGCCTGCGCCGAGCGCCATCTCGACCATGGGCAGCTGCATGAGACTGGAGGCAGCCACCGGCACGCCCAACGCCTCGGCCAGTTTCCGTTGGTGTCGCGCCATGAAGCCGCAGGATGTGACAATCGCGCGGCAGCCCTCCGAGATCAGCTCCCGTCCGGCGGCGACGAAATCGTCGACGAGACCCTCGCCGCCAGCACGGACGACGAGGGAAACGGATGCACCGCGCACCCGACGGAACCGGACCGGAAAGCGCCATGATCCAGCATGGCCGACATCGCCGGGCGGGCGTTCGAACGTCGTGTCCAGCATGATGATGCCCAAGGCACCCGAAGAGACAGACATGGTCGTGCCTGTCAGAAGGTCAGGCTTGCAGGCAGTGCAGCCTTGTCGACACCCACGAGCGCGAGGCTATCGACAATCCAGCCCGAGACCTTGCCTTGTCCGCGGCGTTCCGCAAGCCAGGCATCGACATAGTCGCGGAACTCGCCATTCGGATCGCGGCGCACGCCGATCGTGGTCGGCTGGCTTCCGTGAGGGTCGGGAATGATGAGTTTGACGTTTGGAGCGAGGTGTTTCGTCGTCACGACAGCGAGGAGCGCGACCTGGATGATGGCATCGGCGCGACCCGACTGAAGCGCCAGAATGGTCTCATCGGCAGATTTGAGCGCAACCAGCGTGCAGTTCGGCAGGTTCTTGCGGGCGAAGTTGTCCTGCGTCGAGCCGAGGTCGACGGCCACCCGCATCTCCGGTCTGTTCATTTCCTCCCACTTCGTCACCTCCAGATCCTTGCGGGCAACGAGTGTGAAGGTATTGTCCATCAGTGCCTTGGTGAAATCGACGACTTTGGCGCGCTCCGGATTGTTGCTGAGCCCGAACATGATATCGATCTTGTTGCTTTGAAGATCGATCACGGAGTTGCCCCAGGTCGTCTCGACCAGTTCCAGCTTGACGCCGATATATTGCGCGAGGTCTTGTCCCATCGCGACGCAGAAACCTTCCCATTCTCCGGTTGCGAGATTCTTGTGATAATAAGGCTCGGTGCCTGCAAACACGCCAATCCGCAGCGCCCCCCGCGCCCGGATCGCTTCGAGCGTCGGACCTTCGGTCGCTGCAAGAAGTGCGGAGGATGGAAGTAGCGCAGCAGCACCTGCGAGCAGCACTGCCCTTCCGAAATCACGTCTGTTCATGGTCATATCCCAGTTGATTGCTCGTTCCCTATTGCGCCTTGCGGGCGATCAATGCGTTTTCGCGATTGATTTTGTTGGAAAGCACGACCGAATAGGTCACGCTTTCGATTTCTTCGATCCGCGCAAGCTCGTCGATGAGCGCTTCCAGATCTTCTAAAAAATTGACGTTCACGCGGCAGAGAATGTTGGCCGGGCCGCTGATCGCGTCGGCGGTCAGGATCTCGGGATAGCCGCGCAATACCGCAAACAGCCTTTGCGTCGCGCGCAGGGCGGTGGTGATGAAGATATAGGCTGAAACGCTTTGATCAATCTCGCGACGGCCCACGATCGCACGATAGCCAAGAATGACGCCGCGACGTTCCAGCCGCTCGATACGCTCCCGGACACTTGAGCGCGCGAGGCCGACGCGTCGCGCCAGTTCACTGGCCGTTACGCGTGCGTTTTCCTCCAGGATGCCAAGCAGATTGCGGTCAATGCTGTCGCCGTAGTCCATGTCGTTCCCACTTTCTTTTGCGGGAAGACTGGGGCCAAATTTTCCCAAAGAAAAGCATTGAAAAATGGGTTCTTCATGACTTTTATTCATGCTGGTCAACAGGAGCTTCGTCATGCGCCGTTTTCTGCCGTCCTTGAGCGCCCTGCATGCCTTCGATGCATCCGTGCGTCACTTGAGCTTTACCAAGGCTGCCGAGGACATGGGGATCACGCAGAGCGGCATCAGCCGGCAGATAAAAAATCTTGAGGGTTTTCTTGGACTTACCCTGTTCGAGCGCGCCGGCCCGAAGCTGGTGCTGACGGAGGAGGGCGCGCGCTATTACGATGAGATTTCGCGCCTGCTCGACAAGTTGGAAGATGTCTCCATCGATGCCGTCCGCGGTCGAAAGGCGCAGAGCATGCTGAAGATCGGCTTTCCGCCGACATTGATGCGGCGCTGGGGTGCTGCGATGCTGACGGCCTTTGCAGCCGCCCATCCTCAAACATGGTTCGAGGTCTATCCCTGTCGTCACGATCTCGATTTCGCGGCATCCGAGCTGGATCTTGCGTTCGTGCGCGGTACGGGCAATTGGAGCGGGGCGCGCAGTCAGTTGCTCTTCGATGAGGAGTTGATCGTTGTGGGAGCGCCGAATCTGGTGCCATTGCAAGGCCTGCCAAACGACGAGGCGCTGCTGGAATACCCGCTGATCCAGAATTCCAGCCGGCCGAGCCTGTGGCTGCATTGGCTGCGGGGAGCAGGCGTGCACTACAAGAGCCGCATCTACGGTCCGCGTTTGCCGAACTTCGATATGATCCTCGAATGTGCCATCAGCGGCATGGGGCTGGCGGTCGTTCCCGAGCTCCATGTGCGCACCGAACTTGCCGTAGGAATTCTGAAGCCCGCCTTAAGCAGGCTCCAGACGTCGGGGGAAGGCTTTTATCTCTGTTTCCCGCAGGTGCGGATGAACTCGGCCAATGTGCGGATCTTCCGCGATTGGTTCGCCACCGAATTCACGCGCCGGCGGCAATTCCTGCCGCTGGCGTATCCCTTGGATCAAAAATAGGCCTTCTCCACCGGCTTTAGCTCGAGCAGATCCTCTCCCCGCTTCAATAGCCATGAATAGACCGGCGGTAGCCGGTCTGCGATGGATTCGACATGAACGTCGATGAAGCATGGGCCATCGTCGTGAGCAAAGGCGGCCGCCAACGCGATATCGAGTTCCGAAGCCGTTTTGGCCGTCCATGCCTTGAGGCCATAGGCCTCGGCGATTGCCTGACCGCGCGGTGCCAGAAAATCCACGCCGAAGCACTGATTATGACCTTTGAGCCGATGGAGGCCCTTGATCCAGCCGAATGTCCCGTTGTTGAAGAGGATAAGGATCGCCGGCACCTCCAGGCGCACCAGCGTTTCCAGTTCGCCGACCGTCATGCCGAACGATCCGTCGCCGAAGAGACCGATCGGCCTCTTGGATGGATCGGCCCGCCAGGCGCCGACTGTTGCGGGAAGCGCTGACCCGAGGCCGCCAAAGGCACGTGGTATGGCAAAGCGGGTCTCACGGTCATTGATTTTGAGGAAGCGCGTCATGTATGGGGTCGGCGTTCCTGCATCGGAGTAGATGAGCGCGGGCTTGCCGGAAGATTGCAAAGCTTGATTGAAAGCACGCACGGCGCGCTCGGGCCGTAACGGAACCCGCTCGTCGGAAAGCGCCTCCTCCGCATGCTCCCAAAAGACTTGCCGACGCCGGTTGAGCTCGTTGACCCAAGCTTCGTGCAATACGGGCTCGATACTTGCTTTCAGCTCCAGCAACTCCGTGAGGACAAGCAAGGCATCTCCCTGGATGGACAGCAGATTCTCGTAGTTGTTCGCCATGATCTCGGGCGAGATATCGATCTGCGCCAGGCGTTTATTGAGCGTGATCCGCGGAAAGGTCCAGCCGATGGTGACGACCGAACCGATGCGCGAGCCTACGAACAGCGTGAAATCGGAATGTTCAAGCGCCCAGTTCGCATGCGGATGATATCCGTTGTCGCCGATGACGCCGATTGCGAGGCGATGGTCGTCATCGATTGCACCCTGGCCAGTCATCGTTGTGCACATCGGCACGTTGAATTTTTCGGCAAGCCGGGTGATCTCGTTGCCCGCACGGGCGCGGTTTACCCCACCTCCAGCCACGATCAGCGGTCGCTCGGCCCTGGAAAGAAGCTCCAGCAGCTCTTCGAGCTTCGAGCGCGGCGGCAGCGTGGGATAAGCAGGGAAGGTACGGCATTCCTCCTCGACATGCAGAGATATTTGCGTCAGGTCTATCTCGGCCAGCAGCATATCCTCGGGAATCTGCAGATGCACGGCGCCAGGTTTGCCTGAGCAGGCGACGCGAAAGGCGCGGCGGATGATTTCGGGCAGCTTTTCCGGCGTCTTTACCTGCACGGACAGCTTTGTGACCGGTTCGAACAGTTTCGCGCAATCCAATTCCGTCAGGACGCCGCGCCCCTCGCCGGGTAGTGGAATGTCGATGGTCAGCAGGATTACCGGCACTGACGATCCGTTCGATTCAGCGACCGGCGGCAAGGAATACATCGCGCCGGCGCCCGATGGGCATTCAAACACGCCGGGCTTGTTGGTGAACCGCCCGTAAGCATCCGCCATGAAGCCGGCAGAGCGCTCGTCGCGGGCCATCACATGCCGTATTTCGCCTTCGCGGTGCTGGAGTGCTTCATAGAGCGGCACATTGGTATCTCCGGGGACACCAAAGATCGTATCAACCCCGTATCCGATGAGCATGTCTACCAGAATGTCAGCACCGCGCATTCGTCTCTCCTGTATCTCGCTGTGCTGATCAGGATAATGAAGCAAAGGTTTGCCGGGGACCGGCAAACCGGCGGCTTGAAGCGGCAGTCGCCGGCAATCTGCCGGCTCTGTCCTTGAGATTGCATGGGGCTGGCGTGCGCCAAGCGCATCGCGATCATATCCGCGCTGTGACTTACCAAGCGAGGCGTTATCGATTGCTGTCGTGAGATGGTGAGGCGACCGATCCGCGCTCGATCAGGCCTGTTTTGATGGCGGTTCGCCCGACGGGCAGATCCTTGCCGTTCAGCCGCGAGATAAGACGCTCGGCCGCCTTCTTTCCCATTTCGTAGACGGGCTGGTCGACGACGGTGATCGGCGGTGTCGTGACGGTCGTCCAGTCCGCATCAAGGAAAGAGATCATCGATATATCGCGCGGCATGGACAATCCCAGTTTTTGCAAGGTCTTGAAGACCCTGAGCCCGACGAGACTGTCCGACGCTATGATGGCGGTCGGAGGCGCCGCATCGTGCAGCAGGCTCTTGACGACATCATCCGTCCTTGACTGGTCGGTCGCGCCGAGCCGCACGTAATATAGCGCGTTCTCGATGCCCGCATCGGCCTGCTCCTTCAACATGCCATCCACCCGTTCGCGCACGGCAGAATTGGAAATGCTGCTGATATCGCCAAGGGGTTCGCTCCCGGCATCCATCGCCGATATATAGGCGATCCGTCTATGCCCCATGTCGAGAAGATGGCGGGTGGCGACCATGGCGGCATCGAAATCGGCGCCCGTCACGGCGTCGACGCCGAGCTCCGGAATGTTTCGGTCAAAGAGGACGAGAGGCACGCCGACGCGGCGTATGTCCTGAAGATGCTCCATTCGGTCGCAGCGTGCCGGCGTTACGATCAATCCATCGACGCGCTTGCCGATGAGCAGGTCGACCGCCGACTTTTCCGCATCGAGTTCTTCACCGGAATTGGCAATGATCACATTGAAGCCGGCCATGCGCGCGGCATCGCTGATGCCCCGGACGGCAAGGCTGAAGAAGGCATTTTCGATATCGCCGACCACGACCCCGATGATGCCGGATTTGCCTGTCGTCATGCTCCGGGCAAGTTCGTTCGGCCGGTATTCGAGCGCTGCCGCAGCGGCAAGCACCTGCTCGCGAACCTTGTCGCTGACGACGCCATAGCCGCCGAGCACACGGGCAGCGGTCGCCTTCGAGACTTTAGCGACCCTGGCAACATCGGCGACTGTTACGGAGCGTTTCGAGGTGAGGGGCTCTTCCATGGGATGACGATTACAAGAGTTGTTGACGGGCGGTCAATCTGAAGTTAACAAATAACATTGAGACCGGTCTCTTTTTATATGATACCGGTCTCTTGTCCAGAAAGTCTCTTGCTGCCGCAAGGAGTGGAGATGCGGACGCGCATGCATGAATGCCGATAAGAGCATCCTTCAGAGCGGAGAACGAACATGAACCTATCCAGCATTTTCTCGGCCATCGCCGCGCCTCTGCGCGCTGGCGTGCTCGCCTATATCGTCGCGGCAAGCGTCGGCCCGGCGATCGCCGCCGACAATCCCTATAACCTGATCGATCCGAACGTCATCAGCGTCGGCACGATGGGAGATTCCAAGCCCTACACCTTCACGACGGCCGATGGGCAATTCACCGGCTTCGATATAGAGCTCTTTCTGAACGTCGTTTCCCGCATGGGCTTTCCCAAGGACAAGGTGACGTTTACCGGCCAGGAGTTCTCGGCCTTGCTGCCCTCCGTTGCCAACCAGCGTTTCGACGTCGCCGTCGCGGCGATCGGAACGACCGAAGCACGCAAGAAGACGGTCGACTTCTCCGATGGCTATCTCGCCGGCTATCTCTCGGTTCTGACATCGGATGCCTCGATGAAGGATGCAGCCGGCCTCAAGGGCAAGCGCCTCGGCGTCGTGCAGGGCACGCTGCAGGAGGTCTATGCCACGAAGAATTTCACCGGCACCGATCTCGTCAAATTTCCGGACAACAATTCTGCCGTGGCGGCGCTGAACAACGGCACCATCGACGCACATTTCCTCGATTATGAAGCAGCCAAACAATATAGCGAGCGCTATCCGGCACTGAAGATTGCCGTGAATATCCCATCCTTCGACGCACCGGCGGGCTTCGTCGTCCACAAGGGCAACGACGCCTTCCGGCTGGCGCTCAACAAGGCGCTGCACGAAGCGATGCAGGATGGCACCTGGAAGACGCTCTATGAGAAGTGGTTCCCCGGCTCGCCGATGCCCGATCAATACCTTCCCAAGAAGTAAGGCCGCGCTGCTGCCCGGCTTCCCGGGCAGCAGCATCAACCTGCCTCACGAATTTCATGAGGAATTGAATGGATTGGCTTGAAAATCTCCGTCGCAGCTTCCTCGATTGGGATGCGATGGCGGAAGTCCTGCCGAGCATGATCACGGTCGGACTGAAGAACACACTGATTTTGGCGGCAGCCTCCACCGTGCTCGGCGTCATCATCGGCATGGTGCTCGCCGTTATGGGCATTTCGCAGTCACGTTGGCTGCGCCTGCCGGCGCGCATCTATACCGATATTTTTCGCGGCCTGCCGGCGATCGTGACGATCCTCATCATTGGCCAGGGCTTTGCCCGCATCGGTCGCGAGATCTTCGGGCCGTCGCCTTTTCCGCTTGGCATCATCGCGCTGAGCCTGATCGCCGGTGCCTATATCGGCGAGATCTTTCGATCCGGCATTCAGAGCGTCGAGCGCGGGCAGATGGAAGCCTGCCGCGCGCTGAGCATGAGCTACGGACAGGGCATGAGACTGATCGTCATTCCGCAAGGGGTCCGGCGTGTCCTGCCCGCCCTCGTCAACCAGTTCATCGGCAACGTCAAGGATTCGAGCCTTGTCTACTTCCTGGGGCTGCTGGCCTCTGAGCGCGAAATCTTTCGCGTCGGCCAGGATCAGGCTGTGGTGACGGGCAATCTCTCGCCTCTGCTGCTGGCCGGCATCTTTTATCTGGTCATCACCGTGCCGCTGACGCATCTCGTCAACTATATCGACGCACGTTTGCGCCTTGGACGGCAGGGGCGCGGCTCCGGTGGCACGAGCGGCCTTGTCGAGGTCGGCGAGCTGGAGGCCGCTTCGGGTACCGGGATGCCTACAGACGCCGCTACTCCGCGCTTCAAAGGTGGGGCCGTTCAAATCCGCGATCTCAGCATGTCCTATGGCGATCTCGAAGTGCTGAAAGGCATCGATCTCGACATAGCCAGAGGCACGGTGACCTGCATCATCGGGCCGTCGGGATCGGGCAAGTCGACGCTGCTCCGGTGCTTGAACAGGCTCGTTGAGCCGAAGCGCGGCGACATCGAGCTCGATGGCGAAAGCATCCTATCCATGAAGCCGGAAAGCCTGCGCCGTCGCGTCGGCATGGTATTCCAGCACTTCAATCTCTTTCCGGATCACACCGCGCTTGAAAACGTCATGCTATCGCTGACGAAGATCAAGAGGATGCCGAAAGCTGAGGCGCGCCGGATTGCCGAGACCCGCCTGGCGGAAGTGGGGCTTGGTGGCCGCAAGGACCACCGCCCAGCCGGTCTTTCCGGCGGCCAGCAGCAGCGCGTCGCCATTGCCCGGGCGCTCGCCATGGATCCGGAAGTCGTCCTTTTCGATGAGGTCACGAGCGCGCTCGATCCGGAATTGGTGAAGGGCGTGCTCGACCTGATGGCCAATCTCGGGCGCCAGGGCATGACCATGGCGGTCGTTACTCACGAAATGGGATTTGCCCGCAGGGTCGCCGATCAGGTCGTCTTCATGGATGAAGGCCGCATCGTTGAAGCCGGCCCGCCGCAACAGATCTTCGACAATCCGCAAAGCGAACGGCTGAAACGCTTCCTCGCCGAGGTCCTCTGACAAACGGGCCGGCGAGAAATCGGACGGCCCTTCCATCGTAACAATTCCTACTGACAAGGTTTTCCAACATGCATGCTCCCACTCGTTCTTCAAAAGTCGTCGTTGTCGGCGGCGGTATCTTCGGGGTTTCCACGGCCGTTCATCTGGCGCGACTAGGCATTCAGACAACGCTGATCAACGACGGCCCGCTGGCGAATGGCGCATCGGGCCGCTCGCTTGCCTGGCTCAATTCCGCAAGGCGCCGCTCCGATGCCTATCATCGGCTGCGTCTCGCCGGCATCGACCGCTATCGCACGCTTTCCGCACGATATCCGGACGCGGCATGGCTACGTTTCGACGGCGGCCTGACCTGGGATGCCGACGAAGCCGATAACGACATTGCCGCCGTCTTCGATTACGAGCGTGACCTTGGCTACCATGCCCAATTGCTGACGCCGGGCCAGATTGCGAAAGTGACGCCAGGCGTCAATGCAAGCGCCGTCACGCAGCAGGGCGCAATCTTCAATCCGGGCGAGGGGTGGGTCGATCTGCCGTCCCTGATCGGCGTTCTTGCCGAAGAGTTCCGGGCATTGGGCGGCGAAATCGTCACCGATGCCGGCCGGGCGGCTGTCAAGGTGGAGGATGGCTGCGCCCGTGGCGTCACGACTGCGAATGGCGCCCGTTGGGCCGCCGATGCCGTATTGTTGGCGGCCGGCGGCGAGGTGCCGGCGATCGTCGCGGAAGCCGGTCAGCATATTGGCGACGATACGCCGATCGCTCTTCTCGTTCGGACGAAGCCGGTCAAGCATCCCCTGAAGGCCGTGCTGAATACGCCAAGGGTTGCCATCAGGCCCACTCCTGACGGCGCTTTTGCGCTCGATTCAGCCTGGTCGGAAGAAGAGGTTGTCGTAAAGGACGATGGCAGCTATGCAATCAAGCCTTCGACCCTTGAAGGGCTCCTGCAGGAAGCCTCAAAGGTGTTGGAGGGGAATCCGAAGCTCGAAATCGGCGACTACGGCGTTGGTCCCAAACCCATTCCGGGGGATGGCGAGCCGGTTTTCGGCGAATTGCAGGCCATACCGGGCTATTTCGTTGCCTTCAGCCATAGCGGTGCCACTCTCGGCCTGATCGCCGGCGAACTGCTTGCCGACGAGATCGCCACCGGCAAGCGTCATCCGCTTCTGGCCCCTTTCCGGCCGGAACGCTTCGTCAGATAGTTTGATCGGAACAGCAGCAGACAGGTTCAAGAGTGTCCGTGAGCGCACACAAGCGATCTTCACGGTCAAACCTGTCGCGCCTGCCGGCATTTCGGCCTTCTCCTGATCGAGGATGTTGGCGGCGATCAGGCATGCGGCGGCAAAGGAACGCCCGCCAGTTTGGCCTTGATCCAATCCGAAATACGATAATAGCGCAGCGTCAGCTTCGGACCATAATTCATATAGAAGGGAGCCGCCGAAAGCGGCTCCAGCTTCAGCGACAGGTCTTTTTCCGACACACCTCTGGCCCATTCCGAGAGGATGCCGCCGAGCATGCTTCCTGTTGGCACACCGCGGCCGGACAGGCCCGTCAGCGCCACGACGCCTGGTGCCAGATCGTAGAGGCGGGGAATGGTGCGGTATTGCATGTCCAGCTCGCCAAACCAGAAATATTCCCAACGGATCTCCTGTTTGATCTGCGGATGCAGCCATTTCAGCCGGTCGCTCATGACCTGCCGCGTATAGTCCATGTCGCGGCCGCGCCGTCCCATCGGGAACATGGAGGCGACGATCCGGCCTTCGGCATTGTATTTGTAGACATAGATATCGCCACGTCCATCATGGATGGTGGTGTTGCGCGGCAGCACCGACAGCCGCTCGTCGTCGGAAAGCGGGTGGGTAGCGGCGACGAAGACCCTCTGGATCTTGAAGGTCCGATCGAGTTTCGGCCAGCCGCCGACGGTATAGGCGCCCGTCGCGAAGATCACCTTGTCGGCAATGACTTTCCCTTTCGGCGTGCTGACCGCCCAGCCGCCCGCCACTCGCTCGCATCCGGTCACTGGCGAATCGGTGTGAATGACGCCGCCTTCCTGGATGACGGCACGTGCGAGACCACGGGAATAGCCGAGCGGATTAAGATGGCCGGCCTCTTCATGCAGCCAGCCGCCGTGAAAGCGCGGGCTGCCGGTGATCGCTGCAACCTCGTCCCTGCCGATGGCCCGCGTTTTCGCGCCGACAGCATTGTAGGTGCGAACCTTCTCCTCGATTGTCTTCATCAAGCCGGGGTAAAGCGCGCCTATGACATAGCCGTTCTGCTGCCATTCGCATTGGATCTGGTACTGCCGGATCATGTTGGAGACACGGTCGTTGGCGCGCGTCTGCCGGGCGATCAATCGCTCGGCCCAGGGCTCGCCCAGCATGGAGCGCAGTTCCGGCAGGCTGTAATGGGTGAAAGTCGGCGTGCAGTGCCCGGCGTTGCGGCCGGAGCCGCCGAAGCCGATTTCCTCCTTTTCGAGAAGCACGACGCTTGTGCCGCTCTTCGCAAGCTCAAGAGCGGTGGTCAGGCCCGTATAGCCGCCACCGACAATGCAGACATCGACCTTGATCGTGCCTTCCAGCTCCGTTGTATCGGGTGCGGGGGCCGCTGTGGCATACCACAGGGTTGTTTTGAACGGCGAAAATTTCGTCATCCTGCATCCTCATTGCAGATCGCTGCGGGCATCAAGCGCATCGCGCAGGCCGTCGCCGATGAAGTTGAAGCTGGTGACGGCGAGCGTGATAGCGACGCCCGGGACAATGGCCAGCCATGGTGCGCTGGCGAGATATTGCTGGGCGCCGTTCAGCATATTGCCCCAGCTCGGGAGCGGCGGCTGGATACCGTAGCCGAGGAAGCTGACATAGGCTTCGAGCAGGATGGCGCGGGCGACCGTCAGCGTAGCGGCGACGATGATCGGGCCGATGGCGTTCGGCAGCAGTTCGCGAAACATGATCCATCTGTTGGAGAGGCCGAGCATGCGCGCGGCGAGCACGAAATCGCGTTCGCGCAGCGATCGTACTTCCGCCTCGACGATGCGCGCGGTCTCCATCCAACTTGTCACCGCGATGATGACGGTGATCATGAAGGGGCTCGGCTTGATGAAGGCGGCCAGCGCCAGCAGTAGGAAGATGCTGGGAAAGGACAGAAAGGCATCGACGAAGCGCATAAGCAATATCCCGATGCGCCCACCGTAATAGCCCGCCACCACGCCGATCACCGTGCCGATCAGTGTGCTGAGCACCATCGCGAAGAAGCCGACGAGGAGCGAAATCCGGCCTGCCATGAACAGGCGTACAGCAACGTCGCGCCCAAGCGGGTCAGTGCCGAAAATATGGTAGCCGGCCGTAAAGGGCGGTGCGAAACGAGCGCGCAGGTCGATATAGAGCTCGTCATAGGGAAGCAGTGACGGCCCGAGCAGGCAGGCAAGGACTATGAGCGTGATCATGGCCACGCCGAGGAGCGCGAGCCTATGGCGGACGAAACGGCGCAAAGTTCGATTTTGCCACCAGCGCGAATGGGCGAATAATGATTGCGAAAGGGTTGCGGGGGAGGAGGAAGACATGGCGTTTCTCCTAACCAAGCCGGACGCGCGGATCGACGAAGGCGACGAGCAGATCCGCAAGCAGATTGCCGATCAGCACGAAGATTGCCGAGAACATCAGGAGGCCCATGACGACCGGATAGTCGCTGTAGCCAAGGCTATCAAGGAAAAGCCGGCCCATTCCCGGCCAGGTGAAGACGGTCTCCGCCACCAGAGCACCACCGAGAATGGTCGGCAATTGCAGGCCGGCAAGCGTGATCATCGGCAATAGCGCGTTGCCGACGACATGGCGCATCAGGACGCGCCGGGGCGAGAGGCCCTTGGCCCTGGCGGTGCGTACGAAGTCCTGGTTGATGACCTCGAGCGTGGCTGTGCGCATGTAGCGGCTCCAGACCGCGATGTTGACAAGCGCAAGCACGAGGCTCGGCATGATCAGATGGATCGCATAATCACCGAGCGAGCCGTTGCCGACCGTGTACATGTTGCCCGCCGGCAGCCATTTCAGCTTCAGCGAGAAGATATAGATGGCGACGAGACCGAACCAGAAGGTCGGTATCGACAGCGCCACCATGGCGCCGACGGTGGCGCTGTAATCGAAGATCGAATAGCGGCGGGTTGCCCCCTTGATGCCGATCCAGGTGCCGATCGCGATCGAGATCACCATCGATGTGCCCATCAGCAGCAGCGTGGCGAAGAGATGGCCGAAAATGATCGACAGTACCGGCTGGTTGTCGCGGTAGGAGCGGCCCCAGTCGCCCATCAGCAGATGTCTCAACCAGTCGAGATATTGGATCGGCAGCGGCCGGTCGAGGCCCATCTGTGCGGCGATCCTGTCGAGCGCTTCCTTGGTCATGCCTGGCGTCAGCGTATATTGCGACAGCGGACCGCCGGGAGCGAGGGTAAGTACGGCAAAGCCGATCATCGATACGAGGAGCAGCAGCACCAGGCTCTGCCACAGGCGGCTCAGGAGATAGCGCAACATGGCATTTGTCTCCGATGGTTGCGGAATGTGAAGCGATCAGCCCTTCGATGCCTCGGCCGAAGGGCTGGAACGAGCAGCCTATGCCTTGGCCCAATACCAGGTGCCCACATTCCAGCTGTCGATGCGCACATTGATGTTGGGAGTGACGTTTTCGACCCCCACCTTATGGCCGCGTACGGTCGCATACTGGAATAGCGGCAGGAAGGGCAGGTCGTGGCGCATGATCTCCTGGATCTTTTGGTAGACCTTCTTGCGTTCCTCCGGCACGAAGATCTGGCCGCCTTCCGCCAGGAGCTTGTCGACCTCCGGATTGGCATATTGCCAGGAGTTCTGGCCGGCTCCGCCCTTGGCGGTGATCGCCGAGGAACGGAAATAATCGGAGGTGTCGGGATCGGAGCCGGTCTGGAAGTTGATGCCGACGATGACGGAATCGAACTTCGACATTGTCCAATAATCGCCCCACATGACCGCCGGCGGCAGGTTGGAGATCGTCAGCTCCACGCCGATGTCCTTGAAGGTCTGCTGCATGAACTGCTGCACCTGTTCGCGGATATGATTGCCGGCGGTGGTGGAGTTAGTGAAGGAAAGCTTGACGCCGTCCTTCATGCGAATGCCGTCGGGACCGGGCTTCCAGCCGGCATCGTCGAGGATCTTCTTGGCCTTGTCGGTGCTGAATTCCTGCTTCGGCAGGTCCGGATTATAATAGAAGGACTGCTGCGGAATGTAGCTCTCGGTCGGTGTCGGCAGGCCGTAGTAGAGCGCATCGATGATCGTCTGCTTGTCGATCGCGTAGTAGAGCGCCTCGCGCACCGCCGGGTCCTTGAATTGCGGCTTCTCCATGTTGAAGCCGACGGATTCGACCGTGGCGGCCGGAACGACGGCAACAGCCTTCCCATCCAGCCCCTTGGCCTCGTCATAGTGATCCGGGGTGATCCATTGCAGGCCGACGACGTCGATATCGCCGGTCTTGAACTGCGTATACAGCACCGTCAGGTCGGGAACATATTTGTAGACCAGGGTTTCGAGATAAGGGCCGTTGCCGAAATAGTCGGTATTGGCCGCGAGCGTGATGTGATCGCCGGGGACACGCTCGACCCATTTGAACGGGCCGGTGCCGATGGGGGCATTGTTGAAGGGGGCGGTGTTCTTGTCCTTCTCCGCACCAAGGATATGCTTTGGCACGATGAAGGTCATGGCGAGGATCGAGGGGTAGGGCGCAAACGGCTTTTCCATCCGCCAGGTGATTTCCGTCGGCGAGACGACAGTCAGGTCGCGTACCAGCTCATGGCCAGTCTTGCGCCAGCTGCGGAAGTTCGGATCGACCATGAGTTCGAGGGTGAACTTGACGTCTTCGGCGGTGAACGGCGTGCCGTCATGCCACTTCACGCCATCGCGCAGTTTGACCTTCCAATGAAGGCCGTCGGCCGAGATGCCGCCGTTTTCGACCGTCGGAACTTCGGTTGCAAGCGAAGGGGAAAACTTGCCCTCCGGTGTGACGGTAAAGAGCGGATCGAAGACACTGAAATGGATGCCCTCATCGACTTCGATGTGGATCAGATGCGGATTGAAGACGGTCGGCTCCTGCGAGAAGCCGATGACTAGCTGGCCGGTCGGCTTGGCGGGAGGTGCCGCGAAAGCCTCGCCGCGACCGAGGATATTGGGCATGATCAACCCGGAGGCACCGAGCGCCATCATAGTCAATGCCTGGCGGCGGGTTGGTTTCAGGAGGATGGTGTCATTTGCATCGGTCATGATCGTTCCCCTTTTTGTTGGTAGGATTCGGCTGTTTTTCTCTTTCGTCTTTGTATTGTCTGCTTGGTTCGGAGAGGTCAGAAACCACTGATCAGTTCGATCTTCGAACCGTCATGGAAGCGGGAAAAGCGGAAGTTCTTGCGATCCACCACTGGCGGCTTGCCGGTGACGATGTCGGCCATCAATCGTCCGGCCGCAGGCCCGATGCCGAAGCCGTGGCCGGAAAAGCCGGTGGCGATATGAAAGCCCGGAATGCTGTCGATCGCATCGATCACCGGCACGGCATCCGGCGTCACGTCGATATAACCCGCCCAGCGCTGAGCGATCTCGGCCTTCTCGAAAACCGGAAAGGCTTTCTTGAGGTTGGCGAGCGCCGCATTCGAAAGCTTGGTGGAGGGTTTGGGGTCGAGGACGCGGCAATATTCGAAGGGGCTTGCCTCGTCCATCGCCCACCGATTGGGAATGCGCGCTTCGTCGAAGAACCGGCCGGAAACGCGGAAGTTCAGCGAGCGCCACTCCTTTTTCAGCGCCGGCAGGAACTTGCCGGCGTAGCGGAAGGAGCTCGGTACGATGTCCACGATGTTCTCATGGCCCGAAGCGATGGTGTAGCCGCCATCCTGACGCTTGCGCAGGGCAAAGCCGCTCGCCCAGATGGCTTGCTCGGGGCCGCCATCCAGCGGCTTGGTGCGCAAGACGGAATTCATCACCTTCAACTGCGGCAGATCGAGCCCGAACATGCCGGCAAATAGGCTTGACCAGGCGCCGCCGGCAAGCACGACGGCCTTGCAGGCGATGGGACCACGTTCCGTGATGACGCCGGAGATGCGGCCGCCGGCTGTCTCGATACCGCGCACGGCGCATTCGGTCAGAATGGAGGCTCCCTTGTCGCGGGCGGCCTCGGCAATGGCGGGGGCGGCACGCTGCGGCTCGGCACGGCCGTCGGCGGCGGTAAAGAGCGCACCCTTGAGCTCCATCTGCGTACCGGGAAAGAGGTTCTTGAATTCGGCGCCGCTGATCATGCGGCTTTCCAGCTGGTAGCCTTCCAGATTGCGATTCCAGCGCTCATGATCGGCATATTGCTTGTCATCCGCGCAGGTGAAGATGATGCCGGCGCGCTTGTAGCCGGTGTCGCGGCCGGTACGTCTGTCGAGCGTGCTCCAGATGCGCAGGGCCTCCGCCATGAGGGGCACTTCGCGCGGATCGCGCCTGGAAATGCGCACCCAACCCCAGTTGCGGCTCGATTGTTCCTGGCCGATGCCGCCCTTCTCGCAAAGCGCGACCCGCAGACCCCGTTCGGCAAGTTCCAGCGTCGTCGAGGTGCCGATGATGCCACCGCCGATGACGACGACGTCGACTTCCTTGGGCAGTTCCGCATCCCCGTGAACGGGCACAACATAGGGGCCGGGCATGGTCAGAAGGACTCCTCTAACTGGCAATTGATGGTAAATTCGGCAACGCTTGCCTCGTTCGGCAGCTCCATCAGCATGGAGATGATGCGGGCGAGGTCGCGCGGATCGGTCATCTCGCTATCGGGCTTGCTCGTAAGCCCGCGCGCCATGTCGGTCGCGACGAAGCCGGGGCAGATGGCGGTAGCGCGGATGCCAAGTTCAAAGCCGGTGTGGCGTATGGCATGGGCCAGCGCGACCGCCGCGAATTTCGAGACGGCATAAAGACCGGAATTCGCGGATTTCACCCGCTTTCCCGAAAGCGAAGCGACGACGATGACCCGGCCGCGACCGCTTGACGCAAGGGCGCTCCACGCGGATTTTGCAAGTCTTCGCGGTGCCTTGACGTTCACCTCGAGCAGATCGTCGAGGTCGGCATCATCGGCTTCGATCACCGTCTTTGCGATGCCAATGCCGGCATTGGCGACGATCGCGTCGATGCGCCCGAAGGTGCGAAGCGTCTCTTCCACCCAGCGATCGGATGCGTCCGTATCGATGGCATCATAGGCAAAGGCGCTAACGTGCGCAGGGTCTGCCCAGGCGGGCATTTCAGGACGGCGCATGCCGAGCGAGAGCCGCCATCCCTTGGCGGCAAGTTCCTCGGCGAGTGCGGCGCCGATCCCCCGGCTGGCACCGGATATCATTGCGACCCGCTCGTCACTCATGCCCATGTTTGCTCTCCCACGGTTTGCCGGCTCACGATTGCGCCACGATGCGCCGGTAAGTTCGGCGCAGTATGTCGATCAGGAGCCTGTGTTCTTCGTCGGTGATGTCGGAAAAGAATTCGCGTGATTGCTTGGTGACGATGGCACGCACACGTTTTGCCAGTTCGTGACCTTTTTCCGTGATGTAGAGTTCCTGGGCGCGGCTGTCGTCCGCCGACGTCTCGCGCGTAAGGAGATCATGTGCTTCCATCTGTTCGATCAGCCTGCCGGTCGCCGAGCGGTCTTTCAGGATGATTTGCGCGATGGTGGAAGGCCGGATTCCCGGATTGTCGTCGACCAGGAACAGGGTCGTGATCTTTCCCGTTCCGCGGGCGACGTCCAGACCTTCCAGCTTCTCGTCCAGATCGCGCGAGACGGCAAGATTGATGCTGCGGATATAAAAGCTCAGCGTATCCTCCAGGACGTCGATATCGATGTCCTTGACGGAAATTGGCGGGGCCTTGGTCGGCGGCATGGCTCGGAACCTTTGAAAGGCAACGAAACACCGTTCCCGCCACCCTTAATGCGTGGCAGATTCATGATCGTCTGCGGCGGATCGTCGCTGGAAATTTCATGCTCATGAAAGGACGGATAGTGGATAAATGCAACTATTTTTTCGCCCAATCAGATAAAAAATAATCAGTGCGGAAGACTGCCCGTTTCTCAGGCATCAATCGCTACTGGCGCGTGCACGAATGGTGGTAATTAAGCAGAAGCGGGCCGCATTCGGCGCCGCTATGCCTCGTTGGTGGACGTTTAGCCGACCGCTTCCCAGTCGCCGCCGGGGATGGCAGCCAACAGGTTTTGGGTATAGGCATGAGCCGGCGCACGGAAGATCTGCGAAGGCGGGCCACATTCGACGATCTCGCCCTTGTACATGACGGCGACTTCGTCACAGATCTGGCTGGCGACGCGCAGATCGTGGGTGATGAAGATCATCGCGACCTTGGTATCCTGCTGGATTTCGGCAAGAAGCTTGAGGATTTGCGCCTGGATCGAGACGTCGAGAGCGGAGACTGCCTCGTCAGCCACCAGCAGCACGGGGTCGAACATCAAGGCGCGGGCGATACCGATGCGCTGGCGCTGGCCACCGGAGAACTCATGGGGAAAGCGGTCAAAGGCACCTTCGTCGAGGCCGACGCGCTTGAGAAGACGCAGCGCCTTCGCCTTGGCCTCATGCATCGACAGGCCGTGCGCCATCGGTCCAACGGTGAGAATGCGGCCGATCGTATGGCGCGGGTTTAGCGAGGCGAATGGGTCTTGAAAGATCATCTGTATATAAGGACGCAATGGCCGGAACTCGTCGTCTGACAACGGAGCGATATCGCGGCCGTCAAAGAGAATCCGACCGCTGTCCGAGCTCAAAAGCTTCAACAGGACGCGGCCGAGCGAGGATTTTCCGGAGCCTGATTCACCGACTACACCCAATGTGCGTCCCTTGCGGATCGAGAAGTTGACGTCGTTGACCGCCTGCACGGTCCGCGATTTCGACAGGAAGCCGCTTCCCGCTCGATAGGTCTTGTTGAGCTTATCGACTTCCAGCACCACGGGCGCTTCGGCAATGGTTTCGCGACCGGCGGTCGTCATGCGGGGAACGGCCGCAATAAGACGCTGCGTATAGGGATGAACAGGCGCATTCAGCACCTGCGCCGCCTGTCCCTGTTCGACAAGATGCCCCTTCTCCATGACGATCACCCTGTCGGCAATCTCGGCGACCACCCCGAAATCATGGGTGATGAACATGACGCTCATCTTCTTGCGCGCCTGTATCTTGCGGATCAATTCGAGGATCTGGGCCTGCGTCGTCACGTCCAATGCAGTGGTCGGTTCGTCGGCGATCAGCACATCCGGATCGAGCGCCAGCGCCATGGCGATCATCACGCGCTGCCGCTGCCCGCCGGACAGCCGGAAGGGATATTGATGCTGGAGAAGATCCGGATCTGGCAGGCCGACTTCGCCGAGCAGTTCCTTCACCTTCTGCCGCCGGCTTTCCGGCGTGCCGATCTTGTGAGCATCGAGAACCTCGATGATCTGGTTGCCGATCGTCATCAGTGGATTGAGTGCCGAGAGCGGGTCCTGGAAAATGATCGAAACGGCCCGTCCCCTCAGGCTTTGAAGGGTGGCAGCGTCGGCGCTTACGAGGTCCACGCCCTTGAAGCGGATCGTACCCGCCGTTACCTTTATGATGGATGGCAGCAGGCCCATGATCGCATTCGCGGTCACCGATTTCCCCGAGCCGGATTCACCGATGATGCAAAGGATCTCGCCTTGCATGAGGTCGAAGGTGATATCCTGCACGGCATGCACGCGTTCCATGTTCTTCGGGAGGCTGACCGTCAGACCGCGCACGGAAAGTACCGGCCCGTTCGGCAGGACTCTATCTTGAGTATCGGATGGGATCATGGAAAGCCTCCTTGCTGTGAACCAGCGAACACGCCCTCTCAGGGAGTGCTGACGAAATGCCAGAAGCAAGAAGAATGCCGGTATTGCTGCCCTCAAGGCAAGCGAAGGAAATTAATCGGCAGATTTTTGCCGTCCACCCGCGCTTCAGGCGATCAGTCGCAGCAACCTGTGGATATGGAAATCTCCGCCTATGCACATTTGCTATCGTTCAAACGGTTCGCCGAGTGAGGCGACACCATTCAGCTTCAGGAGCCGGCGATCGACGGAGATGATGCCAAGGACGATGATCGTCACGAGATAGGGCAGGCATGCGAGCAATTGCGAGGAAATTGCGAGCCCGCTCGCCTGCGCCGCAAGACCCATCAGCGACACCGCACCGAACAGGCAGGCGCCCAGGAAAATCCTGGATGTCAGCCAGGTTCCAAAGACAACGAGGGCAATGGCAATCCAGCCCCGCCCCGCGATCATGCCGTCCGCCCAGAGCGGCGTATAGATCGTGGAGGCGTAAGCGCCGGCAAAGCCTGCCATCATGCCGCCAAACGCAACTGCCGCGAAGCGGATCGAGACAATGGGATAGCCGATAGCATGCGCAGCTTTCGGATTTTCACCGACGGCGCGAAGGATAAGGCCGACCTTGCTATAGGCAAACATCGCCCATATGCCGACCGTCACGACAAGCGAGATCCAGACGACGATATCCTGGCTGAAGAGGCCCCCGACGACTGGAATTTGTGAAAGCCCGGGAATTGCGATCTTTGGCAAGGTGGTGACGGTCAGGCTCTCATAACTCTTGCCGAATAGTGCCGAGAGGCCCTGGCCGAGAATGCCAAGGGCAAGACCGGCAGCAACCTGGTTTGCGTTGAAGCCCAGTGTGATAGCGGCAAAAATCATGGAGAGGAGTGCACTTCCGAGGCCGGCCGCAAGGAAGGCAAGAAGATGACCGCCGCCATGATAGACGACAATGAACGCGATGACGGCGCCAACGGCCATCAAGCCCTCTACGCCGAGGTTCAAGACGCCGGCGCGCTCGGCAACAAGCTCGCCCAGGGCTGCCAGCAGAAATGGCGTTGCGGCTGCCAGCATGCCGGCAAGAATGAACTCGACGGCGCTCATGATGCGCTCCGGACGGGCATGGGGCGCCAGACGATGCGATAGCGCACGAAAGCCACGGCGATGAGATAGATGAGGAGCAGACTGCCCTGGAACACGCGGACGGCTGCAATGGGCAGATTGGCGGAGACCATGGCGTTATCGCCACCGATATAGAGAGCTGCCATGATGATCGCGGAGATGACGATGCCGATTGGATTGAGGCCGCCAAGATAGGCAACGATGATTGCCGCGTATCCATATCCGGTCGAGATCGAACGCTGCAGCTGGCCAAGCGGTCCGGCAACTTCAGCGGCCCCCGCAAGTCCGGCCGCCGCTCCGCCAATGATCAGCGACAGCCAGATTGCCCAGCTCTCCTTGAAACCGGAATAGCTTGCCGCCCGGGGAGCCAGTCCGCCGACCTGCAATTTATACCCGGCGAAGCTCATCTGCATGAAGATCCACGCTGCGATCGACAGGCCGACGGCAAGGATAAGCGAGACATTGACGCGGGTTCCCTCGAACAGGATCGGCACCATTGCGTCGTACTGGAACATGACCGACTGCGGGAAATTGAAACCGCCGGGATCTTTCCATGGGCCGAGAAGAAGATAGTTGAGCAATTGCGCGGCAACGAAGCTTAGCATCAGTGAGACAAGGATTTCGTTAGCGTTGAGCCTGACGCGCCAGAAGGCGGTGAGAGACGCCCATAGAGCACCGCCGAGAGTGCCGAGCAGCAGCATTGCGGGCCATATCCATTGGCCCGTTGCCTGCGGCATCCAGATGGGTATGGCGGAGGCGAAGATTGCGCCAAGAATGAATTGGCCCTCAGCGCCGATATTGAAGACCTTGGCACGAAAGCCGATTGCGAGACCCTGTGCAATCAAAAGCAGGGGGCCAGTCTTGAGCAATACTTCCGAGAACGAGGCCCAGGAGACGAATGGTTCGATCAGCATGGCATAGATCACCGCCATCGGATCACGGCCCATCGCGATATAGAGACCGAGATTGAGTGCGATGGTGACGATGAGGGCGATCGGCGGCGCGAGCAGCTTTGCGGCGAACGAGGCTCGATCGCGGCGGACAAAGCTGGGAAGGATTGCAGAAAAGGAACGGCTCATGCGAATGCCTTTTCGCCTTGGGGCTGTGCGCCGATCATGTATCGACCGATATCTTCAGCTTTTGTATCGCGGGTCACGAGCGGCAGGCTCAGCGTGCCGTGGTAAAGGACCTGAATGACGTCGCTGAGCTCGAACAATTCCTCGAGCTCTTCCGATATGACGAGAATTGCCATGCCTTGATTGCGCAGCTCGATCAGTCGCTTGCGAATGGCGGAAGCCGCGCCGACATCCACGCCCCAGGTTGGTTGTGCAAGAAACAGCAGTTTCGGGGCGAGCATGATTTCGCGCCCGACGATGAACTTCTGCAGGTTCCCCCCGGAAAGCGACCCGGCTTCAGCCTCCGGACCGCGCGTGCGCACGTCATAATCGCGAATGCACTCGTTTGCGAAATCCGTTGCCTTCGCTTTGTCGATGAGACCATGCCTGACGAGCTTCAAGGGATGGGCCGTCAGTAAGCTGTTGAGCGTTAAGGACATTTCGGGAACGGCGCCATGCCCGAGCCGATCCTCCGGAACAAAGGCAAAGCCAAGCTTCCGGCGGCTGGCGGCGTCGAGGCTGCCGACATCCTGTCCCATCATGAAGATCTGATCGCGTTTGTCCCGGGGCAGGGGCATTTCCCCTGAAATCAGGGCGGCAAGCTCCTTTTGCCCATTCCCGGAAATGCCGGCGATGCCCAGAATCTCGCCGCTGCGCACCGTCAGGCTGATCGTGGAGAGCGGCATGCCAAAGGGGTCGTCCGGCCGGTAGTCGAGGCCGATGATTTCCAGGCGCTTTTCACCCTCGGCCAAAGTCAAGGCCGGTATCGCTTCCGGCATATCGCGGCCGATCATCATGCGGGCGAGATCATGGGCGTCGTGTTCACGCGGATCCACATGCCCGGTCACGCGTCCGCCGCGCAGGATCGTAGCCCGGTCACACAGGGATTGGATTTCTTCCAGCTTATGCGAGATGAAGAGGATCGACACGCCGCGATCGCGCAGCCGGCGCAGCGTGTCGAACAGCTTCTCGACGGCTTGCGGCGGCAGCACCGAAGTCGGCTCGTCGAGGATCAGCAGCTTCGGATCGGTCATCAGGCACCGGATGATCTCCACCCGCTGCCGCTCGCCGACCGACAGTTCGTGCACATGGGCGAGCGGATCGACTTCGAGACCGAATTCATCTCCCAGGGCGCGGATGCGCTGCGCAAGCTCGGCCCTGCTGCCGGAGACGATCAGGCGAATATTCTCGACGACCGTCAGGCTCTCGAACAGCGAGAAATGCTGAAAGACCATCCCGATGCCAGTACGCCTCGCCTCCGCAGGGGAGGCAAGGCTCAAGGGCTTTCCATGCCAGCCAATGGTCCCATCATCCGGTTGTTCGACGCCGTAGATCAGCTTCATCAGCGTCGATTTGCCTGCGCCATTCTCTCCGAGGATGGCATGGATCGAGCCCGGGGCTACGTCCAGATCGATATGCTTGTTGGCATGGACCTGGCCGTAGCTTTTGGAGATGCCGCGCAGCGACAGCAGCGGAATGGTCATTTGGATTTACTTCGGCAAAGGCGTCTTCACACCTTTGACATGCCAGTCCATCGCGACGATCTGGGCATCCGTCAGTGTCGCGCCCGAAGCCGCTCCTTCGCTGCCATCGGCCTTGGTGATCGGGCCGGTGAATGGCGAAAAGCCGCCGCTGGCGATCTTCGCTTCGACTTGCTTGATCTTGGCCATGGTGTCGGCCGGAATTGCCGGGCTCCAGTCGACGACTTCGACGACCTTGTCCGCGACGCCGAGGAAAGCGTTGGCACCCTTGAAGGTGCCGGCGAGATGGGCATCGACCGATGCCTTGAAGAAGGGCGACCAGTCTGTGGACACGCAGCCGAGATAGGTTTTCGGCGCATATTTCTTCATCGAGGAATTCAGGTTGAAGGCGTAGACACCAGCTTCCTCGCAGGCTGAAATGACCGAAGGCGTATCCTGTGCGTTCGAGAAGATCACATCGCAGCCTTGCGAGATCAAAGCTTTGGCGGCCTCTTGTTCCTTGGCCGGATCGAACCAGGAATTGACCCAGACGACCGATACTTCGATGTCCGGTTTCACGGCCTGTGCACCTAACGTGAAGGCGTTGATCGACGTGATCAATTCGGGAATGGCGAATGCGGAAACCGAACCGAGCTTGCCGGTCTTGGAAACGGCGGCCGCTGCCATGCCGAGCAGGTAGGTTCCCTGGAAATACTTGGCGGCGAAGGGCGAGAAATTCGGCGCGACCTGGAAGCCGGAGGCATGCAGGACGGTCACCTTCGGGTTGCGGCGGGCAATCTGAAGCGCGCCGTTCTGATAGCCGAAGGAGCCGGCGATCAGGAAGTGGTTTCCGTCGGCGACTGTCTTGTTCATGATGCGATCCGCATCCGGGCCTTCGGCGATGTTCTCGATCACGGTGACCTTAACCTTGTCGCCATAGGCGGCCTTGATCGGATCGAGGCCCGCGGCCAGCGCATGACCCCAGCCGACATCGCCGATCGGCGAGGGCACGACGAGCGTAATGCCGAGCGGTTCGGCGGCGGCAAAGGCAGAGCGACCGGTAAAGGCCGTTGCGAGGCCTGCGACGGCCGCGCTCTTCATCAATGTTCTGCGGGTCAGATTCTTCTGCATCCCAGTTCCCCTTTTTGGCTTTCAGAATTCTACTGTTGCAAGAGCAGCTTCGGCCGCCGCAAACAGCGCGGCCTCATCCAGTCCGGTGAATTCACCCTTTTGCCAGACGATGCATCCGTTGATCATGGTCAGATCGGTGGGCATGCCGATCCCGACCTTAGCAATCAGGCTCAGCGGGTCATGCCGTGTGCCGACATAATCCATCCGCCGCGTATCGATAGCGAATAGGTCGGCGGCCATACCCGGGGCAAGTCGCCCGATATCCGTGCGCCCCAACAGGCTTGCGCCCCCGCTGGTCGCATATTGCAGGAAGTCGAGCGGGGCCGGAACTGCATGCGCGCGCGTGGATGCCGTCAGGCACTGCAGCATGTAGGCGGAATGGATGCAGTGCATGAGGTTGGAGTTGTCATTCGATGCGGCTCCATCGCAGCCGAGGCCGATGCGCAGGCCGAAAGCCTGCATCGCCGGAATATCGGTCACTTCGGCGCCGACAAGGTAAACCGGCTCGGGGCAATGGGAAACGCCGGTGCCGCTTGCCGCCATCTTGCGCAACTCGTCATGCGTCAGTTCCCAGCAATGGGCATAGAAGGTGTCGGGGCCGGCAAAGCCCAATTCCGCGCAGTAGTCGACCGTGCGCATGCCATGCCGCGTCTCGATGACGGGGCTTTCGCCTTCGCCGACATGCGTATGCAGCTGCACGCCGCGATCGCGCGCCAGCGCAACCGACTCGACGAAGGTTTCGCGATAGCAATTGACCGGCTGGCAAGGCGCGACAACCACCCGGCGCATGCTGAAGGGGCTGGCATCGTGATAGCTATCGATCAGCCGCGCGCAGTCGGCGATGAATTCGTCGGTGGTTTCGAGCATGGCATCCGGGATCGTCGACCCCTCGGACTTCGGCAGGGTGTTGCCGCCACGGCCTGCGTGAAAGCGCATTCCGAGCAATTCCGCCGCCTCGAACTGTCGATCGATCAGGCGCTTGCCCGCATGGCGGGGAAAGCAATATTGATGGTCGAAGGCGGTCGTGCAGCCGTGCTTGATCATCTCGGCCATGGCGGTGACCGAAGAATGATAGAAGCAGTCTTCCGTCAGCCGAGAGAAGATCGGATAGATCCGGTCGAGCCATTCGATGACGGAAAGCTTGGTCCAGTCGAGGTCGGCCCGGTTGCGCACGAAGCACTGAAAGAAGTGGTGATGGGTGTTGACGAGCCCCGGATAGACGAACCAGCCGGATGCGTCCTGGACTGCCGTTCCTTCGGGTAAGCCGCTCAACGACAGGTTTTCGCCAATCGCCTGGATCGCCGAGCCCTTGGTGAGCAGGTCGACGTTCCGGCGCACGCTCGGCCCATTGCCCTCATCGACGATAACTGCAGCGCAATTCTTCAGGAGATAACCGGTCATTCCATCATGCCTCTGCTGCCGGATGCGGATCGGGTTTCAACTCATGCAGGCGATGAATGCCGGGCATTTCGATGAAACCGGGTAGGCTGCGGATGGCGCGCATCCAGAGGCGGATCAAGGGATAGGGATCAAGCGGGATGCCGCCGTCAGGCGCAAGCGCGACATAGGGAAAGCAGGCGATATCGGCGATCGTCGGCTCACTTGCCGCAAGAAACCGCATGCCGCGCTCGCGCTGTTCGAAGAGGCCCGCTTCGAGCTCGCGCAGGGCAGCAATCCCTTGAGCCTGTAGAACCTTGATGTCACCCGGTCGCAGGAGCATTTCGTGGAGCCGCGCGCCGCCAAGATTGGCTGTCAGGCGATGCGAAAGGGAGAGCCATTGCTGTACGCGCCCCGTCTCCCGCGGCGAACCCTGACCCAGCCATTCCGGCGCAGCATTGGCCGCGAGATAGGCAAGCATCGCCGAGGATTCGGTGAGCACGAGATCGCCATCTTCGAGGATCGGGATTGAGCCTGCCGGATTGAGCGCCAGAAGCTCCGGCCCGCGATGCTCCGCGCCGGGATGGAAGTCGACTGGCCGGATCTCGAGCTTGATGCCGAGGATCGCGGCCATCAGCCGGATCTTGTAGCAGCTCGGCGATAGAACATAATCGTAGAGCTTCATTGTGCGACCAACTGTGCGCCGTAGGTATAGTTGTGGCGCTTGAGCCATCGCCGGTAGGCGACCGAGGTGAGGTCGGCCCTTGTTGGAATTTCCATGCCGGGATCGAGCGGAAGAAGCGCGGGTATCTGGTTTTCGAGGATCGAGCGATCCTGCAGGAAGATCGTCTGTTGAAAGTGGATAAGGTCCGTCATCGGCGTTTCATCATCGAAGAGCGCCATCCAGGGCCATACGTCGCAGAGATCTTCGGCAAGAGGCTGGACGAATAAGGTGATGACGTCCCATTCGCTGGGGCGCGGAGGGCACGTCTTGTAGAGGACGGAACAGGTCGGGGCCGGCACGCGGTACATATATTCGGTCGTAATGCCGCCGGTCGCAGATTTTGCAGCCTGCGGCTGGTAGAACTTCACCTGCGTTGCCCAGACTTCATCCACACCCTCGCGGATCTCGACCTTATAGTTTTCGACCTCCGTATGCGGTTCCGCGCCGAGGATGTCGGTGTGAACGAAGGGAAAATGCGCGATGTCGAGAAAGTTCTCCACGGCGCGAAGCGGCGAACAGCGCACGCGGACCACGCCGACATCGACGAAGCGCCGGCCCGGCTGATCGGCTTCGGGAATGGCAAAAAGCTCCTTGTCCGGCTTTCCGAGCGAGGACCAGACGTGGCCATATTGAACGCGGACGGGAAGTGTTCTTCCCTCGACGGTCGTCACCCGCGCATTGCCATCCTGATCACGCGCGACCTCGATCGCCTCGCCCATCAGCCAGGTCTTGCTTCCCTTCTCGCTGAGCTGGCTGAAAAGGCCGACCGGATACCATTCATCGATCATCGCGCCGCCATTCATCATGCATTCTCCCTTTGGCGCTCTTCCGCGGCACGGCGGATGGATTCGACAATCCGGGATGCCGCAATGCGGTCTGCCGGGCTGCGATCCCTATCGATCAAGAGAAGAAGGAGCGTATGTTTTCCCTGAGGTGCCAGCAGCAGCCCGATCCAGGGAAATTGAGGTAGGCGAACCAGCCCCTTTGCATCAATCTTTGCCCCTGCCGCAGCCTCGATCTCCGCAACCCCTGTTTCCACGATCATGGAGCGCAGCGGAATGAATTCGTCGAGCTGAGGAGGCGGTGTTGCCGGTTGCCCGGCTGCCATCCATAGAACACCATCCGCTTCTTCCACTTGCTGGACGGCGACGCGGATGGTTTCCGGCGGAACGAGATCGGGATGGGCCGGAATGCGAATGCATCCGCCTGACGTCGAATAGCTCCACCCGTGATAGATGCAGGAGAGTGCCTCGCCGCGGACGAAGCCGTGCGACAATCTCATTCCGCGATGTGGACAGCGATCGGATGATGCGGTTGCGCGACCCGACTGACTGCGCCAAAGGGCAATCGGGCCAACCGATGTCCAGGCCGGCATGACGGTTCCTGGTGGCAGATCGGAAGAAAGGGCGACTGGCGCCCAGGATCCGGCCCCATCAAATGGCATGGTCTCAACTCTCTAATTTCACCAATGGCTTAGCGCCGCTGGTCATAGGCAGGCACTGATGCCTGCATCCCCTTAGTGTTCAAAGATTTTGCATAAATAATTCGCATTTGCAACAATGATTAAATAAAAGGCAATAGATCAGGAATTTCTAAGATGCGATGTTTCCGGCCCATTCATGACCCTGCGTTGAATCTCCTCAACCCAGACGTCGATCGGACCGAGTGAGCAGCCCATTTCCAGCATGTCGATCAGTTCCACAGGTCCGGTGACCTCAAGTTCGATCCGGGCCGCATCGGAATGGAAGAATGTCTGCGCAAGTCCGAGCTTGTTGGCGTGACGCCGGATCCACGGGACGAATGAGGCTGCGTTAAGGTCGCCCAGTATCGTCATGCGCTCCCGAAATTCACCTTGCGGCACGTGCATTCGCCAATGATCCCTGCCTTGCATCAAGATGACAGAATAACCGCTTCATGGGTTTGCGAAAGGGGGCATCTCCCAAAACAATGCTCCGCCGTCCCTGTGGACAGCGGAGCTTGAGGCTGTGTCAATTCTTGACGGTGTCTTCCAGGAAGAAGCGGCCAAGCGGGTTTTGATGGAAATTATCGATATTCTTGCGCGCGACGTTGATATACGGGCTGTAATAAAGGTCGATCCAGTTGACGTCGTCCTTCGCCATCTTCTGCAGATCGATATACATCTGCTCGCGCTTCTTCGGATCCAGCTCCAGCCGCGCCTTGGCGACGAGATCCTTTACCGCATCATTCTTGTAGTTGGTCATGTAGTTGTTGTTGGAATCGTGGCCGAGAACGAAGGTCGTCTTCTGGTCCGGATCGAGAATATCGTTGGTCCAGTAGTTGACGGAAATGTCGTAGTCGCCAGCGATGGTCATGTCCCATTCCTGGCTGGGGTCCACCTTTTGCAGGTCGGCAGTAATGCCGGCCTTGGCGAGTTGCTGCTGGACCAGCACGGCCGTCTGTTCATCCACTTCATCGCCGGCGCGAATGAGGTATTTTAACGTGAGATTGGAGGCGCCGGCCGCCGAAAGCATCTGCTTGGCCTTTTCCGGATCGTAGGGGCGTTGCGGATTATCCGCATAGTAATACAAGGCGCCCTTGGGAATGTAGGAATTGGCGACGGTGCCCTGACGGAAGGTAACGGCGTCGACGATCGCCTTCTTGTCGATCGCCATATCCAGAGCCTGGCGGACCTCCTTCTTGCCGAGGTCGCCATGGGCGTGGTTGATCAGCAGGTGATCCTCACGCGTTGAAGGATCGATCAGCACGTTGAGGTTTGGGTCCTTTTTCAGCTCTTCGACACGCGAGAACGGAACGAAAATGGCGGTATCGAGCTGGCCGGCCTGCACGTTCAGCATCCGGGTGTTGTCGTCCGGTACCGAGATCCATTCGACACCATCGAGTTTCACGCGGTCGGCCTGCCAGAAATTCGGGTTCTTCTTCAGGATGATGCGATCGCCGCGGCGCCATTCTTCGACGGAGAAGGCGCCGGAGGCGATCGGCTTTTCCGCATAGGCATCCGGCCCCATCGTTTCCATCCCGGCCTTCGAGATGACCGATGCGTTCGGCAACGCCAGCGTCGAAAGGAAAGGCGCCGATGCGTGTTTGAGCTTGATCGTCAGTGTGTGCGGATCAGTCGCGACGGCGGTATCGATCACCTTGTATGAGTCGCTCCAGAGCGATGCCTTGTCGTCGCGGATGCGCAGCAGGCTGAAGGCTGCATCGTCAGCCGTCAGCGGCGAGCCATCGGAAAATTTCGCATCGCGAATCTTGAAGACATAGGTCAAGCCATCATCCGAGGTCGTCCAGCTTTCCGCGAGACCCGGCTCCAGCTTCGTGCCCGTCTTGTCGACGCGCACCAGCACGTCGTAAACGTTGGAGAACACCCAGTTGTCGATATTCTGCGCTGTTTTGATCGGATCGAACGTCGTCGAATCCTCACGGCGGCCGATTGTCAGCACGCCGGCGGCTTCGGCATAGCTCGCGCTCAGCGTCAGGCCGGCGAGGATGGCGGCAAGCCCGATTGTCTTCCATTTGTTGATCATGAATTCGTTCCCTTCGTTGTTATCGCATGCGTTTGGCTGATTGGGTCTGCCCGGCGGGTGCCGCATCGCGCTCGCCATGCAACGGCTTGTCCGGATCGATATCGGGAATGGCTGCAATGAGCGCTGCGGTATAAGCATGCTTCGGGCGAGAGAAGATCTCCTGCGAGCGGCCTTCCTCGACGATCTCGCCGCGATACATCACGACGGTCCGCTCACAGAGGTCGCGCACGATGGCGAGGTCGTGAGCGATGAAGATCAAGGTCAGGTTCATCCGGCGCGTCAGTTCGCGGAAGAGATCGATGATCTGCGCCTGGATGGTGACATCGAGGGCAGCCACGCATTCGTCGGCGATGATGAGCTTCGGATCGACCGCAAGCGCCCTTGCAATGCCGGCACGTTGGCATTGGCCACCGCTCATGCTGCGCGGCTTGCGATCGGCGAATTCGCGCTCCAGCCCCACGAGATCCAGCAACTCGCCGATGCGCGCGGGGATGTCGGGTTTTGCGATCTTGCCCTGGACTTTCAGCACTTCGGCAAGCGTCTGGCCGATCGTCAGCCGCGGGTTAAGCGCATTGAAGGGGTCCTGGAAGACCATGGCGGTTTCGCGCCGGAGCCTTGCGAGGCCAGCGCTCTTCTGCTGGGTCAGATCGACACCATCGAACGTGACGTGACCGGAGGAGATCGGGGTAAGGCCGAGAACGGCGCGCGCAAGCGTGCTCTTGCCGCTGCCGGATTCTCCCACAATGCCGATGGTTTCGCCCGGCATGATCTGCAGGCTGACGCCGGAAACGGCGCTGACCGTCTTTGCGCCGCTGCCCCTATAGAAGCCGCCGCCGACCCTGAAGTCTACACTCAGGTCATCGATTTCAAGCAGCGGCTTGGCTGACGTTTTCGGCCGGGTTGGTTCCGGCTGCGTCATTGCCGCTTCGTCGGGCAGGGAAGGGTGGCTGTTGATCAGATCGATCGTATAGGGGTTTTCAGGCCGGCTGAGGATCGTCCTTTTGGGACCCTGTTCAAGCAGGCGGCCGCTGCGCATGACGGCGATCCTGTCGCAGGTCTGGGCGACGATGCCGAGATCATGGGTGATGAGGATGATCGAAAGTTCGCGCTTGTTGCGAATATCGATCAGGAGCCGCAGGATCTGCGCCTGGATGGTGACGTCGAGGGCCGTCGTCGGCTCGTCGGCGATCAAGATCTTAGGGTCGCAGGAGAGTGCGACGCCGATCATGGCACGCTGCCGCATTCCGCCGGAAAACTCGTGCGGATAGCTGTCATACTGTCTTTTGGGATCGGGAAAGCCGACCTGCTCAAGGATTTCGGTCGCGGCTGTGCGCGCCTCGCGCGTTGTGAGCCCTTGATGGTAGCGGATGCCTTCGGCGATCTGGTCACCGATGCGCATGACGGGATCGAGATGGCTTGTCGGATTCTGGAAGATCATGCCGATCTCGCCGCCACGCACCTCAAGCATCTCGGCATCGCTGATTTTCGTGAGTTCCCGTCCTTCAAGACGGATGGAGCCTCTGTCGATCTTTAGAAGTGACGAGGGCAGCAGCCGCACCAGCGAACGGCACAGGAGGCTCTTGCCCGAGCCGCTCTCGCCAACAAGGCCAAGGATCTCACCCTTGCCGAGATCGAGCGAAACGCCGTCGATCAGCGTGCGTGCACCGCCATCGAGGCGGGCCTTGACCACCAGATCGCGAACGGAAAGGACGGGTGCACTCATTCATGCACCCCGAGCAGTTCGCCGAGCGCATCGCCCAGCATGCTGAAACCGAAGGCGAGGCAGACGATGGAAAGGCCGGGAAACAGCGTGATCCACCAGGCCGTCGTAATGAAGCTCTGGCCTTCCGCCACCATGACGCCCCATTCGGCAAGCGGAGGCTGAACGCCGAGGCCAAGATAGCTGACAGCCGCGCCGCTTAGGAGCACGAGCACGGCATCCGACATGGAAAAGACGATCGAGCCGGCAATGGCATTCGGCAGCAGGTGACGGAACATGATCCTGGGCCGGCTGAAGCCGAGACTGACGGCGGCAATGGCATAATCGCTGCCCTTCAGCACCAGCATTTGTGCGCGGATCAGGCGCGCATAGGAAACCCAGCCGACCAGGGCCATGGCGATATAGAAGCTGCTGAGCCCCGGTCCCAGAATGGCGATGATCGACAGCATCAGCACCAGGAAGGGGAAGGCGAGGATGATATCGACGATGCGCATGAAGAGCGCATCGACAATGCCACCGAAGAAGCCGGCAATGGTGCCGACGGTCGTGCCGATCAGAAAGGGGAAGAGCACGCCGATGACGGCGATCTGCAGGTCGATGCGCACTCCCCAGATGACGCGCGAAAGAATGTCTCGTCCGAAATTGTCCGTACCGAACGGATGCAGGAACGACGGCGCCTGCAGGCGCATGTCGGCATTCTGAAAGATCGGGTCATAGGGCGCGACGATTGGTGCCGAAATCGCCAGAAGAAGGAAGAACAGAAGGATGCCGCCACCGAGCGTCAGCGTCAGGTGCTTCCCCAAAAACCTGTTCCAGCCGAGGGAGGCGGTTGCTGTTGTGTCGATGCTCATAGCTTCACCCGAGGATCGACGGCGACCGTGACGATATCGGCGAGGAAATTGACCAGCACCGTGGCGCAGGCAAACACCATCGCAACACCCTGAACGACCATGTAGTCGCGCGAGAAGATGGCGCGCACCAGCAGTTGACCCATGCCGGGCAGGGCAAAGACGCTTTCGACGACGACCGTGCCGCCGATCAGCCAGCCGATGTTGACGGCGAGCAGGTTGATAGTCGGCACCAGCGAGTTCGGCACGACATGCCGCCAGAAGACGATGCCCTCAGGCATGCCGCGGGCGCGGGCCGCAGTCGCCACATCCGATTTAAGAGATTCGATCATCGCCGCCCGCAGGCTGCGCGTCAGCACGGTCGAAAGCGACAGCGCGACCGTCAGGGCCGGCAGGATGAGATGGGCGATCTTCTCGCCGATCGTCGAGCCATATCCCGAGACCGGCAGCATCCCGAGTTGAACGCTGAACAGGATGATCAGCATCAGCCCCAGCCAGAAGGGCGGGAAGCCGATGCCGAAGGTCGAGACCACGCGCACGATGTGATCCGGTGCGCGGCCGACATTGCGTGCGGCAATCGCCGACATCGGCACGGCAATCAGGATCGACAGAATGACGCTCGAGACGACCAGCGAGACGGTCGGTTCGATCCGCGTCGAAATCAGCGGCAGCACGTCGATCTTGTAGAGGATCGATTTGCCCATCTCGCCATTGCCGAGATTCCTGATGAAATACAAATATTGCAGCCACATCGGCTGATCGAGGCCGTATTGCGCGCGAATGCTGGCAAGCGCTGTCGGGGTGGCGCGCGTGCCGAGGATATTGCGCGCGGGATCGCCGGGAATGAGGCGGACCAGAACGAATGTGATGACGCTGATGCCGAAGAGGACAGGCAGGAACTGCAGCGGTCGCGTCAGTACGAATCTATAGCGATGCATGGCGGCGATCGCCCCCTTGTCGTCGGTGGGATTGGATCACCTTAGCTTGCATCAGCTTGCCCTATGCCGCGATAGGAAGTCGAGGAGCGCCGGATAGTAATCCCACGGGTTCTCATAGAAAGGCATGTGGCTGGCATTGGCGAAGACCTTGAGTTCGGCATCCTTCAAGGCACGCTTCATCCTGAGCGCACAGGCCGGCGTCAATTCGTCATGTTCGCCCGCCGTGATCAGCACCGGCATGGCAAGCTGCGGAAGGTCCGGAATGCGGTTCCAGTCCTTGAGATTGCCGATATAGAGAAATTCATTCGGCCCCTGCATCGTCTCGTAGGGACCCATGTTCCAATCGTCGAGCGAACGGCGGACGGGTGCCGGCCATTCCGGCAGACGGCAGACATGGCGATAATTGAGGATGGTGACGGCGGCGAGATATTCGGGGTGATTATAGGTGCCCTGCGCCTCGTGCTTCTGCATCATGGCGACCGTTTCCGGACCGAGTGCCGCGCGCAGCCGCTCCAGCTCGGAAATCAGGTGCGGCATATCGGCGACGGTATCTTCGAGGATCAGCGTCTTGAGGTTCTCGGGATAGGTCAAAGCATAGTCGATTGCCAGCCAGCCGCCCCAGGAGTGACCGAGCATATGGACCTTGCCGAGGCCGAGCGCCTTGCGGACAGTCTCGGTCTCCTCGACATAGCGGCCGATGGTCCACAAACCCTTGTCGGTTGGGCGGTCTGAGGCGCCGGTGCCGAGCTGGTCGAAGGCGACGACCCTGTACCCCTTGTCGATCAGGCAGGAATGCGCCTCGCGCAGATAGTCGCAGGGCAAGCCTGGGCCGCCATTCAGGCAGTAGACCGTCTCCGGCCCGCTGCCGAAGCTGTAGGCGACCACCTTGTAGCCATCGACCTCGACGACATGCCGCGCCTCCGGCTCAATTTCACGCCACATTGATAACTCCGGCGAAAGATTCTGCTTGCTCAATATTTGAGCATGGCTAAATTTTTACCTTAAACCGCGCTCGGCACCAGCTATAAGAAGTGATAGGTTGGGAGGTCGCAGGCACAGACGGGAACCGCTGCATGTTCGATCAAATCGGAACCATCAGGCGCCAGTTCACGGCGCATCAGACGCTGGACGGCCGCATCGATCATATCTTCGAGAGAATGAAGGCAATCGGTTTCGAGGCTTTGATCTACGATTATTCGCCGGTGCCCTACGACCTAGACGGCAAGATCATGATCCCTTCGCTTCTGAAGCTCAGGAACATCTCCGACGACATGTATGAATATTGGTTCGATCGCGGCTATTTCCGCATCGATCCCGTGCAGCAGGTGGCGCTACGAACCTCGGCGCCGTTCTTCTGGAATTACGATCCCGACGCCGATACGCTGATCAAGCGCTTCATGAGCGAGGATACGGTTCCCGTTGCGCGATATTTGAGCGAGCGCGACATGTCGACGGGTGTCACAGTGCCGGTGCACATGCCGCGCGGCGATTATGCGACGGTCACCGGAATTCGTTTTGGTGCCAACAGGGAGTTCGAGCGCGACGCTCTGCGCTATATCGCCGATTTCAACCTGCTTGCGCATGTCTTTCATGAGACGGCCTATTCGCTCTTTGATACCGCAGCGCTGAGTGTCGGCAAAATCCGGCTGACGGAGCGCGAGAGGGAATGCCTGCGCTATTCCGCCGAGGGTTATTCCGCCAAGGAGATCTCGCGCATCATCGATCGCTCGGTGCCGACCGTTGTCATGCACTTGAATGCCGCGGCAAAGAAGCTCGGCGCCAAGAACCGCACGCAGGCAGTCGTCCGGGCCACGCATTATCGCCTGCTGGACGCACAGCCATCCTATAACTTGTGATAGCTGCCGTACCCGTTTCGGCCGCGTTATGGTCTGGTCCATCGAAGCCTGGAGATGGAGAGACACGTGGCCGCAATCCCGACGCAGGAAGCCTTTCTGCCCTTCCGTGAATACCGGACATGGTACCGCATCACCGGCTCGCTCGATTCCGGCAGGCTGCCGCTCGTCGTCGCCCATGGCGGGCCGGGCTGCACTCATGACTACGTCGACAGCTTCAAGGGCATTGCCGAAATCGATGGCCGCGCCGTCATCCACTATGATCAACTCGGCAATGGTAAGTCCACGCGCCTGCCGGAGAAAGGCCCCGACTTCTGGACGCCGGCGCTTTTCCTCGATGAGCTGGATACGTTATTAAGGCATCTCGGCATTCAGGATCGCTACGCCTTTCTCGGGCAGTCCTGGGGCGGCATGCTGGGTGCCGAACATGCGGTGCGCGGACCGAAGGGTCTGAAGGCACTGGTCATCGCCAATTCGCCGGCCAACATGCACACCTGGGTCGCAGAAGCGAACCGCCTTCGCGAGGAGCTGCCGCAGGAGGTGCAGGACACGCTGCTAAGGCACGAAGAGGCCGGTACGATCACCGATCCGGAATATATCGCAGCTTCCCGAGTCTTCTACGATCGCCATGTCTGCCGCGTCGTGCCCTGGCCGGAGGAGGTTGCCCGCACCTTCGCCACCATGGACGAGGACAATACCGTCTACCGCAACATGAACGGTCCGACCGAGTTTCACGTCATCGGCACGATGAAGGATTGGACGATCGAAGACAGACTTCCCCTGATCGAGGCGCCAACCTTGCTGATCTCGGGCAAATATGACGAGGCGACGCCGCTGGTGGTCAAGCCTTATGTCGATGGCGTCAGGGGGTGCGAGTGGGTGCTCTTTGAAAATTCGAGCCACATGCCGCATGTCGAAGAAAAGGATCTTTGCCTGAAGACGGTTTCAAGTTTCCTGGAGCGGCATGACTGATCGTTGGGCCTTAACAGTGTAGCTAATCCCGATGCCAGGCTCGCTTCTTCCGCGTGGACCAATCGGATTCCATAACGGAATAGCGCGCTGTCCTAGATCGGTTTGTGGAGCATAGGGCGGCCGTTGTCGAAGCTCTTGCGCCCCTTTTTCCAGCCGGCAATCATTCGGGCAATCTCGCGCACGGCCGCACCGGGGCCGGCACTGTCGAGGAGCACGATCGTCGCTTCGTCGCCGGCCTGCAGACGCGTGCTGCCGTCGCGTTGGCCCGCTGCCATTCCGCTCACCATGTCGAAAGCCAGGCTCATATCTTCGTCACGCGAAAGCTGGGCGACATTGGCGTAAAGATTGGCCATGCGAATGAGCGAAGCGTCGCCATAGGGCGTGAAGGGATTGAGAATATTGTTGGTCGCGATGGAGGTGACGACCCCTCTTCTTGCGAGCAGATGGGCCGGCGCTACGCCACGCGGAATCAGGCGGTCTTGACCTCGGCCCATGAGAAACAGATCGGTTGCCGGAAGCACCGATAAAGCGATCCCTGCTTTTGCCAGGTCATCGGCAATAGCAAGAATCTGCGCCTGTGGCATGGCCGACAGATTGGTGACGTGGCCGATCGATACGCGGCCCTGCCAGCCATGACGGAGCGTCGCGTCGATCACGTCAGGCAGATCGGTTCGATCCGGATCGAGACTGAAATCGAGATGAAAGTCGACCGCGACATTGTGCTTTACGGCAAGGGCAAAAATCATGTCCACGTGCCGGCCGGGGGAGGGATCTGTATAGGGGCAGCCACCCACCAGATCCGCACCATCGGCAAGTGCTGCGTCGAGCATGTCGTATGTTTCGGGCTCATTCGTGAGCCCGTCCTGGGCAAAAGCACAGATTTCGATATCGATTGCGAAAGCATAATCCCGACGGAGACGTTTGATCGCTTCGAAGGAGCGGAAGCCCGCGCGCGGATCGATTTCGACGAAGGTGCGCATCCGCGTCGTGCCATGGGATATCGCTTTCTCCACGACGTGTGCAGCGCGCGAATAAACATCGGCTTCTTCAAAGCCGGCCTTGGCTTTGGCGACTTCCCGCACGGCCTCAGCCAGTGTCCCCTCGCACATTGCGCAACGATCGAGAATGCAGGCCTTGTCGAGATGAATGTGGGTATCGACAAATCCGCCAAAGGCGAAGCTTCCCTCGCCGTCTACGTTCGATATTGCGTCACATCGAATGCGGGGTTCGATGGCTGCAATCCGGTCATCCCGCACGCCGATGTCGACGAAATCGCCATCTTCTACAACACGGACATTTCGAATGATGAGATCGAACGGTTGGCCGTTGGCGCTCACAGCAGGATCGCGCCTCCGTCGCTCCGCGGATCATGCGCGCCGTCAATCGCCCCGTCTTCGCCGATGCGGATGATACCGGCTTGGCCCCCAAGTGGACTGAAGGCGTCGATGGTGGAGATCTCATGTCCCATGGCTGCGAGGGCAGAAACCGTTTCGGCGCCAATATTTTCCTCGATCTTTAAGCTATCCCGACTGTCGGAAAATGTGCGGCCGAGCAAGAAGCGCGGGCGTGCGAGTGCTGCAGCGGGATCAAGGCAGTGGTCGATCAGCAGGCTGAGCAGCAGCGACAGGGTCTGGGGTTGACCGTCCGCGCCCTGTGTGCCGTAGACCAGATGCGGACGCCCGTCCTTCAGCGCAAGGCCCGGGTTGAGCGTATAGAAAGGACGCTTTTCCGGTTGGATGCAATTGGGATTTACCGGATCGGTGCTGAAGGCCGCCCCTCTGTTTTGCCAGAGGAGGCCAGTGTCGCCGATCACCACGCCGCTGCCCCAGTCGAAATAGAGGCTTTGCAGCAGAGAGGCGCATCTTCCATTGGCGTCCACGGCGGCAAGCAGCGCTGTATCGCCGTGTCGATAATCTTGTGGCCAAGGCAGGGCTCGTGCCGGATCGATCGCCGCAGCCTTGGCGGCAAGGCGCATTGGATCGAGGAGGTATTTCGAGGCGTCCTCGGCGAAACGAGGATCGGCGATTGCATGCCGATCGAGGAACGCCTGTTTCACGGCTTCGACCAGCGCATGATAATAGGCTGGACCGTCGGGCCGGAAATTAGCCATCGGCAGATGGTCGAGCACACCCATGATGGCGAGGGTGGTTATTCCTTGCGTCGGAGGGGATGGAGCAAGAAGTATCGTGTCGCGATACGCCTGCTGGAGAGGAGCCGCGACATCAGTCCGCGTGGCAGCAAGATCTGCGGCCGAAAGAGGAGAGCCGGCCTCTGCAAGCCCGTTCGCAATTCGACGGGCGAGAGCCCCCTCATAGAATTCGCGGGTGCCGTGACGCGCTATGGCTTTGAGCGTCTGCGCCAAGGCGGGTTGATGCTGGATGCCGCCGGGCCGGAAGAGCCCGGTAAAGCCCGGCCAGTTCCTCAGTTCATCGCGCCGGAATTCGTACCAGAAGGCTTGCGACCTGCTGACTTCGAAGCCGGCGTCCGCCAGTGCGATGGCGTCGTCGAGAAGGGCCGGCAATCGCTCCGTGCCGCCCCATGCGTCGGCGGAATAGGCAAGCACTTTCTCCCAACTATCCACGAGGCAGGCCGTCGTCAGGGTAGAGGCCGCGCCCCGCAAAGGTATGTCTCCACGCGGAATGGCCGCAGCCGCCTGCCCGATACCGAGGAAAGTCTGAGCATTGCCTACTTCGTCCGCCACCAGCCAGACAGCGTCACCGCCCAGCCCGCAGAAATGGGGGTAGGTTACCGATAGAGCAGCTCCGGCCGCGATCAGTGCCTCAATCGCATTGCCGCCGCGTCTGAGCACTTTTGCGCCTGCTTCGCTGGCCTGCCAATGCGGTGTCGCAATCATGGGACGGGATGATGGCGAATTGGTTTGAGCGGTCTGTTTGGCGGAGAGAGTCATGAAATCAGCGGTCGCACGGATGGCGATGATGTCTTGTTCGGCATTGGTAAATCCTGGCGGCATGGTCTGGAAAGTCAGACATGCAATACCGATGCCATAAGGCGCCGCAGCTGCGCGATCATGATTCAAGCCATTGTATCTATTCAGAATAAATCAGTCCCTTGTTGCCAAGGCTGCAAAGATGCCAAAGGCCGATCTTGCGTTCATGCCTCAGCGAGTGCCCAGGAATTCGCATGTTCGTGTATGGGTGATGGAAAAAGTGGCGGTTCAGTCCCCGATGTGGCCTGGAAGACGGAGCTGCCATTGAATGACGCACTGGGCTGTCTGCGGGAGCTATCCGTAATCTCGATCGCAGCGCATTACACCATTGTCTACGCTAAAGTGATGCTCGGGATGCCTCCGCCACCGCCCCCTGCAATGAAGACGGTGGTGAATGACTTTTTCAGCCATGAGAGGGATGACAAAGCCGTTCGCTCTCCTATTCTCACGGAGCAGATCATTTCTTTGATATCGGCAGCCGCCGATTTCGATCTTGACCTTGGGAGGACATCATGACGCGCACGGTGATTATCGGTGCAACGGGCCATATCGGCACCTATCTCGTGCCGCGGCTCGTGGAAGCAGGGCATGAGGTCGTGGCGATCAGCCGCGGCCAGGCCAAACCCTATTCGCCGAACAAAGCGTGGAATGATGTGGAGATGCAGGCGATGGATCGCTCCGCCATGGAGAAGGAGGGCAGCTTCGGTCCAGCCATTCGCGCCTTGAAACCGGATATCGTCATCGACATGATCTGCTTCACGCTCGATAGCGCAAGGCATCTGACTGAGGCGCTCACCGATCATGTCGGCCATTTCCTGCATACGGGTACGGTCTGGACGCATGGATTTTCGACTGTGGTTCCGACGCCGGAAGAGGCGCCGAAGCGGCCCTTCGGCGATTATGGCATCCAGAAGGCGGCGATCGAAGCGCATCTGCTTGAGGAGGCGCGGCGCAGGGGATTTCCCGCAACCCTGATCCATCCCGGCCATATTGTCGGTCCAGGCTGGGAGCCTCTTAATCCCGCCGGGCATTTCAATCTGTCGGCGTTTTCGACATTGGCGCGCGGTGAAACCCTCGTCCTGCCGAATTTCGGCCTGGAGACGGTTCACCATGTCCATGCCGATGATGTCGCGCAAATGTTCATGGGCGCTATTGCCAATTGGCGGGTTGCGACGGGAGAGGCTTTCCATGCGGTTTCAAGCGGTGCGCTGACGCTTAGAGGCTATGCCGAAGCGATGTCGCACTGGTTCGGACATGAGCCGAAGCTGGAATTCCTGCCCTATGAAGCATGGGCCGAAGGCCAGTCGGCGGAAGATGCGCAGGCGACCTGGGAGCACATTGCCAGAAGCCCGAATTGCTCGATTGCGAAGGCCGAGAGGCTGCTTGGATACCGGCCGCGCTATACGTCGCTGCAGGCCGTTCAGGAGGCGGTTGCCTGGCTGATGGAGAATGGTCGGATCGGTTGAAAGGCCAGTCTTTAAGCCTGGTCAGTGTTTCTGAGCCAGGCATCCATGCCTTTTGCTGCCGCATGACCAGTCGCAAAGCAGGCCGTCAGAAGATAGCCGCCGGTCGGCGCTTCCCAATCGATCATTTCTCCGGCCGCGAACAGGCCGGGAAGTTTCTTCAGCATGTATCTCTCGTCGAGCTCATCCCAGCGAATGCCGCCGGCAGACGAGATGGCTTCGGCAATGGGCCTTGGCCTCAGCAACGGAATCGGCAGGGCTTTGATCAGGCGGGCAAGCGCTTCCGGATGCGAGAGAACGGCGGGCTCGGCAAGCTCGCGCAAAAGGCCCGCTTTGACGCCCTCGATGCCGGCGCCCTTGCGCAGGCGATTGGAGAAGCTGGCCTTTGGGTCCTGCCGCGTCAGATCGCGCGCCAAGCGCACCTCATCGCGTCCCGGTGCCAGATCGACAATGAGCGAAGCCTCGCCCATTTTTGCCAACCGGTCGCGCAACGAGGCGGCATGCGCATAAACCAGACTGCCCTCGATCCCTGTCTTCGAGATGACGAATTCGCCGGGAAAAGTCCCGTCTTCCGATGTTGCCGTAACGGCCTTGAGGGGGGTGCCGGCAAAGCGCTCGCTGAAGGTTGCACTCCAGGTGACGTCGAAACCACAATTGGCCGGCTGGAAGGCGGCGATATCGATCCCTTTGTCGCGAAGCCAGCTGACCCATGCCGCATCCGATCCGAGCCGGGCATAGCTTGCCCCGCCGAGTGCTAGCAAAACGACGTCATGACGCACGAGCTCGCGCCCGTTCGGTGTTTCGAAGACTAGACTGTCGTCCTCGAAGCCGCACCAGCGATGCCGCGTCATGATGCTGACATTACCCGCCTGCAGCCTGGCCAGCCAGGCACGCAGCAGCGGCGAGGCCTTCATGACTTTCGGGAAGACGCGGCCGGATGAGCCGATGAAGGTTTCTGTTCCCAGGCCTTTCGCCCAGGCTCTGATGTCATCCGGTTGGAAATCGTCAAGCGCTGCGCGCAATCGGGACGAGGCGGCGCCGAAGCGGTTGGCAAAGACACCGTAATCTTCCGAATGCGTGATGTTGAGACCGGATTTTCCGGCCAGCAGAAACTTGCGCGCAACCGTCGGCATGGTGTCGTAGATCACAACGCGATGGCTAAGCCGCGATAAGGTCTCTGCCGCCATCAACCCGGCAGGGCCGCCGCCAATGATTGCAATTTGCTTTTTTGTCATACTCACCCGGTGCCGCTTGCCTACTGTTCTCTAGGGCCGGATGGGGGCCGAACGCAAGATCGCCGCCGTCCCGGTCCAATCTCACTGTCGCTGAGCGGGGTTACGGCAGCGCCGGAAATCCAACGTTTCCTCTCGTATCCTTTGCCATATCCACGTTTAAATCGATATAACCATATGGTTACTATTGCTTCTGATTCACCGGGGGCTGTCAACTTATGCGATGATCGGTTACTTATCGGCGTGAGGGTGGGCCGCATAAGCCTTACGAAATGCCGCCGGGAGCCATGATGTCAGAAGCTAAGACCGTGAAGCGCAGCGCAAGGAATGCAGGCCTTGCGAATGCAGAGAAAACTCCCTCGCGCGCAGCTTCGGAACGGCCCCGTCTCAGGGATGCGGAACGCACCAGCAAGGCGATTTTGGCGGCCGCGACCAAGGAATTTGCCGAGCGCGGCTATGGCGGTGCTCGCGTCGATGCCATCGCAGAACGGGCGAAAATCAATAAGCGGATGCTCTATCACTATTTCGGCGGCAAGGATGCGCTCTACGTCGCCGTTCTGGAAGGCAGCTATATCGCCATCCGTTCGGCGGAAGCACGGCTCGATCTCTCGCATCGCTCCCCTGCAGACGGCTTGCGGGAGCTCGTCGTCTTCACCTGGCAATATTTTCTGGATCACCCGGAATTCCTAGGAATCCTCAGCACGGAAAACATGCATAAGGCCCGCTTCTTGAAGCGTTCGGCGCGCATTTTCGAGCTGCACTCGCCGCTGGTCTCCGAGATTTCTGGCCTGCTCGATCGCGGCGCGGCGGCGGGCGTATTCCGCAGCGATTGCGATCCCGTGAAGATTTATATGAGCATTGCGGCCCTCGGCTCGTTCTTCCTCACGAACCGCTGGACGCTCTCGACGATCTTCCGTCGCAATCTCTCGGACAAGAGCGAAATCGACGCCTGGGGGGAGCATATCGTCGACGTGATTTTCGCCTATCTGCGTCCCTGAAATCTCCCGCGCAACAGACTCAGCAACGATAGACGATTGCCGCTGCGGCCATTGACGATGGCCGTTGACAGCATGGCTTTGCCATGTCAGTTATGTAACTATATAGTTATTTACGGGAGGAAGAAACTCATGGCAACGAAGCCGATCGGCATCATCATGCACGGCATTACCGGCCGCATGGGCTATAACCAGCATCTCGTGCGTTCCATCCTGGCGATCCGCGAACAGGGCGGCGTTCTTCTGTCGAACGGCGATAGGCTGATGCCGGAGCCGCTGCTTGTCGGACGCAATGCCGAAAAGATCGAGGCGATTGCCCGCAAGCACGGTCTGTCCAAGACGACGACCGATCTCGAGGCCGCTCTTGCCGATCCCAGCAATACGATCTTCTTCGATGCCGGTTCGACGCAGATGCGCGTCGAGCTTCTCGTGAAGGCGATTGCGGCCGGCAAGCATGTCTATTGCGAGAAGCCGATCTCGGAGACGCTGGAGGAGGCGCTCTCGGTTGCGGCTTCGGCAGAGCGTCGCGGCGTCAAGAACGGTGTCGTCCAGGACAAGCTCTTCCTGCCTGGCTTGCGCAAGATCGCCATGCTGCGCGATAGCGGCTTCTTCGGCAAGATTCTCTCCGTGCGCGGCGAATTCGGCTATTGGGTTTTCGAAGGCGATTGGGGCGTGAAAGCACAGCGCCCCTCCTGGAACTACCGCAAAAAGGATGGCGGCGGCATGATCCTCGATATGCTGCCGCATTGGCGTTATGTGCTCGACAATCTCTTTGGTGAAGTCAAGTCGGTCAGCTGCCTCGGCGCCACGCATATTCCAAGCCGCGTCGACGAGAACGGCAACACCTATGTCGCCGATGCCGACGATGCCGCCTATGCTACCTTCGAACTCGAGGGCGGCGTTATCGCCCATATCAACTCCTCCTGGGCGGTGCGTGTACGCCGCGACGATCTCGTCACCTTCCAGGTCGACGGCACCCATGGATCCGCCGTCTGCGGTCTGATGCGCTGCTGGACACAGCATCGCGTCAACACGCCGAAACCGGTCTGGAACCCCGATCAGCCGCAGCCAATCAATTTCTTCGATACCTGGGAAGAGGTGCCTGACACGCAAGCCTTCGACAATGGTTTCAAGGCGCAATGGGAGCAGTTCCTGTGCCATGTGGCCGAGGACGCGCCCTGGAAGTTCACGCTGCGCGAGGGCGCCAAGGGTGTGCAGCTGGCAGAGCTGGCACAGAAGAGTTGGGCGGAACGCCGCTGGGTCGACGTTCCCTCGCTGTCGGCCCGCTAGGAGGCTGATCTCATGGAGAGAAGTCTTCACTTGCCAAGTGCCGATGGCACGATCGCCGCCTTCACGCCCGTCAATGAGCCATTGATCGCGCCTGTAAAACCGGCTGGCGGCCATCACTTCAATCGCGTGGCCTATGCGGCGGCGCATGTTGTGGTCGATGCGCTTGCCGACAACGATCCCTGGCTTGACCGCAACATCGACTGGGAGCGCACGATCGCCTTCCGCGAATATCTCTGGGGTCTCGGCCTCGGCGTCGCGGAAGCGATGGATACCGCACAGCGCGGCATGGGGCTCGACTGGACCGGCGCAAAGGAGCTGATCGCGCATGCACAGTCAGCCGCCCGCGGCCGGCCGGATGCCGTGATTGCCTATGGCGCCGGGACCGACCATCTGCAGCCCGGTCCCGATGTCACGATCGATGACGTCATCCGCGCCTATGAGGAACAGGTCGCTTATGTCGAAGGACAGGGCGGCCGCGTCATTCTCATGGCGAGCCGGGCTCTGGCGGCAGTCGCCAAGAGCCCAGACGACTATGTCAGGGTCTACGACCGCATCCTCGGTCAGGTCAAAGAGCCCGTCATCATTCATTGGCTCGGCTCGATGTTCGATCCGGCCCTGGCGGGCTATTGGGGCTCGGCCGACGACATGCTGGCCATGAAGACGGCAACAGCGATCATCAATCAGAACGCAGCCAAGGTCGATGGCGTGAAGATTTCGCTGCTTTCGGCAGAGAAGGAAATCATCATGCGCCGCCGGCTCGATCCGTCGGTCAAGATGTATACCGGCGACGATTTCAACTACGCAGAACTGATCGCCGGTGACGAGCAGGGCTATTCGCATGCCCTGCTCGGCATCTTCGATGCCATCGCGCCGGCAGCGAGCGCAGCTCTCGCAAAGCTCGCTCAGAACGACCTCGACGCCTTCCACGCGATCCTGGCGCCGACCGTCCCGCTATCACGCCATATTTTCAAGGCACCGACGCGCTTCTATAAGACCGGCGTCGTTTTCCTTGCCTATCTCAACGGCTTTCAGGACCATTTCCAGATGCTCGGCGGTCAGCAGAGCGCCCGCTCGATCCAGCATCTTTCGGAGCTTTTCCGTCTGGCCGACACGGCGCGCGTACTGCGTGATCCGGATCTCGCAGTCTATCGCATGAAGGCAATCCTTGCCACCATCGGCATCGACTAGCGGATAAGAATGGGGGAGGATCACGATGGCCGTAGAGGGTCTGTCCATCAACTTGGCGACGGTGCGCCAGCAATATGACATGCGCCAGGCGGTCGAAGCCTGCCTGAAGCAGGATATCGTCGCGATCGCGCCCTGGCGCGATCAGGTGCATAAGATCGGGCTTTCGGAGGCTGCTCGCATTGTCGCCGACAACAAGCTCAAAGTGACTGGCCTTTGCCGCGGCGGCATGTTTCCCGCGGCAAGCGCCGAGGGTAGGGCGGCTGCAATCGAAGACAACAAGCGGGCGATCGACGAAGCGGCGGCGCTGAATGCCGATTGCCTCGTCCTTGTTGTCGGTGGCCTGCCGGAAGGATCGAGGGATATCACGCATGCCCGCGAGATGGTAGCGGACGGTATCGCGGCGATCCTGCCACATGCGCGCAGCGCCGGTATTCCGATCGCGATTGAGCCGTTGCATCCTATGTATGCGGCCGACCGCGCCTGCGTGAACACGCTGGAGCAGGCGCTCGACATCTGCGATCTCCTGGGCGAAGGCATCGGCGTCGCGATCGATGTCTACCACGTGTGGTGGGACCCGAAGCTTTATCAGCAGATCGCGCGTGCTGGCGCCGGTGGCCGCATCCTGGCGCATCACATCTGCGACTGGCTCGTGCCGACCACGGACCTGCTGCTCGATCGCGGCATGATGGGCGACGGTGTCATCGACTTGAAAGGCATCCGCGCCGAGATCGAGAAGGCCGGTTTCTTTGGCTTGCAGGAGGTCGAGATCTTCTCTCAGAATGATTGGTGGAAGCGCCCGGGTGAGGAGGTCCTCTCCACCTGCATCGAGCGTTTCCGCACCGTCTGCTGATTTGCGGCGGCTGAGGCAGCATCGCCAATAAAAAAGCCGGACCACCAATTGGCCCGGCTCCTATTTCAAACCATCGACGTAACGGCTTATTCGGCCGAAACGATCTTGCCGCCTTCCCACTTGTAGAGCGAGAAGCTCTGCGAGGTCAGGTCGCCGGTTTCGCCGTAGGTGACCTTGCCGATGGCGGTGTCGATCGGTTCGCCCTTCTTCAGAGCGGTACCGACTGCTTCGGCATCATCTGCCTTGCCGGCCTTCTCGATGCCGGCCTTCAATACCTGCACGGCAGCATAGGCGTTCAGCGTGAAGGCTTCGGCCGGGATGTTGCGCGCCTTGAGGGCGGCGACGGCGCTTTGCGAATCCGGGTTCTTCAGCGCGTCAGACGCGTTGGTGAAGAGCGTGCCGGCAGCCGAATCGTTGGCGATCGCCCAATATTCGGTATTGGAAAGGCCGTCGCCACCGATGATCTGCGCCTTGACGGAGATGTCGTGCAGCTGGCGGGCCAGCAGACCTGCTTCCGGATGATAGCCGCCGAAGTAGATCACGTCGACGCCGGCCTGCTTCAGCTTTGTCGTCAGAGCGCTGTAGTCTTTCTCGCCGGGGGTCAGCGAGTCATTGACGACCTCAGTGATACCGCCCTTGTTGATCGCAGCCTTGAAGGCGTCCGCCAGGCCCTTGCCGTAAGCGCCCTTATCGTTGAGGATGGCGATCTTCTTGTCCTTGAAGTTCTTCACGACATATTCGCCGGCGACGACGGCCTGCTGGTCATCTCGGCCGCAGGTGCGGAAGATGTTCGTGAGACCACGATTGGTCAGGTCCGGAGCGGTTGCGGTCGGCGTGACCATCAGGATGCCGTTTTCGGCCAGCGCGTCCGAAACCGGAATGGCAACACCCGAAGTGACCGGGCCGACGACGAAGCGGATGCTATCGCCGACAAAGCCGTTGGCGACGGATACGCCCTGCTTCGGGTCGCCGGCATCGTCGCCGAGCTTCAGGATGAGCTTCTGGCCGAGAACGCCGCCGCTCTTGTTGATTTCGTCGATGGCGGTCTGTGCGCCATTCTTGACCTGCTCGCCATAGGCAGCAACCGGGCCGGTCAGCGGCGCGATGAGGCCGATGGTGATGTCCGCATGTGCAAGAGGTGCGAAGGCCAGCGAAGCGACGAAGGTCGCGGCCGTCAATGTCTTCAGACTCATGTTAGCTCTCCTTGGATGGGCGCGGCAGCACCCTTTGAACCCGCCCGCAATCGCCTGTCTCGACGCGCAAACTGCCGTGAGGCGTTCTTTTTAAAGAGACAAAGCTGATATCGAAGCCGATGATCGCCTTCGGACATTTTTTGATCTTGAAAGCGCTCATGAGGGTATTTGTGTAGGAATATTGCGACGATTTCGCAAGAAAATAACCGTCGCGAAGACAATTTTAGCGTTTTTCGAAAAATTTTGACGAGGGATGGTTGTTGCCTGCTTGCCGCAGAGCCTAGGTAATAGGGCGGTAAACCGAGGTGGATCTGAAAGTGGAAATCTGCATGCGGCGGATCCACATAAGCCGCGGCGTCTGTCATGGTGCGGCCCGGGCCAAGGAGATCAGTATCGCGTGAACGACAATGACGATTCGAAGGTCTATTTTGACCTCTGGCGGCTGATTCCCGACGGTACCCCGATCGTGACGCATTCCAGCCGGCTTTTTCCCGTGCGTCGCGATGGCGAGCCGGCGATGCTGAAGATCGCCGATGCACCGGAGGAGAAATCGGGGGCCGAGCTTATGGTCTGGTGGAATGGCATTGGTGCTGCGCGCGTTCTCGAGCATCAGGACGATGCTATCCTGCTCGAACGGGCAATAGGCAGCCGCTCACTTGCCGAGATGGCAAGGAATGGTGAGGACGACGAGGCAAGCCGGATCATCTGCAAGGCCGTCGCCGGGCTCCACGCCTCTCGCGGCGGCGCCCTGCCGCAATTGATCCCGCTTGTCCACCGGTTTCGTTCGCTCGAAACCATGGCTCATTGTGAAGGCGGTATCTTCGTCCAGTCCGCGGTTGTCGCGCGCACGCTGTTGGCGGAGCCCCGCGATGTCGTCGCGCTGCATGGGGACATTCATCACGGCAATATCCTCGATTTCGCGGAGCGTGGCTGGCTTGCGATCGATCCCAAGGGCCTAGTGGGCGAGCGCGGCTTTGATTACGCCAATCTCTTCTGCAATCCCGACAATGCCGTCGCCACATCTCCCGGCCGTCTTGCCCGGCAAGTGACGATCGTTGCCGAGGCGGCGGGAATGGAGCGCGGACGCCTGTTGCGATGGATCATTGCCTGGGCCGGTCTTTCAGCAAGCTGGCTGATCGAAGATGGCGAGGAGGAATACGTCGAACCAACGCTGCGCGTTGCCGAAATCGCGGCGGCAGAACTCGCCAGAACCGAAGACTAGATTAAGGCCGCGCGCCAGGACTGCCGATAGCGCGCCAACCCCGGCAGTTCGGTGCGAATAGGTGGGCTGTCCGCGGCGCCGACGGGTCTTATCCCCGTCAGCAAGGCAGCACCCTGGCTGGTGCCTGTCGAGCCCGCTAGTGCGATGACATCGGTGTTCGTCAAGGCAGAGAGGGCGATGAGGTAGGCGCGATTGAGCGCAAAGGGACCTTCGACGAAGATCGGTCCTTTAGCGCCGATCAGATCGAGGCAGGCTTCCGTCATCAGCGCGAGATAGAGGCTGACGGCGGCAAGGCGTTCGGCGGAATTGGTCGCACTGCCGATCCAACGCATTTTCCTGCCCGGAAACGGACCAGAGCCCTCGACTACATTGGGCAGTAGCATGAGGCCTTTCTCGATCACCCGTTCCAACGCGGCTTCGATTGCTTCATGGGATGCAATACCGATTTCCGCTGCCAGAATCTCGAACTCGCGGCCGCCCATGAAGCGGGAAGACGGCACGGCGCGGCCATAGGCATCGACATTGGCAAGGGTATCGCGGGCGGGATCGAGATGATCGAGATCGCCGCCGACGCCAAAACTGATAACCCATGTCCCCGTCGAGACGACGGCAAAAGGCGCTTCATTCTCGACAAGATGCGGCAGCAGCGAGGCGTTGGAATCATGAATGCCGCAATAGACAGGGACAGGCGACGAGAGACTGATATCGGCGGCAAGTGCTGGTAGCACCGGCCCTAGGGCGTCGAATGCCGAACGGACCGGCGCCATCAAGGCACGAATGCCAAGCGTGTCAACCAGGGACGAATAGCTTTGGGTCGTCGGGTTCCAGAGATCGGTATGGCAGCCAAGAGACGTCATCTCATTGGCGGCGACGCCGGTCAGGCGAAACGCCCAATATTGCGGGTAGGTCAGGATCGTTGCGACGCGAGCGAAATCAGCCGGGAAGGCGCTTTGCTGATAGTGGATCTGCGCGCCGACATTCAGGCCACCGGATAGCCGCGGCGAAAAGGTTTCGGCAAAAGCCGGGCGCACTTGCGCATAGGCATCCTGAACGGCTTGGGGATAGATGTGTTCGTAATCGAGAACCGGCAAGGCAAGATCGCCGCCGGCGTCCAACAGGACCACCGAAGCACCGTGCGTCGTGATTGATATGGCATCGAAGCCGGGCGTGGCTGCAAAGCCCTTCAGCGCCTCGATGATGAAGCGCCATAGGCTTTCGATATCGTAATGCGGGTAAGGACCTGACTTCAGGACGCTGTTTGCGGTCCTGACGGCGGCGATCTCGGCACCGGTCCCGGCGTCCAGCACAACGACCTTAGCGTTGGTCTTGCCGATGTCGATCACGGCGATGTGGCGGTAGGCTGTCTCGCTGTTCATGGCAGATGAAAGACCGTGACAAGATCACTTTGGATGGGCGAGTTATCGGGATTGGTCGCCATGATGTCGGCCATATGCGCCCACCATTTCTTCATGACGGGATGTTCGGGCAGGCTGGCCATAGTGTGATCTTTCGGCCGGGTCAGCACGCCGAAAAGCGTATTCGTCTCGCGGTCGAGATGGATGGAGTAATCGCTGACACCTGCCTGATGCAGCAGATCCACCAGCTCAGGCCAGATTTCATCATGTCTCTTGCGGTATTCCGCTTCCATGCCTGGATTGAGCGTCATCTTGAAGGCGTGGCGTTCGAGAGCAGGGGTCATTTGGAGCTCATGGTCCTGATGCGCTTTGCCACGATCGGCAGCGCGATGGTGATGATGAGGAGGAGGCCGATGAAGATCGACATGACGATGCCCGGTACGTTGAGCAGGCCAAGGCCGAAGGTGACCAAGCCCATCACGAAGGCGGCGATGACGACGCCGCCGATCGTCCCCGAGCCGCCGAGGATCGACACGCCGCCGAGCACAACCATGGTGACGACTTCGAGCTCCCAGCCGAGCGCGATCGACGGACGCGTGGAGCCGAGGCGCGAGGTGAGGCAGACGGCGGCAATGCCGCTCATGATGCCGGTCAGAAGGAACAGGATGAACTTGACCCGCTCGACCGGAATGCCCGAGAAGCGCGCTGCGAAATCATTGTTGCCGATCGTATAGACCTGCCGGCCGAAATTCGTCGCATGCAGCAGGATGGCAAAGGCGATCGCCAGCACGATGAAGAGCACGAATTCGAACGAGAAGACCCAGACGACATAGCCCTGGCCGAAATAGGCGAAACTATCCGGATAGTTGCCATAGGCCTGGTCGCCGAGAACGATATAGGAAATGCCGCGAAACAGGCTCATCGTGCCGATGGTGACGACGATTGACGGCAGCTTCAGCACGGAAACGAGGAATCCGTTGAAGATGCCGCAGACGAGGCCGACGCCGATACCGATCGCAACGAGGCCGGGCGTGTCGACGCCCATTTGCGCGGCAGCGCCCATCGCCGTCGACGCCAGCGCGATGATGGCTGCGACCGAGAGGTCGATTTCGCCGGCGATGACGAGCAGCGCCATGGCAAAGGCGATCATCGCCTTTTCGGTAAAGTTGAAGGTCGCGTCCGAGAGATTGAACGGATCGAGGAAATAGGGCGAGGCCAGCGAGTTGAAGATGAAGATCGCGACCGCGACGCCGAAGAGCAGTGTTTCCCAGCTTGCCATGATGCGCTTGAAGGGCGTGCCGAGGCGATCAGGAATGGCGCGCTTTTCCGCGGTTGCCGCTTGCGAACCGTTGCTCATGCGTGTGCTCCCTGGCTGGCGGTGTCCTTTGCGGCTTGATCGCGCAGGATGATGCGGCCGCGGTTGCGTTCGCGCCGGGCGTTGAAGACGACGGCAAGGATGATGACGGTGCCTGAAATCGCCATCTGCGTGAACGGCGAGATGCCGATGACCGGAAGTGCGTTCTTGATGACGCCGAGGAAGAGGGCGCCTAAGACCGCGCCGGCGACTGAACCGACACCGCCGGCAATCGAAATGCCGCCGATGACGCAGGCCGCCACGCTATCAAGTTCGAAACCATTGGCGATATCGACATAGGCGACCGCATAGCGCGAAACCCAGAGATAGCCGCTCAGCCCTGCAAGCGCGCCGGAGAGGACGAAGGCGAGGAAGCGCGTCCAGCCGACATCGATACCGGCATAGACGGCGGCAACCGGATTGCCGCCGCTCGCATAGGCCGAACGGCCGAACTGCGTATAGCGCAGCAGCAGATACATCATCAGCACGATGGCGATGCCGATCCAGGCAAGAACCGGCAGGCCGAGAAGCGGCGTGCGGGGCACGTTCAAAAAGACCGGCGTGAATTGGTGGGCATTGACCCAGGCGCCGCCCGACAGCACGAAGGCCATACCGCGATAGATCGTCAAGGTGCCAAGTGTGACGACGATTGGTGGGATTTCCAGTGCCCAGACGAGATAGCCATTGATGGCGCCGAGAACTGCACCCGTCAGGATTGCGGTAATGACGAGCGCGATCAGCGGAATATCGGGATAGCCCGCGTTCAGCATCGCAACCGCCATGCCTGTCAGCGCCAGATTGGCGGCAACGGACAGATCGATCGATTTTGTCAGGATGACCGTCATCTGGGCGAGCGCGAGGATGATGAGGATCGATGTGTCGTTGAAGATATTGGCGAGATTGGCGGGCTCGGCAAAGCCGGCCGCACGCGTTGCGAAACCGGCGATCATCACGATGATGATGATGGCGAGCAGCGTTTCGCGCTTTTTGAGGATGCGTGGCATCCCGTCCTCCCTATGCATTTCCAGTGGCGGCGCGCACCAAGGTTTCCGGCGTGAGCCCCTCGCGCTCGAAAAGGCCAGCGGACAGGCCTTCCTTCATGACCAGCACACGATCCGACATGCCGAGGATCTCGGGCAGTTCGGAAGAAATCATGATGATGCTGAGGCCCTCGGCGGCCAGCTCGCTGATGAAGCCATGGACGGCGGCCTTCGAGCCGATATCGATCCCCTTGGTGGGTTCATCCAGAATGATGATCTTCGGCTGCGTCGCGAGCCATTTGCCGATGACCACCTTCTGCTGGTTGCCGCCAGACAGCGTGCCGACGGGCACGGAAAGTGCGGCAGCGCGCAGATCGAGCCGTTCCGCATATTTGCGGGCAAGCGCGAATTCGTTGGCTGCCTTCAGGAAGCCCTTGCGCGACGTGCGCCCGAGTGAAGGTAGCGACATATTCTGATAGATTGGCATCGGCAGTGCCAGGCCGTGGCGACCGCGCTCTTCGGGCACATACACGATTCCCGCGCGAATGGCATCCTGCGGCGATCGCACTTGGATTTCCTGTCCGTCGAGCGTCAGGCGTCCGGACAGCGGTTTGGTGATGCCGAAGAGCGATTGGCAAAGCTCGGAGCGTCCGGCGCCGATCAAGCCATAGACGCCGAGGATCTCGCCGCGCCGAAGCTTGAGGGAAATGTCGCGGAATTCGGTGCGGTGACAGTATTTGTCGACTTCAAGAACGGTTGCGCCGATCGTCACCGGCACTTTCGGGAAGGCGTCCTTGACATCGCGTCCGACCATCATGCGGACGATTTCGTCCTGTGGTGTGGACTTCAATTCTCCATGGCCGACGGCGCGGCCGTCGCGGAACACGACGAAATTGTCGGCGATTTCATAGAGTTCGTCGAACTTGTGGCTGATGAAGAGGATGGCCTTGCCCTTCGCCTTCAGCCCCTCGACAATGCGGAAGAGATCGTCGATCTCCTTGCGGGAAAGGGCGGCGGTGGGTTCGTCCATGATGACGATGCGGGCCTCGATCGACAAGGCGCGTGCGATTGCCACAAGATGGCGCTGCGCGATGGAGAGGTCCTTCAATCGGGTTGTCGGATCGATCGCACTTTCGAGAGATTGCAGAAGCTCTTTCGATCGGCTGTTCATCCTCTTCCAGTCGATGGTGCGCCAGGATGTGCGCGGCGCATGACCAAGGAAGATGTTTTCGGCGACGGTCAACTCGTCGAAGAGTACGGTTTCCTGATGAATAGCCGTGACGCCGGCATCGATCGCGGCCTGCGCATTCGCAAAGGCCGTCGGCTTGCCATCGACGAGGATCTCGCCTTCGTTAGGACGATAGATGCCGGTCAAAATCTTCACGAGGGTCGATTTGCCCGCCCCGTTCTCGCCGATCAGCGCGGTCACCTTGCCGGGATAGAGCGAAATGCTGACGCCATCCAGCGCCTTGACGCCGGGAAAGATCTGGGAAATGCCGCGCATTTCCAGAATGGCCTGATTGTTCGCGGCTGGTGCGTCCGCGATGGAGCGTTGAAGGACTGTGGTCATCAGCAATGTACCGGATCAATGAAACCAGGTCCGGCGGCTGATGCCGCCGGAGAGCTGCGAGTTCGATTTTCGATCAGAAAACCTTGGAGAACTGATCGATGTTCGAAGCATTGTAGACGAACGGATCAGCCATGGCGGCTTCGCCGTTTTCGCCAACCTTGATCTTGCCCATGCGGCCGGCATTGATCTCGCTGCCCGGCTTGCCGTCGGTCTCGCCCTTGACGAGGCGATAGGCGATCTGCGTTGCGGAATAGCCGAGATCGATCGGGTTCCAGATCGCAAATTCCTTCGTCGCACCGGACTTGATGGCGCCGGCCATTTCGGACGGCAGGCCGAGACCGGTCACATAGACCTGGCCGATCTTGCCGGCATCCTTGACCGCCTGCGAAGCAGCGAGCACACCGACCGTCGTCGGAGCGACGATGACCTTGACTTCCGGATGCGAGGTCAGGAGGCCTTGGGCTTCACGATAGCTCTTGTCGGAGAGGTCGTCACCATAGACTGTTGTCACCAGGTTGAGGCCCGGGAAATCCTTCAGCTGCTTCTTCATCTCGCCGATCCAGATGTTCTGGTTGGTCGAGGTGGTCGTTGCCGACAGGATGGCGAAATTGCCCTTGCCGCCGTCGAGGTGATCCTTGGCGAGGGTCAGGCACATTTTGCCGATCAGTTCGTTGGACGAGGGGTTCAGCTGCAGGATGCGGCCAGCCTTGGCGACGCCGGAATCCCAGGAGATCACCTTGATACCGCGCTGTGCCGCCTTCTTAAGGGCCGGAACAACTGCGTCGGGATCGTTTGCGGAAATCGCGATGGCATCGACCCCTTGGGCGATCAGCGAGTTGATGACTTCGATCTGGCCTTCGGCCGTGGTCGAGGTCGGGCCGGTGTAGATCACCTGCACGCCGCCGAGATCCTTTGCGGCTTCCTGTGCGCCCTTGTTGGCGGCTTCAAAGAAGCCGTTGCCCAGCGACTTCACCACGAGGCCGATCTTGATGTCCTTTGCACTGGCCGCGCCGGCGAAAAGCGTGGCGGCGAGCGCGACGCCGATCGCCAATTTCTTTGCAATATTCATGTCACTTCCTCCCAAAGTTAATAGGCATGCTCACCCCACCTGAGCCGCGCGTCTCATGCGACCGACGGGGAATCTTCCTCCTCGGCTTCAGCCGAAACATTTGCAATAATGAGCGAAATGCCCGCATCCTCGATCATGCGCACGGTTTCGGCGGTAACACCGTCATCGGTGATGATGGTCGAGACCTGATCGAGCGGGCAAAGGATCAGGCTGGAGCGCTGGCGGAATTTGCTTGAATCCACCATGACGACGAGTTCGTCGGCCTGGCGCATGAGCTTCTGCTCGCTCTGGATGACCAGCGCGTCGGCTTCCATGACGCCCAGCGGGCCCACGCCCTGCGCACCGATGAACATGCGCTGAGCATAGAAATTGCGGATCGTATCGTTGTCGAAGGGCGAGAGGATCAGGCTTTGTTCGCGATAGATCGCGCCGCCCGGCACCGTCACGTTATTCTTCGAATGCTTGACCAGGTGTTCGGCGATCGCGAAGGAATTGGTCATCACCTGCAGCCGGAAGGCCGAGATATAGTGAACCAGCTGGAATGTCGTCGTGCCGCCATTGATGATAATGGCGTCGCCGGGATTGCAGAGTTCAGCGGCCTTGCGCGCAATTGCGCGCTTCCTATCGATGTTGACGGCTTCGGATACACGAAACGGCCGCGCTGCCAGATTGCCGAGCTGCGGAGGATGGATCGATTCCGCTCCGCCGCGCACACGCCTGATCTTTCCCTGTACGTGCAGGGCAGCGATATCACGGCGTATCGTCGCTTCCGAAGCCTCGGTCAGCTCGGAAATATCCTGAATCGTCACGACGGACTTTTCCTGTACGGCGCTCAGAATAATGCGATGGCGTTCGCGTTCGTGCATTGGCTCCTCCTTGTCGGCGGTTATTTCGCAAATATGACAAAGTGTCAATCATAAACGATCATAAACTTTCATATTGCATCGCAACATTATCGAATTTGATCGTTTTCGATTGACAAGGCGACTATACGTGAGCGATACCCTGCTCACAAAGGGCGGTTCCATCATGATCCGATCTGCCCGAAAGACTTGATTTCAAGGGAGGATGACATGGCGGCTGGCGTTCAGCTTCTGGAAAACCGTTGGGATGATGCATATGCTGATGGGCTCGATGAGCCTGGCAAGCTGCTTTATCGGTCGAATCTGCTCGGTGCCGATAAGCGTATCACCAACTATGGCGGCGGCAACACGTCGGCCAAGGTCATGGAACCCGATCCGCTCTCCGGCGAGAAGGTTAGGGTGCTCTGGGTCAAAGGCTCCGGCGGCGATGTCGGCACCATCAAGCTTGACGGTTTCGCCACGCTTTATCAGGACAAGCTGGACAGCCTGAAGAACATCTATCAGGGCGTTGCAGACGAGGACCGCATGGTCGGCTTCCTGCCGCATTGCACTTTCAACCTCAACGCCCGTGCCGCTTCGATCGATACGCCGCTGCATGGCTTCGTGCCGTTCACCCATGTCGACCACATGCATCCGGATGCCATCATCGCCATCGCCGCCTCGAAGAACTCGCGCGAGCTGACGCGCGAAATCTTCGGCGACGAGATCGGCTGGCTGCCCTGGCGCCGTCCCGGCTTCCAGCTCGGCCTCGATCTCGAAGCCTTCGTCAAGGCGCATCCGAATGCCAAGGGCGTCGTGCTCGAAAGCCATGGTCTCTTCACCTGGGCCGATGATGCCAAAGCCTGCTACGAGCTGACGCTCGCGATCATCAACAAGGCGATCGAATGGTTCGCAGCCAAGACGGAAGGCAAGACGATTTTCGGCGGTGCCATCACCCAGAGCCTGCCGCAGGCGGAGCGTCGTGCGATCGCCGCCCGGCTGATGCCTGAAATCCGCGGCCGCATCGGCAAGGCGGAGCGTAAGCTCGGCGATTTCGACGATCAGGATGCCGTGCTCGAATTCGTCAATTCGAAGAACCTTCGCCCACTCGGCGCGCTCGGTACGAGCTGCCCGGATCACTTTCTACGCACCAAGATCCGCCCGTTGATCGTTGATTTCGACCCGGCCAAGCCCGATGTCGATGCCGTCATCGCCGGTCTCGACAAGGCATTGGAAGATTACCGCGCTGACTACGCCCGCTATTACAACGACTGCAAGCACGATAATTCGCCTGCCATGCGCGATCCGAACCCGGTGATCTTCCTCGTGCCCGGTGTCGGCATGCTGTCTTTTGCCCGCGACAAGGCGACCGCCCGTATTGCCGGCGAGTTCTATGTCAACGCCATCAACGTTATGCGTGGCGCCTCCACGGTTTCCGAATATCAGGGCCTGCCTGAGCAGGAAGCCTTCGATATCGAATATTGGCTGCTGGAGGAGGCGAAGCTTCAGCGCATGCCGAAGCCGAAGAGTCTTGCCGGCCGTGTGGCTTTCGTGACCGGCGGCGCCGGCGGCATCGGCCGTGCGACGGCGGCTCGCCTGGTGGGCGAGGGCGCTTGTGTGGTTCTGGCTGACATCGACCAGGCGGCGCTGGAGAGCACACAGGCCGATTTCGCCAAGCGATATGGTGCCGATGCCGTGCGCAGCGTCAAGCTCGACGTGACAAAGGAAGATGCCGTCATCTCCTCCTTTGCAGAGGCTTGCGTCGAATTCGGCGGCGTCGATATCCTGGTCTCAAACGCCGGGATCGCATCGTCAGCGCCCATCGAGAGCACCGAGCTTTCGATGTGGAACCGCAATATCGATATCCTCGCGACCGGCTATTTCCTCGTCTCGCGCGAAGCCTTCCGGCTGTTCCGTCGCCAGAACCTTGGTGGCAATGTCGTCTTCGTCGCCTCCAAGAACGGCCTTGCATCCTCGCCGAATGCTGCCGCTTACTGCACCGCAAAAGCTGCCGAGATTCATTTGGCCCGCTGCCTGGCTCTGGAAGGTGCGGAAGCCGGCATTCGTGTGAACACGGTCAATCCCGATGCCGTGCTGCGTGGCTCGAAGATCTGGAACGGCGAGTGGCGCGAGCAGCGCGCTGCCTCCTCGAAGATCGAGGTGGACGAGCTCGAAGAACATTACCGCAAGCGCTCGATGCTGAAGCTGAATGTCTTCCCGGAGGACATCGCCGAGGCGATCTACTTCCTGGCCTCGGACCTTTCTGCCAAATCGACGGGCAACATCATCAACGTCGACGCCGGCAACGCGCAGAGTTTTACGCGCTAGTTTCAAGGGAAGCGGTGGCCTCGGAGCCACACTCGTGGTTCGAGGCGCTGGCGCGCTCGCTTCGCTCTTGCGGCAGAGCACCTCACCAAGAGGGTGGAGCAGTGCTTGCGCCAACTGACGGTGAGATCAGCCCTCACCCTGAGGTGACCCGTAGGTCCTCGAAGGGCGAGGGCGGGTGATGGCCTGCAGGGTCGTCGCACGATAATGTTTCGAATGACGCACTTGGGAGGAAAGAATGACCGAATACAGGATTGCGCCCGATCTCGTGGCTGCGGAAAACGACAAGCGCGCCGCCGCGCTGAAATCCGATTATGAGGCGCTGGGCGCCACGCTTTCGCGCCGCGGCGTCGACATCGAGGCCGTCACGAAGAAGGTCTCCGAATTCTTCGTCGCCGTTCCCTCCTGGGGCGTCGGCACCGGCGGCACGCGCTTTGCGCGCTTTCCCGGCACCGGCGAGCCGCGCGGCATTTTTGACAAGCTCGACGATTGCGCCGTCATTCAGCAGCTGACGCGGGCGACGCCGCGGGTTTCGCTGCATATTCCCTGGGATAAGGCCAACGCAAAGGAGCTGAAGGCGAAAGGCGATGCACTCGGCCTCGGCTTCGACGCCATGAATTCCAACACCTTCTCCGATGCGCCCGGTCAGGCACATTCCTACAAGTTCGGTTCGCTGAGCCACGTCGATGCGGCAACCCGCGCCCAGGCTGTCGAGCACAACATCGAATGCATCGAAATCGGCAAGGCGATCGGCTCGAAGGCGCTGACGGTATGGATCGGCGACGGCTCCAACTTCCCCGGCCAGACCAATTTCACCAAGGCCTTCGAGCGCTATCTCGCCGCCATGGCCGATATCTACAAGGCGTTGCCAGATGACTGGCGACTGTTTTCCGAGCACAAGATGTACGAGCCGGCCTTCTATTCGACGGTCGTGCAGGACTGGGGCACCAACTATCTGATCGCGCAGACGCTCGGCCCCAAAGCGCATTGCCTCGTCGATCTCGGCCATCACGCGCCGAATACCAATATCGAGATGATCGTCGCGCGCCTCATCCAGTTCGGCAAGCTCGGTGGCTTCCACTTCAACGATTCCAAGTATGGCGACGACGATCTCGATGCCGGTGCCATCGAGCCCTACCGCCTGTTCCTCGTCTTCAACGAGCTGGTCGATGCGGAACGGTGCGGAGTGAACGACTTCAATCCGGCGCATATGATCGACCAGTCGCATAACGTGACCGATCCGATCGAGAGCTTGATTTCCAGCGCCAACGAGATCCGCCGCGCCTACGCGCAGGCGCTGATCGTCGATCGCGATGCACTTAGCGAGTATCAGGACGCGAATGACGCGCTGATGGCATCGGAAACGCTGAAACGCGCCTATCGCGCCGATGTCGAACCGATCCTGGCCGAAGCTCGCCGCCGCGCCGGTGGTGCCATCGATCCGGTCGCCACCTACAGGGAGAGCGGTTATCGCCGCAAGGTTGCCGGAGAGCGTCCAGCTTCCGTTGCCGGCGGCGGCGGGATCATCTGAGATTATCGGGTGCCGGCACAAAATGGCGCCGGCACCCGATGCCTATCGCGCCTGCCCCAATTGCTGGAGTTCGGCCTCTCGCCAGGCGGACCAGCGACGCCGCAATTCGCCTGGCCGCAGGCCATAGTTTTCGTCGAGCATGTCGGCTGCGAGAATGCGCTCCGTGCGGAAATGCCGGAAGCTCTGGCGCAGCTCACACCAGGCCACCAGAATGCGGCTCGTGTCGGAATAGCCGAGGATGATGGGCCAAACCATTCTTGTGCTTTCCGCCCCCGCATCGGACCGATAACGCAGACGAAGTTTTCGTCCCTCGCGGATTGCCGCCCGTAGCATTGGCAGGTCGATGTTTTCCTCTTCAGCTTCCTGAAGAAGCGGTTTGGCGCCGACGCTCGGCTCGAGGATGAAGGGGCGCAAGTGCTCGGGCACGATGGTGGTGATCTTGGCAACCACATCGCGTGCGGCATTGGCAAGGGCCTTGTCGGCGCGGCTTGCAACCCATTGCGCTCCGAGGACGACAGCCTCGATCTCCTCCGGTGTCAGCATCAACGGCGGCATTTCGTAGCCGGGCGAGAGGAGATATCCGAAGCCGGCCTCACCCTCGATCGGCACGCGCTGGCCCATCAGATCGGCGACGTCGCGATAGACCGTGCGTTTGGAGACTTCGAGCTCACCCGCCAGCGCGGCAGCGGTCACCGGCCGGCTCGACCGGCGCAATATCTGTATGATCTGAAACAAACGGTCGGCGCGACGCATTCCTGCTGACTCCTGCTGCCAGTATGGTGGCAACAGCCTTATGCAACAAGAGCCTTCAAGCCGCCAACGATATGTTCGGCGGGCCTTTTGAAGGAGTATGCGATGAAACTGGCATCCACGCGTCTGATCGCCTCAGACATCAGGAAAATGGTCGGCTTTTATGAAATGGTCACGGGTCAGGCAGCGGAGTGGCTGGCCCCGGTCTTTGCCGAGATCGTCACCCCCGCGGCGACGCTTGCGATCGGAAGCGCCGAGACCGTCGCCCTGTTCAAGGAGGGCAGTGCCGAGCCCTGCGCCAATCGCTCTGTCATCATCGAATTCCAGGTTGGTGATGTTGATGCCGAATTTGCAAAGCTAAAGGACAAGGTGGAGGTCGTGCACGAACCGAAGCTGATGCCCTGGGGCAACCGGGCAGGGCAGATCCGCGATCCCGAGGGAACGCTCATCAGCCTTTACACGCCTGTTACGGACTTTGCGAAGCAGCGTTTTGCTGATCGTTGAGCGATAAGGAGCCGGCGAAATCCTGCGGTTGGGCGATGTTGTCTGCCTGTCGGCATCTCTCGTCTTCAGTCACGCCTTGGCGTCTTGCGAGCGTGACCAACCGACTTAAATAGCTGCATATTTGTCATGGTCGTCTGGCAGATTTGAAATCATCTTTCGGCACGGCAACCGACGATGGTCGCAGCCGTGCTTCGTCGATTTGCTTCAGTCGCATGTGCACTTTCGAGTGGCCCGACAGTGGGAATTGGGTATTGTCGCTTGCAACGGCTCGCCTTGATTTGGCGATCGAGGCTGGCAAAAAGACAGAGCCCTGCTGTTGATAGGTGAGGAAAGACGATGACGACTGACATGAACGGTTTTACCGGACGCCTGAAACGCCGCGAGAATGGCGGCATGATCTCCGGCTGGGTCGGCATACCCGATCCGATGCTCGTCAATCATCTGGCGCAGGAAGACTTCGACACCATCGTGCTCGATATGCAGCATGGCATGTGGAACATGGAGTCTGCCGCCAACGGGATTGCCTATGTGCGCCTGGCCGGCAAGCCGGCGATTGCCCGCATTCCCGTCGGCGATTTTGCCTCTGCCTCACGCCTTCTCGATGCCGGCGCCTCCGCGATTATCGCGCCGATGATCAATTCTGCCGATGATGCGCGCGCGTTGGTGCAAGCGACGAAATATCCGCCGCTCGGTGAGCGGAGCTGGGGGCCATCGCTGGCGCTCAATCATTTCGGCCTGCCAGCTGAAGATTATCTGCAGAGCGCCAACAGCCTGACCGCCACCATCGCCATGGTAGAAACCCGCATGGCACTCGATGCGATCGACGAGATTCTCGCAGTCGACGGCATCGATGGTATCTTTGTTGGCCCGTCCGATCTTTCGATCGCGCTTTCGAACGGCGCCCGTCTTGCACCCGATAGCGCCGCGATCGATCAGGCGCTTGCAACCGTGCTGGCACGCTGCCGCGCCCACGGCAAGGTCATTTGCGCCTTCGGCGGCGATGGCGCCCGCGCCGGGGAATATCTGAAGCTTGGCCTCGATCTGGTTATCGCCGGCACGGAAACGGCGCAGCTGCGCGCCGGCGCCCGCACGGCCATTCAGGCTGCGCGAAAAGGCGCTGATTCATAATCGGCTGAGATAAAAGCTGCCCGAGGTATCCCACGGGCAGCGGTGGTTGCGCTAGAGCCGGATGATTTAGGTCTGTTCAACCTAAAATCTGGATCCGCTCTAGTTCACCAGCTTTACATAGCAGGGCCGATAGGTCTCGGTACCGCAGCCGCCACCGACCGCTTGTGCCGGCGTGATTGTGTTTTGGATGGCGATTGCCGCGAGCGCGACGGCGATGATTGTCAAAACAGTTTTGGTGTATTTGTCCATGAGTTTCCCCTAATGATAGAATGACTAACGATATGCATCTTAAAATTGCTTTTCTGAATGCGAGCTGAATACAGATGCTCAAGGTTGTGCCCCGATGTCGGGTGATACTATCGGATAACAGCCCAAACACGACCTTCCCCCCTTGTCGACTTTGATCGCAGCCTGCGCTTGCATCGTCACCCGCCTGCGGGCATTCTCGCCCCGACATGGCGGAGCGGAATGATTTGTCGAAGGTGCAGGGATTGGCGGCGGGGCGCGGCTTGCGTCGCGAAGTAGGTCAGCGCGTGACCTTGCGGACCGTTGCTACGGCTCTCGGTCTTTCGGTCACGACGGTCAGCCGTGCCCTTAAGGAGGGCGCAGAGGTCAATCGCGAGACCATCGAACTGGTCAAGCGCGTTGCGGGCGAGCTGGGCTATCGTCCCAATCTCGGTGGCATCAATCTGCGCACCGGCAAAACCCACGCCATCGGCATCGTGCTGCCTTTCGGGCGTGAGGGCGAGATGAACATTGTCGTTGCCTCGCTGATCGAAGGCGCTTCGCGCTATATGAAGTCGCGAGGGTACCGAACGACAATCGTCCCGCAGCTCCAGGCAGATGATCCGCTCGCGACGGTGCGCGATATCGTCGAGGAGGGATCGGTCGACGGCGTCATCATCACGCATACGACACCACAGGACGATCGCGTCAAATACCTGCTTGAAGTCGGCATGCCTTTTGTCACCTTCGGGCGGACAGAGCTCTTGAGCGTTCATCCGAGCATCGATCTCGATCATGAAGTGATCGGCGCAGAGGCTGCACGCCTTCTGCTCGATGCCGGCCACCATATGCCGCTGCTGATCGCGCCCAACCAGCAATTCACCTACAGCCTGCAATTCGTAAGAGGGTGGCGCAGGACTTTTGCCGAGCATCATCTCGATGTGCCTGATGATGGCATCCATTTCACCACGGCGACACCCGACAATGGTCGCGAGATGGCAAAGCACATAGCAGCGCAGAATCCCGCAGCGACCGCCGCTTTCGTTGCCAGCGAAGAGGCAGCTCTCGGTTTCCTCGCCGGCCTGCGCGATGCCGGGCGGCAGGCCGGCAGGGATTTCGCGCTGATTACCTATGGCGGCACCGCACTGCCGGATTTCTTTAACCCGCCTTTGAGTACCTTTCACTATTCGAACCATGCCATAGGCGAGCGATTGGCGGCCTTCCTGCATCGGGCAATCGCCGGCGAAAATCCGGCCGATCTGCGCGAAGTCGTCCAAGCCGCCTTCGTCGATCATCAAAGCCAGTCACGTCACGCTTGAAAAATATTGCTGCTCGCAGGATGAGCAGGCAGCGAGAAGGTATTCGTAACGTTACGAATTTGCAGATTGCACAATATTGAAACGTTAATCGACCAGAAAATCGCTGATTGACAGTCTTCCTCTTTTCCATAATCGTAACGTTACGAATTGCCGATTTCGAGTGAGGAAGCTCATCGGCAAGGCACATTGTTCAGGCGTGGAGGCCTCGCCGCGCGCGGCTTCACGCATTGCAAGGGGAGGATAACGTGAGCGACGGATCGCTTTTTTTCGGATCGCCTATTTGGACCTTCAATTGGAACCCGCCGTATCAAGCGCCGTTGCGGCGGCTCGCTGCGACAGGCTGCAAGGGATTTGAGCTCACCGCGTGGTCGGTGGACATGTTGAGCTACTACACGCGCGAAACCATCCTCGAGTTGAAGCAGATTGCAGACGGAGAGGGGCTGGTGCTCACCAACTTCTTCTTCAATCTACCCTTCAGCCGCGCAGCAAATGCTGCCGTCTCGACAGTCGACCTCGATGGCTACCAGCGCGGCATGGAAGTCGCCGCCGCGATCGGCACGCCGATCGTCACCAGCATGACACCCTATCCGTTTCAGTCCGAGGTCAGGCCGATCCTGCAGCGGCCGATCTCGCAGGAGTGGGGCGCGGCGGTCGAACCGCAATGGGATTGGACGGGTGAATATGAAGCCGTCGTCGAGGGTTTTATCCGGGCTTGCGAGATTGCCGCCGCCGCGGGTCTCAAGGTCGCGATCGAGCCGCATCCTTATCGCTGGGTCAGCTCCGGTCAGGGCATGCTGCGGCTGATCGAGCGCACCGGTGCCGCCAATCTCGGCCTGAACTTCGACCCGAGCCATCTCTTTCCGGCCGGCGACATGCCGCATTACGTCGTGCTGGCGCTCGGCGATCGGATCTTCAACACGCATTTTTCCGACAATGAAGGGCACACCAACGCCCATTGGCGCCCGGGGCGCGGCAAGATCGATTGGAAGGCGATTTTCGCGGCACTCAAGACCATCGGCTATTCCGGCCCGATCACGCTGGAGCTGGAAGACGCGCCGGGTGCATCGCATTGGACCCATTTCCGCGAAGCGACGACGGAATTCGATGACGAGATGCGCCGTGGCATGAGCTATCTGCGCGCCGCTGCCGCCGAACTCGATATCACCATTTCCTAGAGGCAAGCCAATGAGCAACGAACCCATGAAAGTCGGCATTGTCGGCGCCGGCAATATCAGCGCCACCTATGTTGCGACCCTGCATATGTTTGATTTCATTCGCGTGAAGTCTGTTTACGATCTTTATCAGGAGCCTGCCCGCAAGCTCGCCGAGCAGTTTGGCATCGAGGCCGTTGCGCTCGATACGATGCTTTCCGATCCGGAAATCGGTCTCATCATCAACCTGACGACGCCGGTCTCGCATTATGCCATCAGCAAGAAGGCGCTGCTTGCCGGCAAGCATGTCTATTCGGAGAAGCCGCTTGGCGTCTCCATGGGCGAGGCGGAGGAGTCGATGGCCATCGCGCGGGCAGGAGACCTGCGGCTCGGTTGCGCTCCCGACACCTTCCTTGGCGGCGGTCACCAGTTGACACGGCGCTTGCTCGATGAAGGGCGCATCGGCAAGACGATTTCGGCCACCGCCATGCTGCTGTTGCCGGGTCATGAGCATTGGCATCCCAACCCAGCCTTCTTCTACGGCCGCGGCGGCGGCCCGATGCTCGATGTCGGTCCGTACTATGTGACGAACCTCATCGCCTTGCTCGGACCCGTGCGCGAGGTCTTTGGCACTGCGAAGATCACCCGCATCGAACGCACGGTGAAGACCGATCCGCGTCGCGGCGAGACGATCAAGGTACTGGTGCCGACCCATCTGACGGGCGTTATGGAGTTCCATAGCGGTGCGACCGTCACCATTGCCACCAGCTTCGATGTCATCAAGCACAAGCACAATCAGATCGAGCTTTACGGTTCGGAAGGTACTATGGTGACGCCGGATCCAAACAATTTCAGCGGCAAGGTCGAGATATTTCGCGATGGCGATGAGGCGTGGAGGGAGATCCCCGTCGATCACCCCTATACGGAAGGTGTGCCAGGTCATCTCGGTCTGCGCGGATTGGGCGCGGCGGAGATGGTGGATTCCCTTCGCTCGGGACGTCAGCATCGGGTATCGTCGGAACTAGCTTTCCACGCCCTTGAGGTGATGACGGCATTCGAGCGTTCGGCGCAATCGCGTTCTGTGGTTGCAATCCACAGTAGTTGCGGTCGGCCCGATCCAATTCCGCGCGCAATAAATGAGGGACGTTTCTCATTGAGTGCGCTATAGAGTTGAGAAAATGCGGTCCTTTTGGACTGCGGGCTTGACGAAGGGGCAATGCCTGAGGAAGCATTGCTCACGTGCTGCAGGGAACGGAGGCCCTGCCGCACAGTTTTGGAGGATCAGGAGATTCGGCATCCGGTGTCTGGAGACGGCGGCGGCTGAGGAAAGGCGTTTGAAGAACGCCCTCAAAGGAGGAGGAACGCATGCGCAAATTGATGATGGCATTGGTCGGCGCCACGGCGCTGGTCGCGGCGAGCGTGACCGGCGCTCTGGCCGAAGGCAAGAAGGCCGAAGTTCTGCATTGGTGGACTTCGGGCGGTGAAGCCGCAGCCGTGAAGGAACTGGCCAAGGCCTTCAACGCTGCAGGCGGCGAATGGGTGGATACCGCAATTGCCGGCTCCGGCTCGACTGCTCGTCCGATCGGCATCAACCGCATCATCGGCGGCAATCCGCCGACGGCCATGCAGTTCAACACCGGCACGCAGATGAACGAACTGGCCCAGCAAGGCCTGCTGCGGCCGCTCGACGATCTCGCCAAGGAGCAGGATTGGAAATCGGTTCTGACACCATCTTTCTATCAGGCCATCCAGTTCCAGGATCATATCTATGGCGCTCCCATCAACGACCACGGTCAGAACTGGGTCTTCTATTCCAAGGCCGTCTTCACCAAGGCCGGCGTGACGGAAGAGCCGAAGACCTGGGATGAAATGTTTGCCGCGCTCGACAAGATCAAGGCTGCCGGCCTGATCCCGGTTGCCGTCGGCGGTCAGCCCTGGCAGCTGCAGTCGATGTTCAACGCCATCCTGCTCGGCGAGGGCGGGAAGGATCTCTATGCCAAGGTCTGGAAGGATCTCGACACGGATGCCGTCAAGTCCGACAAGTTCAAGCATGTGGCGGAAGTCTTCGCCAAGCTTCGCAACTATCAGGACCCTGGCAGCCCGAACCGCGACTGGAACGTCGCGACCGGCATGCTGATCGACGGCAAGGCCGGCATCCAGTTCATGGGAGACTGGGCCAAGGGTGAATTCATCCATGCCGGCCTCGTCGCCGACAAGGATTTCGGTTGCATCCTCGGACCTGGCGAATCAAACTTCATGATGGGCGGCGACATCTTTGTCTTCCCCGTTCTCAAGGATAAGACGGCGACCGACGCCCAGACCCTGCTCGCTACCGTCATCATGTCGAAGGAAGGCCAGCTTGCCTTCAACTCCAAGAAGGGTTCGGTGCCCGTGCGCCTCGACGTCGATACGTCGAAGCTCGACGCTTGCGCCCAGAAGGGCCTGAACGCACTCAAGGATCCGAGCCGCCAGATCCTGGCGCCCGACGTGCTGACCCCTCAGGATATTGTCCAGACCGAAGGCGATCTCATTGCTCAATACTGGACGACGCCCAGCATGACGGCGGACCAGTTCGCCACGCAGTTTGCGCAGGTCATTGAACAGGCCAAGTAAGCTTCGATCGACATCCATGCGGCGGCAGGTGAGCCTGCCGCCGGTTTCCATGAATGCTGAGGAGGAGCGCGTCCATGAGCAGCCCCAATACGAGCGCCACTGCTGCAAAAGCGGCTGTCGCACCTGCGAGCGTCAGCCGCAGGAGGATACATTTTTCGCCCTACGTGGCCCTGTTTCCAGCCTTCGCCATCGTGCTTCTGGCCTATGTCGTCACCGTCGTCTGGAACATCTGGATATCGTTCACGGACAGCAAGGTGCTGCCGGTCAACACTTTCGTCGGCACGAAGCAGTATGAGCGGTTGTTTTCGACGGCGCGCTGGCTGCTGTCGCTGCAGAACGTCGTCGTCTTCGGCATTCTCTTCATTGCCGGCTGTCTGATCCTCGGCTTTCTTCTCGCCGTCGCGCTCGATCAGAAGGTCCGTTTCGAAAATACCTTCCGAACGATCTTCCTCTATCCCTTTGCCATGTCCTTCATCGTCACCGGGCTGGTCTGGCAGTGGATCATGAATCCGACGCTCGGCCTGCAAAAGGTTGCCGACAGTGTCGGCTTCACCTGGTTCCGCTTCGACTGGATCGTCCAGAGCGATCTCGCGCTCTACGTCATCGTGCTTGCCGGTGTCTGGCAATCTTCCGGCCTCGTCATGGCGATCATGCTCGCGGGCCTGCGCGGCGTCGACCGGGAATTGTGGAAGGCGACGCGCATCGACGGCATACCGAGCTGGCGCGTTTACCTGCATATCGTCATCCCGATTCTGAGACCGACCATCATCACCGCCAGCGTTCTTCTGGCGATTGCGGTTGTGAGGGTTTACGAACTGGTTCTGGCGACGACCGGCGGCGGTCCGGGTATCGCGACCGAAGTGCCCGGGAAATTCATCATGGATTACCTCTTCGGGCGCGGCAATATCGGCCTTGCAACCGGAGCATCGACCGTGATGTTCATCACGGTGGTCATCCTGGTGACGCCCTGGCTCTATTATGAATATTTCCGTGAAAAGCCGAGGGGGAACTGATGACGACGCCATCTTCCGTCACTGGTGCCATGCAGGGTCCGACCGGCCGCAAGCCGCAGCATCTGACCCCAGGACGCATCGGCCTTTATCTCTTTCTCGTCATCGCGGCCCTGTTCTTCCTGCTGCCGCTCTATGTGATGCTTGTCACCTCGTTCAAATCCATGCCGGAGATCCGTCAGGGCAATATCTTCGCCTTTCCGCAAATGTGGACTGCGGATGCCTGGATACAGGCGTGGAGCACGGCCTGCACCGGACTGGAATGCGGCGGCATCAGCGTCGGCTTCTGGAATTCGGTGAAGATCCTGATCCCGAGCATGATTTTGTCGATCCTGATCTCGTCGCTGACCGGCTATGCGCTATCCTTCTGGCGGGTCAAAGGGGCAAACGTGCTCTTTGCCATCCTGCTGCTCGGCGCCTTCATACCGTACCAGGTGTTCATCTATCCGCTGGTTCTGATCTATCGCGACGTGGGCATCTATTCGACGCTGCCCTGCATCATCATCACCCACACAGTCTTCGGTCTGCCGGTGCTGACGCTGCTTTTCCGCAACTATTATTCGAGCCTGCCGATGGAGCTCTTCAAGGCAGCTCGCATCGACGGCGCGGGGCTGTGGCAGATCTTCTTCCGGCTGATGATCCCGATGTCGATCCCGATCCTGGTGGTCGCGGCGATCCTGCAGGTGACCGGCATCTGGAACGATTTCCTCTTTGGCGTCGTCTTCGCCGGCCGAGAAAACTTCCCCATGACCGTGCAGCTCAACAACATCGTCAACTCCACCCAGGGTGAGAAGCTCTACAACGTCAACATGGCGGCGACCATCCTCACCGCCCTGGTTCCGTTGATCGTCTATTTCGGCTCGGGCCGCTGGTTCGTGCGCGGTATCACCGCCGGCGCAGTCAAGGGATAGTTCATGGCCAATGTTTCCATTCGCGAACTTGCAATCGATTTCGGCAGCGTCAGCGTCCTGAAATCGCTCAATCTTGAGATACAATCCGGCGAGTTCATCGTACTCCTCGGTCCCTCCGGCTGCGGCAAGTCGACCTTGCTCAACGCCATTGCCGGGCTGACCGATATCACCGACGGCCAGATCTGGATCGGCGACAGGAACGTCACCTGGGAGGAACCGAAGGACCGCGGCATCGGCATGGTGTTCCAGTCCTATGCGCTTTACCCGACGATGACCGTCGAAGGAAATCTCTCCTTCGGGCTGCACATTGCCGGCATGGCGAAGGAGGAGATTGCCCAGCGTGTCGACCGCGCCGTGCAGATCCTGCAGATCGACCCCTTGCGCAAACGGCGACCGGGGGAGCTTTCCGGCGGCCAGCGCCAGCGTGTCGCCATCGGCCGTGCGCTGGTGCGTGACGTCGACGTCTTCCTGTTCGACGAGCCGCTCTCCAACCTTGACGCCAAGCTCAGAACCGAGCTGCGTGTCGAACTGAAGCGCCTGCATAGCGGCCTCGGTTCCACCATGATCTACGTGACGCATGACCAGATTGAGGCGCTGACGCTCGCCGATCGCATCGCCGTCATGAGCGGCGGCGTCATCCAGCAATTCGCCACGCCGAAGGAGATCTATCGCCGTCCGGTCAATCGCTTCGTGGCAGGCTTCGTCGGCTCGCCATCGATGAACTTCCTGTCGGGGCAGGTGGCGAGCAATGGCGGCGTGCCGGCGTTCATGTTGCCGGATGGCCGCGCGATCGACCTCAACGGCTACGAGTTTTCCGGCACGCCGGGCGAGGGCCGCAAGGCGACACTTGGCGTTCGACCCGAGCAAATGCAGTTCCAGCCCGCTAGCGGACGGGCTGCCAGCCTGCCGGCGACCTTCACCATCGTCGAGCCCATGGGCTCGGACAATCTGATCTGGGGTCAGGTTGGCAGCGAGACGCTGTCGGTGCGTATCGATGCCGATGAGGATGTCGCACTCGACACCGAGCAGCCGGTTTATTTTCAGCCGGCGCTCGCGTCGCTGTTCGGGGAAGACGGGCAGCGTCTATAAGATGCGGTGCCGCGCGTTGGACGAAGCGTGCGGCACAATCTTCATGCCCTGACTTCGAAGATCATGTTGAACGGCGTTTCAGTCGCCTTGCGGAAATGCGAATAGCCCGCATCCATGGCAACCTTGCGCAGTTTCAGCTCGCCAGCCTGTGCGCCCAGACCCAGCCCGACCTCCTGCGACAGCGAGGCTGGCGTACAGATCATCGTTGAAGCCCCGTAGTAGACGCGGCCAACGGGGTTGAGATTGTCCTTCAGGCAGTCATGGGCGAAGGGCTCGACGATCATCCAGGTGCCGTCATCGGCGAGGGTTTCCTTAATATGTTTGCCGGCACCGACGGGATCGCCCATGTCGTGCAGACAATCGAACATCGCCACAAGGTCGTAGTCGGCAGCCGGGAAGTCCTTGGCGGTCGCCTGTTCGAACGTGATCCGGCCCGCAACGCCCGCCTCCTGCGCCGCAGCTTTCGCTCGTTCGATGGACGGAAGATGGTAGTCGAAGCCGAAGAAAGTCGAGTTCGGATAGGCTTCTGCCATCAGGATGGTCGAGGCGCCGTGGCCGCAGCCGACATCGGCGACGATCGCGCCGGCCTCGAGCTTTTCCTGCATGCCGTCGAGCGCCGGTATCCATTCCGAAACGAGATGGCTGTTGTAGCCTGTCCGGAAGAAGCGTTCCGTGCCGCGAAACAGGCAGGTGCTGTGCTCATGCCAACCAAGGCCGCTGCCGGTCTTGAAGGCGTTGACGACCTTCGGCTCGTCGATCCACATGGATTGAACGACATCGAAAGCGCCGGCGAAAAAGGCAGGGCTGTCTTCCTCCGCAAATACCATTGCCTGTTCCGGCGTCAGGTAGAAGCGCTCGGTCTTATCGTCATAACTGACATAGTCGGCGGCTGCCTGAGCTGACAGCCATTCGCGCACATAGCGTTCTTTCACACCGACTTTGTCGGCCAAATCGGCCGAAGTCCTTGGCGTTCCGTCAGCCATGGCCTTGAACAGGCCCAAATGGTCTCCGAGCGTTACCAACACGCCTGAGACCGCCGCGCCGAGATCGCCGACCAAGCGCCCGACAAGGGTATCGAGTTTCTGCATATCAGGTTCGCGCATGACATCCTCCCATCAGAATTGATGCAGCGTTCCGTCACGATGTATTCGGATAGGGAAAGATACTCCCAGGCTGGAGGGCAGGCAATTACGCCATCCGGCTGAACACGCCAGGCCCTCGCCCTGAAAAGTAGCGCAACCTATTGATGTGATGTGTTATTTTTGGAGGTCCAAAAGAGAGCTCACGCCTCAGTTGGCGCGCGCCAGCTCCTTTTCCAGAACTGAGAGCAGGCGCGGATCGTCGGCGGTTACGTCGGGCGCAAAGCGCGCGGCAACCTTGCCGTCGCGGCCAATCAGGAATTTCTCGAAGTTCCAGACGATGCCGCCATTGTCGCCGGTGTGCAGGCCGCGATCGGCGAGGCGGGCACGCATCGGACCGTCGCCGATGGTCTCGACGCCGGATGCGATCAGGCTGTCGTACAGCGGATGACGCTCGTCGCCAGTCACTGCGATCTTGGAGAACATCGGGAACTGCACGTCGTAGGTCAGCGTGCAGAAGTCCAGAATCTCTTTGTCGGTGCCTGGCTCCTGGCCCTTGAAATCATTGGCCGGGAAGCCGGCGATGACCAGACCTTCGCCGCGCTTTTCTTCATAGAGCTTTTCCAATCCTTCGTACTGTACCGTCAGGCCGCATTTGGACGCGACATTGACGACCATGATGACCTTGCCGCGATAGTCGGCAAGCGTCGTATCGCTGCCGTCGATCCTCTTTACCGGAATATCGAGCACGCTATCGGTCATATCATTCACTCCAGATGAGACGGAAAACAGGATGCCGATATTTGCCCGGAATTCGGTGGCGTCAAGGTCAGAATGCGCCTCAGGCAGCCTCTTCCATTCGAACCAGATGGCCCTGCGAGACTTCGCGGTAGTGTCGCGCGGGTGGCTGATAGCCGACGGGGCGCACCGGGCTCTTCAATTCGTCGACGGCGAGGTTGCGCCGGATGCCGCGCCGGGATGGATCCGGTACCGGGACGGCCGCCATCAGCTTCCTCGTGTAGGGATGCTGTGGATTCTCGAAAACCGACGCGCGCGGGCCGATCTCGACGATCTCGCCGAGATACATGACCGCGACGCGATGGCTGACGCGCTCGACCACGGCCATGTCGTGCGAGATGAAGAGATAGGAGAGATTGAGGCTCTGCTGCAGATCCATTAGCAGATTGCAAACCTGCGCCTTGATCGACACGTCGAGCGCCGAGACGCTTTCGTCGGCGACGATCACCTTCGGGTCGAGGGCGAGCGCGCGGGCGATGCAGATGCGCTGCCGCTGGCCGCCCGAGAATTCGTGCGGATAACGGCTCATCATATCGGCTTTCAGGCCGACCTGCTCCAGAAGATCGGCGGCCCTTTCCCGGGCTTCGGCGCGCGTGCCCAAGCGATGCTCGATGAAGGGTTCGGCAACCGCAGCGCCGATCGTCATACGCGGATTGAGACTCGCGAAAGGGTCCTGGAAGATCATCTGGATGCTGCGGCGCATCCGGCGCAGATCGAGCGTATTGAGCTTCATCACGTCATAGCCGTCGAGGCGAACCTCGCCGGATTTGGGATTGATGAGGCGCATGATGGAGCGCCCCGTCGTCGACTTACCGCAGCCGGATTCGCCGACCAGCGACAGCGTTTCCCCTTGTGCAAGATCGAAGGAGACATTCTCGACCGCATGGATCGCGCCCGTTGGGCGGGCCAGCAGGCCGCCACGAAGATCGAAGCGTGTGACGAGGTTCTTCACCTCGAGCACTGGTGTCTTGCCGTGATCGACGGTATCGGCGAGCGCCTTCGGTTCGCTGCGCTCGCCGGTGCTCGCGTCGACGACCGGGAAGCGCAGCGGCTGCGGCTGATCTTTCATGGAACCGAGGCGCGGCACGGCTGACAGCAGGGCGCGGGTATAAGGATGCTGGCCGCGATGAAAGATATCGTCGGTCTTGCCGGTCTCCACCGCTTCGCCGCGATACATGACGATGGTGCGGTCGGAGATTTCGGCGACGACGCCCATGTCGTGGGTGATGAAGAGGACGGACATGCCTTCCTCTTCCTGCAGCACCTTGATGAGATCGAGGATCTGGCCCTGGATTGTCACGTCGAGCGCGGTCGTCGGCTCATCGGCGATCAGGAGTTTCGGGCGACTGGCAAGCGCCATCGCGATCATCACGCGCTGGCGCATGCCGCCTGAAAACTGATGCGGATATTCGTCGAAGCGCGAGGACGCGTTGGGGATGCGCACTTTTTCCAGAAGGCGGATCGTTTCGGCTTTTGCCTCCGCCTTGGAAATATTGCCATGGCAGGTCAGCGCCTCGGAAATCTGCCGGCCGATGGTGAAGATCGGATTGAGTGAAGTCATCGGCTCCTGGAAGATCATCGCGACGTCCTTGCCGCGCACCTTTCGCATCTCGGCCTCCGGCAATGCCAGGAGATCGCGGCCGTTGAGCTTGACTTCGCCCTCGATGCGGCTGCTGGCCCTGGCGAGCAGCCGCATGATCGAAAGGGACGTCACGCTCTTGCCGGAACCGCTTTCGCCGACGATGGCGACCGTCTCTCCCGGCATTACATCGAAGGAAATGTCCTTCACGACCTTGCGCCACTCGCCATCGACGAGAAACGACGTGGTGAGATTGGAGATGGAAAGAACAGGCTGGGTGTCTGCATTGGTCATCGGCGCTGCAACGATCGGCATGAAGTTCCCTTTTATGATTTTACCATTGGTCAGGCTTCAACTGCGTTTACTCACGATGGAGCTGCTATCGTGGCACGGGAGGCTGAAGGGCGACCTTCGGCAATCCTCTTGGCCTCAAGCGCGGCAATCTTTTCGTCGATCTCGCGGCGGTCGGTCATCCCGCTGGGGTTCTGCCGCGTCGGCATGGTTTCTGCGACATGCAAATAGCGTTCCTGCGCAACTGCGTAGAGCCGCTCGAGTTCGGTCAGCGGATCGGCGCTGTCGTCGACTCGGATGTTCAGCCAAGCGTAATCCTGGTCGCGGTGGATGACGAGTGCTGCTGATTGCTTGCCACGCTTATCCCCGCCTGCATCTTCGCCCGCCCGCATGGCTTGGAGCAGCCGCTCCGCAAGTGGTTTGCCTGCGGTTTTCTTGAAGGTCGCAAGCGTTTCAGCAATCACCTGCGGTCCAGCCAGCATGTTGCCAGCCACCGATACATTGTCGTCGACCAGATGCCCCGCCCAATCGATACACTTGGCGCCGGTAAAGGCGGCATTGTTGCCCTTGTTGTCGATCAGGTGAAACTGCCGCTGCTCGCGGCCTTCGTCGCGGGCGCTCAGCGTTTCCAGAATTTCACGGGGCGCATGACCGGATGCCAGCATCGCAAGTCCGTCGATGCCGTAAAGCGGGCTGGCAAAAGCCTGCGTCGCAACCGCGCCGATGCCGCCGCGAATATGCGGCACGATGCTGCCGACGGCAAAGAAGCGCGTGGCGACGGCGATGGCGAGATGTCCGGTTTCGGGTTCTCGGGCAACGATCGACCAGGTCATCGGCTCTATCTCCCAACGGCATAGGCTTGCATCAAACGAGGTGTTGCCGCTGCGCGCAAGAGGCCATCGGCGTCGCGCCGTGCGGCGGTCAGCCGACCCACGGTCCACTCCGGTGCGACGGTCAGCTGGTGGCCTCTCTTGCGGAGCGTATCGAGCACCTCAGCGCCGAAATTCGCCTCCGCCGTCAGGCCGCCCGGTTCGCGGGTGCGCGGATAGAAGGAGCTCGGGAAATGCGTGCTGTGGAACAGCGGCTTGTCGATCGCTTCCTGCAGGTTCAGCCCATGATGGACATAGCGCAGGAAGAAGGACAGCTGCCACTGCTCCTGCTGATCGCCGCCGGGCGTGCCGAAGGCCAGCGTCGGGCGTCCTTCATGCAGTGCCATTGTCGGGGTCAGCGTCGTACGCGGCCGCTTGCCCGGTGCCAGCGAGGAGGGCAGACCCGGCTGCAGCCAGAACATCTGGGCGCGAGAATTGAGGCAGAAGCCGAGGCCTGGAATGATCGGCGAGGATTGCAGCCAGCCGCCGGATGGCGTGACCGAGACCATGTTGCCTTCGCGGTCGATGACATCGATATGCACGGTGTCGCCGCGCTTCTCGGTAAGATGCGACATGGTGGGCTCATAGACCGCGCCGCTCTTGGCTTCCGGTGCGTCGAGCATCGCCATGGTAAGATCGTACTGGCTTTCAAAGCCGGGCAGCTTGCCGGGGCGCAGGGCAAGCGACGCCTCTGACGAAACCAGCCGGCGGCGCTCGCCGGCATAGGCGTCCGACAGCAGGGTTTCGAGCGGTACGCGCGTGAAATTGGGGTCGCCGTAATAGACCTCGCGATCGGCAAAGGCGAGTTTCATGGCCTCGGTCACGGTGTGGACGAAATCGGCGCCGGCGGGATCCATGCCGGCCAGATCGAAACCCTTGAGCAGCGACAGTGTCTGGAGGAAGACGGGGCCTTGACCCCAGGGGCCGATCTTGGCGACCGTCCAGCCGTGATAATCATAGGTCAGCGGCGCCTCGACCGTCGCCTGCCAGTTGGCCATGTCGTCGGCGGTCAGCACGCCCTTGTGGCGCCCGCCGCTTGCATCCATGACCTCCGTCTTGCTGACATAGCTGTCGATGGCTTCTGCGACGAAGCCGCGGTAATAGGCATCGCGAGCGGCTTCGATCTGCGCTTCGCGATCGCTCTTGCTTTCCGCTTCCGCGACAACACGCTTCCAGGTGTCGGCAAGAACCGGGTTCCTGAAATTGGACCAGGGTTCGGGCGCAGCTCCCCCCGGCAGCCAGGTCTCGTAGGAGGTCGGCCATTCCTTGCGGTAGAAATCGGCAAGACCTGCGATGGTGGCGGAGACGCGCGGCAGGACTGGATGGCCTTTCTCCGCATAATGGATCGCCGGTTCCAGTACGTCGCGGACGGTCAGCCTGCCGTAATCGCGTAGCATCAGCATCCAGCCATCGAAGGCACCGGGGATGACGGTGGCGAGCAGGCCATCGCCGGGGATCAGTTTCAGCCCCTCGCGCCTGTAATGCTCGATCGTCGCGCCGGCCGGTGCCGGGCCTTGGGCACAGATGACCTCGACCTTATCCTTCTTCTTGGAATAGAGGATGGCTGGCATGTCGCCGCCCGGCCCGCAGAGATGCGGCTCGACGATCTGCAGCACGAAGCCTGTCGCAACGGCCGCGTCGAAGGCGTTGCCGCCCTTTTCGAGAATGCTCATGCCGACGGCGGATGCGATCCAGTGCGTCGACGTGACGACGCCGAAGGTGCCGAGGATTTCAGGGCGGGTGGTGAATGCGGTCATTGGGGGCATCCTTTTGAGTTTATTCATGCTTCGCGCGGGTCGAGCGCATCGCGCAGGCCGTCGCCGAGGAGATTGAAGCCGATCACGACGAGAAAAATAGCGGCACCCGGCCACATGGCCATCCAGGGCGCCTGTTCGAGATAGTTCTTGGCGACATTGAGCATCGAGCCCCAGCTAGGGGCAGGCGGCTGCTGGCCGAGCCCGAGGAAGGAGAGGCTCGCCTCGGCGATGATGGCGGTCGCGATGGTGAGTGTTGCCTGCACGAGGATCGGAGCAAAGACGTTGGGCAGGATATAGCGGGAGATGATGCTGAAATGGGTGAGACCGATCGAGCGGGCGCCCTCGACATAATCCTCCGTCTTGACCGCCAGCACCTGGCCGCGCGTCAGCCGCACGAAGACCGGCGTTGCGGACAATCCGATCGCGATCATCGCGTTGGTGAGGCTCGGGCCGAGGAAGGCGGCAAGCGCAATAGCGGTGATAAGGAATGGCATCGCCAGGAAGGCCTCGGTGATGCGCGAGATGATCTGGTCGATCCAGCCGCCATAGTAGCCGGAGATGAGACCGAAGGGCACGCCGATCGCGACCGCGATGGCAACCGAGAAGACGCCGGCCATCAGCGATGCCCGTGCGCCCCAGATCATGCGGGAGAGAATGTCGCGGCCGAGATCGTCGCTGCCGAGCCAGTGTGCGGCGGATGGCGCCTTGCGGATCGCAGACCAGCTGGTTGCGACCGGGTCCGGAATCGGCAGGAGCGGTGCAAGCGCAGCAAGTGCGGTAAAGAAAAGGATGATGGCAAGTCCGACCAAGGCCCCCTTGTTGGCCCTCAGCTTCCGCCAGGCCCGATTGGGAGCGCGCTTGGCGGGAGGGGCTGCAGCGGCCGTCTGAACGATGGTGCTCATAGGGCTGCCCTCATGCGCGGATTGAGGAGGACGTAGAGAATATCGGCAATAAGGTTCATGGCGATGAAGCCGATGGCCGTGCAGAGCACCACGCCCTGGACGACGGCGTAATCCCGGTTGAAGACCGCATCGACGATCAGCTTGCCGAAGCCGGGGATGGTGAATATCTGCTCGGTCAGAACGGCACCGGCCAGGAGCTCTCCGAACAGCAGGGCGCTGACGGTGACAACGGGCAGGATGGCGTTGCGGAAGCTGTGCTGCAGCACGACGGCCATCTCCGGCAGGCCCTTGGCGCGGGCAGTGCGGATATAGTCGGCGCTGAGCACGCTCAGCATCGACGAGCGCGTGTGGCGCATCAAGGTGGCAGCAAGCGCATTGCCGAGCACGAAGGATGGCATCAGCATCGTCTGGATGGAGCGCCATGGATCTTCGAAGAAGGGTTGGTATCCCGAGGCCGGCAGCCAATGCAGCTTCACCGAGACCAGCAGGATCAGCATGATGCCGAGCCAGAAATTCGGCACGGACAGGCCGCACAAGGCGATGATGTTGGCGAGAAAATCGATGAAGCTATTCTTCTTCACCGCCGCCAATATGCCCATGGGAATGCCGATGGCGAAGGCGAAGATCATCGACATGACGGCAAGCTGAATGGTGACCGGCAGCTTTTCGGCAACAAGCGTCAGCACCGGTTGGTTGGTGCGCAGCGAAACGCCGAGATCGCCCTTGGCGACGCCCTGCAGCCAGTAGCCATATTGGTAGATCACAGGGTCGTTCAGGCGATATTTCTCGCGCAACAGCTCCAGCACCTGGGGATCGCGCTCCTCGCCTGCCATGGCAAGTACCGGATCGCCGGGCAGAAGCTTCTGCAGCGAGAAGACGAAGATCGAAATGATCAGCAGCGTCGGTATCGCGACGAGCAGCCTCTTTCCGATATAGCTATACATGGGCAGATCCTTGCCGCGATGTCGAATGTGAAAGCGCCATCCGGAAAGAAGCCCGCATGGCGCTCATAGCTCAGCCGCTTTTCTTCACGCCTACGAGGCGGATCATACCGTCCGGGGAGGGCACAAAGCCGGACACCTTCTTATTGTAGGCCCAGATCCAGGCCTGATGCCCGAGAAAGATGATCGGCAGGTCCTGGCTGAGGATCGCCTCGGCCGCATCGTATTTCTGCTTGCGTACGGCGTTGTCCTGCGACTGGCGCGCCTCAAGCAGCAGCTTGTCGACCTCCGGATTGCTGTATTTGGAATCGTTGAGGCCGGCGCCTGTCGTCACGAACTGCTGGATATTGCCGTCCGGATCGGAGCGGCCGGACCAGTCGGATCGGCTGAGCTGGTAGTTGCCGCTCGACTGCGCGTCGAGGAGGGTCGCGAATTCGGTCGTCTTCAGCGTCACGTCGAAACCGGCTTCGGCAACCATCGACTGGATGATCTGCATCATCTGCATCGAAACCGGATTGTTGGCGACGGCGAGCTCGACCGGGATGCGGTCGAAACCGGCTTCCTTGACCAGCGCCTTAGCCTTGTCGACATCGCGAACGGGCACCGGAATATCCTTGTCGAACCAGGGGCTATTCGGTGCAAAAGGCTGGTTGCCGGCAAGTCCGGTGCCATCGAAGACGATCTGCATGGCGGCTTCGCGGTCGATTGCCAGCGAGAAGGCCTGGCGCAGGCGCTTGTCCTTGCCCATCGGATTGTCGGCGCGAGCGCCATTGCCGACATTGGCGTAGACGCCGAGCCAGCCGGTGCCGACAGCATCGGCATAGACGAGATTGGGATCGCCCTTGACCGTGCCGGCATCGGAGGCAGCCACGCGCTCGATCATGTCGAGGTCGCCGGAGCGCAGGTTTGCAAGGCGCACCGTTGTGTCGGGGATCGGCAGATAGGTCACCTTATCGATGAAGATCTTGTCCTTGTTCCAGTAATCCTGGAATTTTTCGAGCACGATGCGGTCCTGCTGCACGCGCTCGACGAATTTGAAAGGGCCGGAGCAGACGGGATGATCGCCGAATTTGGCACCGGCCGCCTTTGCCGCCGTTGGCGAAACCATCATGCCGGAGCGATCGGAAAGCTGGGCAAGCAGCGTGACGTCGGGCGCCTTCAGGGTGAAGGTAGCTTCGTATTCGCCGGATGCTTCGACCTTGGCGACAGAGGAAAGCTCGCTCTTGCGGCGTGATTCCGGCATGGTCTGATAGCGCTGGATATTGTCGACAACAGCCTGCGCATTGAACGGCGTTCCATCCTGGAATTTCACGCCCTGACGCAGCTCCATGACGAGCTGCTTGCCATCGGCGGACCATTTCCAGGATGTGGCGAGCTGCGGCACGAACTTTAGGTCCGGTGTTACGTCGACGAGCTTGTCGCAGAGCGCGGTATAGACGATGCGGCCGACGAAGGTGCGGGATTGGGCAGGGTCCAGCGCATCGGCATCGTCCTGCAGACCGATCTTGAGTTCGACGGCGAATGCCGGCAGCGCGATCAGAGCGCCGGCGGCAAGCGATGCCATGAATTTGGCGATCTTCATTCTGTTCTCCTGTTTATCGTTTTCGTTCTTTGTAGTCTCGACCGGTTTCCTCTCCGGTCATGGCGGGCAGGTAGGCTTTTGGGTCAGCCCACCTCCTCGGTCAGTGGCTCCTCAGCTTGCCGCGCATCCAGCGAGGTGATGCGGATCAGGCTTTCCTGCAGCATTAGAAGGTGTTCGCGCATAGCTTCTGCCGCCTTCATCGGATTGCGCGCGGCAATCGCGTCGATAATCGTCCTATGCTGGGCGTAGGAGACCGGGCGGGTCTTGTTGATGCTGCGGGCCAATTCGCGAATGGTTTGCCAAGCTTCGTCCTGGCGGACATGGTTGATGACGTCGAAGATGGTCAAAAAGAACCGGTTGCCGGCGCTTTGCGCGATCAGCCGATGCAATGCGCCATCCCAGAGTTCGCGGCTGTCGGCATCGTCGCTGGCGGTGATCTTCTTTGCCAGTTCGTACATGCGGTCGATGTCGTCGGGCTTGGCGCGCATGGCGGCAAGCTGGGCGAGTTGCGGCTCGATACGCAGGCGAACTTCCATGACTTCCATGAGATCCGTGCCCGCCACAAGCGTGCTGACATGCTGGCTCCAATCGTCCGGTCGCTGTCCGACATAGGTTCCCGAGCCTTGGCGCCGCCAGACGCGGCCTTCGGCTTCCAGCACCTCGAGCGCTCGCCTGATCGCTCGCCGGCTGACGCCGAGGTTCTCCGATAGAGCCCGCTCCGTCGGCAGCTTTCCATCCGTCGGGAGATCGGCCGAATTCAAGAGCCCGCGGAGCCTTTCCAGGGCATGAACCGAATTTTCCGGAAGGCTGTTGATTGCCATATTGAAAGGTGAACCAATTTGGAATTGGTCCAATAGAAGTTGAACTCGATCGTCTCGTCAAGCGCTTTTTTGTGCAATTTCGGCAATGCACAATGTTTGTGCGCAATGCAGAAAGGCGACCCGCAAAACGAGTCGCCTTCTTGAGATGACGGATCAACGATGTCCGCCCTCGCGGTTCTGGGACTTGAGCTTCAGCGACCGACGGCGCGTGCCGAAATGGCTATCTCAGGCGTGAAGTCGAAATCCTTGTCGAAGGGATAGGTCGGCTTGGCCTTGCGCAGGCGCGGCAGGCGTTCGACGAACTGGTCGACGACACCGGGGGAGAGAGCCATCAGGTTCGGATTGGCGATCGGCGCCAGTTCCGGCGAGAGGTAGCCGGATTTGACGACGATGATCTTCGCTTTGTGCGGATCAAGGCCGAGGCGGGTGAAATCGGCGATATTATGGTAGGGGCGGCGCTTGGCCGACAGGACGAGATCGATGCCGCCGATGGAGACGACGGCCTGTCTGTCGCTGGCTTCCATAGTGTCCAGCAGGTACTTGATCGTAAAGTTACCCTTGACCGGCTTGCTGCCTTTAGTGTCGAGCGATGCGCCTACGGAGAGATCGAGGGTGGCGCCGATGCCAGCGGCATAGCATGCTTCCGTGGCAGCCTTGTCGGCGATGCCGGCGAAGATGACGCCTTCTGCACCCTTGGCAATTAATTCAGCCAGTACATCGGCGCGGTCGCCGACACCGCCGCCCGTCGGGTTATCGCCGGATTCCGCCAGAACCACGGGCGCGGTCGGGCTGGCGATTGCCTTCGCGACGCATTCCTCGATCGAGCCGGTCTCCGAGCCGAAAACGAAATCCTTGCGAACGTCCCAATAGGCCTGCGCCAGTCGTTTCGCCTCGCGTTCGAGTATGCTGCGATCCGTGCCGGTCATGATGGCAGCAGCCGTTGCGCGCGGCTCGTCGGCCCAGACATAGCCGACCATGAGCGAGGCATCCCAGACGCCCTCGATGGCGTCGATGCCGGGCAACATGTCGTAGAGGCTCTTGGCCGGCTCATCGACCGTACTGGTACGTTCGCCCGGCAGCACTACGGGGATCGGCGCCCAGAGCAGGATCGGCTTCACGCCGGTCTTCAGGCTCTCCGTCAGCATCTTGACGGCACGGCGCATGGTCTCCTCGACATCAATATGCGGCGCGGTGCGATAGGTGGAGTACATGTCGAGCGCATCGATGATGCGCTGGGTGACATTGCCGTGCAGGTCGTAGCTTGCCGAGACCATGCAATCCTCGCCCACGACGGCGCGAGCGGCGCTGATCCAGTCACCCTCGGCGTCTTCCATGCCTTCGACATACATGGCGCCATGCATGGCGAGATAGAGTCCATCCAGCGGCAGCAGGGCCTTCAGCCCTTCCAGAAACTCCGCCTTGAAGGCTTCATATGTATGGCGAGCGACCGGGCCGCCGGCGATGGCTCTGGCGTGGATGGTCGGCAGGAATTCGCCGTCATAATCTCTAAGGAAGGCGAAGTAGGGCGAGGCAGTCAGCGCCGCGCCGCACAGGATGCGAAAATCTTTCTCTTCGTTCAGGACCGGGTTGTAGGTGCTGCATTCGATATGAATGCCTCCAACGGCAATGCGCATGAGAACCTCGTTAGGGATTGGGGCCAATCAGGAAATTATGGGCGGCAATGCTGGCAGCGCCCCGCGCCCAGACATCGCCATCGACACGCTGCGTGCGGATCGGCGTCTGGCCGGCATAGCGCGGCAATACGTTCGCCTCGACCGCCTGCCGCATGACGGTGCCGAAGAGACGATCAAACCGGCCTTCGACATGGGTAATCAGGATCAGGCCGGGATCGTTGAACTGGATGAGATGCGCAATCGCAAGCCCAAGTGCGCTGCCGGCGCGGTGCAAGATGCGGATTGCGGTGGCATTGCCGAGTGATGCCTCCGTCTCCAAGTCGTCGAGGGATTGGCAGGCAAGACCTTCCGCCTTTGCCATTTCCTTGATCGCCTTCAGCGACGCCACGGTATCGAGACAGCCGCGCTTGCCGCAGCGGCAGGGCGAACCATTGAGCTCGATCGTGCAATGAGCGATTTCGCCGGCGCCGCCATGATTGCCGCGGTAGAGTTTGCCGCCGACGAAATGGGCGCACCCGATGCCGTCGTCGAAGGAAACGACGCTGAAATTCTGCACATCACGGGCGCCGCCGAACAGCTTTTCGCTGACGGCGACCGCCTTGGCGTCGTTTTCGATAAAGGTGGCGATACCGGTTTTCTGCCTGACGATACCCGCAAGCGGTACATCCTGCCAGCCGAGTAACGTGGATTTGACGCAGCTCGCCTGCTTTTCATCGACGAAACCGGAGAGCGCGATACCAAGGCCTGAAAGCTTTCGTCCGGCATCTTTACATTCGGAAAGCAATTTCGGCAGCGTGTCGGCGATCATCGCGGCGATGACATCAGGATCGCGCGACAGTGGCATCGTCTGACGCGCGACGATATTGCCGTTGAAATCGCAGAGAACCAGCGGCGCCGGGTCTTCGAGAAGCGAGATGCCGCCGAAGAAGGCGCCTTCCGGATGCAGGTCCAGCAGGATCGAGGGGCGGCCCTGTCCGTAGATCGTTTCCGTTTCCCGCAAGACGCCGAGGGAAATCAGATCGCGCGCAATCCCGCTCATCGCAGCCTTGCTCAGCCCCATGGAGGCTGCCAGAACTGTGCGGCTGGAAGGGCCTGATTGGCTGATGACCCGTAAGAGCTGCTGCTGGGAGGACGTTAGCAATTCGACGTTCCGCCTGGATTTTTGCTTGTTTTGCCGAGAATAAGTTCAGAAAATAAACAAAGCAATCATATTTGGTTTCATTGCAGCCCTAATGATGCCGCGCTGCAATGTATCGGAAGAACGCACCGATTGCTCGACCTGCTTTGTGAAGGCGGCTGTCCAGGCGCCGTCTTGGGGCGATCTCGCAAAACATGTTCGCGTTTAAATGGTTGACATCGACCCGTATCAATATGCAAAGCTTACCATAACGATTCAGCCGGCGCTCGCCCGCAATCGTCTCGTCCCTAGACTTTGATCCCATAAGCTTAGCGCTCGACCATGGCCGTTATGGCGGCATGTGCATGTTTCGATCCCGGGTGCAGCAGTCAGAAAGGAATGCCATGTCCAGCACGGTCGGTCGCTCGAGACGCCCGTTGGTCATCGTCTCGATCATGCTTGCGACCTTCATGGTCGCCATTGAAGCGACCATCGTCGCGACCGCCATGCCGCGCATCGTGGGCCAGCTCGGCGGCTTCACCTATTACAGCTGGGTCTTTTCCGCCTTTCTGCTGGCGCAATCCACCACCACCGTCATCTATGGCAAGCTTTCCGATATTTTCGGCCGCAAGCCGATGCTGATCGGTGGCATCATCATCTTTCTCATAGGCTCAACGCTCGCCGGTTTCGCCTGGTCGATGGCGTCCCTTATCGTCTTCAGGCTGCTGCAGGGCCTCGGCGCGGGTGCCATTCAGCCTGTGACCATGACCGTCGTCGGCGATCTCTATAAGCTGGAGGAGCGCGCCAAGGTGCAGGGCGCGCTCGCCAGCGTCTGGGCGATCTCCGCCGTCATCGGCCCGCTTGCCGGCGGCATCATCGTCGACAATCTCTCCTGGGCCTGGATTTTCTGGATCAACCTGCCGCTTGGCGTGCTCGCCATCGCCGGGTTCATCCTCTTCCTGCACGAGTCGGTTACGCCGCGCGAGGCGAAGATCGATTATCTCGGCACGATCCTGTTTTCGATATCGATCGTGTCGCTTCTCGTCATCCTGACCGAAACCGATGCGGGCTTCGCCGTTCTCTGTCCCCTGGCGATCGTCTTTATCGTTACCGGCATCCTGTTCCTGTGGCAGGAGCGGCGAGCGCCGGAGCCGATCATTTCGATCGCTCTCTGGAGCCAGCGGCTGATTGCAACCAGCAATGCTGCGACGCTGCTTGCCGGTATGGCGTTGATCGGCCTGACGACCGTTCTGCCGATCTATGTTCAGGGTGTCCTTGGTCGTTCGCCGCTAGAGGCAGGCTTTACGCTGACGATGCTGATTGTCGGCTGGCCGCTGGCCGTGATGCTGGCGAGCCGGTTCTTCCGCACCTTCGGCATCCGCAACACCTTGCGCGCCGGCAGTCTCATGTTTCCCTTCGGCTCGCTTTTCCTGCTGTTCCTAACGCCGGAGAGCAGCCCGGTCATCGCCGGTATCGGCTCGTTCCTGATGGGCTTCGGCATGGGTCTCATCAGCCTGACGAGCGTCGTGCTGGTGCAGGAAAGCGTGGAGTGGTCGATGCGCGGCAGCGCCACTGCCTCGATCATCTTCTCGCGCAGCCTCGGCAATACGCTTGGCGCAACCGCGCTCGGCGCGATCATGAATGTCGGCATCGCTCATTATGGCAGCGGCGAGCTCGCAACCAGGCTGCACGATATCCTCAATCAGCCCAGCGGCCTTTCCGATCTTGTCACCGATCCCGCGATCAGAAGCGTCTTCGATGCGGCCCTGCACTGGAGCTTCTGGGGGGTCGTCATCGTCGCTCTGACGACCTGCGTGACCATCTGGCTGATCCCGGTCACCCGAGACGCCGGCCGTGGGTCGTCAGTACCCAAGGCGGATGCACAGGAAGCCATGACTCATTAGCGCGAGGTCCGGGCGGTCGGGCAGGGCTTGATCTGTCAGAAGCCGTAGTCGCGCGCGAGCCAGGCTTCCAGTAGGTTTCGCGATGCCTTGATTGCGGCGTCCGTATCCTGTGCGACGATGGCGTCGAGGATCGCCTTGTGGAGGGGCAGGGCGCGCTTTTGCCCTTCGGCGATGTCCTCATGGCCGGAAAGCGTGCGATTGGCGTAGATCCCGACGGCGATCAGATCGATCAGCTGCGAATAGATCATGTTGTGTGTGGCGGCGAAGATCGCCGTATGAAAGCGCAGATCGGCATCGGCATTGCTGTTGACGTCGCCGATGGTGGACGCCATCTCCTCGTAGGCGGAGCTGATCGCGGCAATATCGCTCTCGGTGCGGCGCAGTGCTGCGCGCGCCGTCGCCTCCGGCTCGAGTGCCAATCGCAGGTCCTTGATCGATCGCATGATTTCGACCGACGGGCCGGTCTCATAGTACCAGACCATGACATCCGTATCGAGATGATGCCAGTTGGAGCGTTCCTTGACGCGCGTGCCGACGCGGGTCTTGATCTCGACCAGTCCCTTGCCGGCCAGGCACTTCATCGCTTCGCGGATGACCGTGCGGCTGATGCCGAATTGTTCGACCAAATCGGGCTCGTTTGGCAGTGTTGCGCCGACTGGATAGTCTCCGCCGACGATACGGCGGCCGAGCTCGTGGACGAAATAGCCGAAGACGCCGCGCCGGGGGATCGTGCCGTATTTTCGCACAAAGGCATCGAAGGGCGACTGTGTTACGATCAGTTTCGACTCCGGGGTAGCCCTGGAGGTTATTGCGTCCTGGCCATGTTTCATTATGCGGGACTCTCGTTCCTTATTGATGCGCCGTTCGCGAGAACAATCATCAGCCTACGTCGATTTGCGAGGCTTCTTGCTGGTATCTCGGCCAGTTTGGGGCTGTTCCATATTGATGTTGTATCGATCCCATTGTTCTTCCCGCGGCATTTTCCAGTGAAAACCCTAGCATGTCTTGCGTATGCATGCCTACTGGCACCGGGTTGATCGATCTGTTCACCAATTTGAACATGCTAATGCGTTTCGCCCCGGGCCTCTATTGGGATCGGCAGCGGTGATCAAATTGCGCACCATCCGCTAAGCGAAACGTGATCGCTTAATCGATTGATGGGACGATTTCGACTATCGTAAACGTTACCGAACCGGTTAAATGCAGGCGGGATGCGAGGCGGATTCGGAGTTGCTGATCCATGAATGACATGTCCACGCCTGGGCAAAGGGAGGATGCGCAGGAAGCGGGCTCGCGCTCGCTGTTGATTGCATTGCTCGTGGCCGGTGCCTTCTTCATGGAAAATCTCGACGGTACGGTCATCGCGACCGCATTGCCGCAGATGGCCGTTTCCTTCGGTGCTCGCCCGGTCGACCTCAATATCGGTATGAGTGCCTATCTTCTGACCCTCGGCGTCTTCATTCCGATCAGCGGCTGGATCAGCGATCGCTTCGGTGCGCGTCTGGTCTTCACAACCGCCGTCGTTATTTTCACGCTCGCCTCCGTTCTCTGCGGCTTTGCCAATGGGGTCGGCTCCTTCGTTGCCATGCGCATTCTGCAAGGCATCGGCGGGGCGATGATGGTGCCGGTGGGCCGGCTTGTCGTCTTGAACAATACGCCGAAGGACAAGCTGATCTCGGCCATTGCGACGATCACCTGGCCGGCGCTGGTGGCGCCGATCCTCGGGCCGCCGCTCGGCGGTTTCATCACCGACCATGCTAGCTGGCGCTGGATCTTCTTCCTTAACCTGCCGCTCGGCATTCTGGCCTTCATCTTCGCGCTCATGCTCATTCCGGAGACGAAAAGCACGGCGCGCCCGCCTTTCGACTGGATCGGCTTCGTCGTCAGCGGCATCGGACTTGCCGGCCTCATGTATGGGCTGGAACTGATCGGACGCCCCAATCCCGTCTGGCTGGAAGCCTGGATCTATGTGATCGTCGGCTTTGTCCTGCTGGCCATCGCCGTTTTTCATTTTCTGCGCACGGAGCATCCGCTCATCGATCTCTCGGGGCTGAAGCTGCCGACGTTCGCCATCACCATCTCAGGCGGATCGCTATTCCGCACCGCCATCGGCGCGGTGCCCTTCCTGCTGCCGCTGATGTTCCAGGTCGGCTTCGGGCTCAGCGCCTTTCACGCCGGCATGCTGACGCTCGCCGTCTTTGCCGGCAATCTGGCGATGAAACCGGCAACGACGCCCATTCTGCGCCGCTTCGGCTTCAAGCCGGTGCTGATCGTCAATGGTCTTCTGAATGCCGTCTTCATCGCTGCCTGTGCGCTGTTTTCGCCCGATACGCCACTCTGGTTCATCGTGCCGGTACTGTTCATTGGCGGCATGTGCCGGTCGATGCATTTTACCGCACTCAACACGATCGCTTTTGCAGATATCCCACCGGGGCAGATGACGGGTGCCAACACGCTGTTCAGCACCGTCTTTCAGCTGACGATGGGCATGGGCATCGCCGTTGGCGCGATCGGCATTCGCATCGGTCAGGCGATCAGCGCACCGCTCGGAATGGGGAGCATCGTCGCCATCGAGTTCCGTCTCGCCTTCGTGCTGCTCGGCATCATCGCGCTTCTGGCCGTGCTGGATTGTTTGCCGCTTGACCGCAAGGCAGGCGAAAACGTCTCGCGCAAGCCAAGGAAGGGTGTGTCGAAAGCGGCGTAGTGACGTCTTTTTCCGAAGCGGTTAGTACGAGAGTTGGATGAGATTATAATGCAGCAATATCGCTGGAATCGCCATCAGGATGATCAGAATTATTGCGACGCTTGCCGCGCGCATCATCCGCCTCCGGCGGGCGCGCTGACCGGTCCAATCATATACTGTCATAATGAGCCCCTCCTTCTCATTAGTGATTAGAAAGACAAGAAATGGAACGCCAGTCAATATCGGCAATAGCGAGCTAAATAATAAGCGTTATCTAATATTTTGAGGGCGAAACATACTTCGATGGCTGAAGAGAGCCGTCGAACTTCATCTGCAAGAGCCTAAAGATCGTTTTATGATGCCGGCTCACACGATATAACGGAAAAGGATTTCGTCCCTGTGTCAGCGGGACGCCGGCTGCTTTGGAAAAGAGGAAAAGGCAATGAGCAAGATGCGTGCCCTGGTTTTGGAGCGTCAGCATGAACTGGCGATCCGCGATATCGATCTGCCCCAGGAGGTCGGGCCGGGCCAGGTGAAGATCAAGATCCATACGGTCGGTGTCTGCGGGTCGGATGTGCACTATTACACGCACGGAAAAATCGGCCCCTTTATCGTCAACGAACCAATGGTGCTCGGGCACGAAGCGGCCGGAACGGTAGTGGAAGTCGGCGCAGGTGTGACGCATCTGAAGGTCGGTGACCGGGTCTGCATGGAGCCCGGCATTCCCGATGCCAATTCCAAAGCGAGCCGTCTCGGCATGTACAATGTCGATCCTGCGGTCACCTTCTGGGCGACGCCACCGATTCATGGCGTGCTGACGCCATTCGTCGTGCATCCGGCCAACTACACCTTCAAGCTGCCTGATAATGTCAGCTTTGCGGAAGGGGCGATGGTCGAGCCTTTCGCCGTCGGTATGCAGGCGGCCACCAAGGCGCGCATCACGCCCGGTGACACCGCTGTCGTGCTTGGTGCCGGCCCGATCGGCATCATGGTTGCGGTTGCAGCGCTTGCCGGTGGCTGCGCCCGGGCGATCGTTGCCGATCTCGCCCAGCCGAAACTCGATATCGCCGCGCAGTATCAAGGCGTCATTCCGGTCAATATTCGCGAGAAGAACCTCGTCGAGGAAGTCGATCGCCTGACCGATGGCTGGGGTGCGGATGTCGTCTTCGAATGCTCGGGCTCGCCGAAGGCCTGGGAGACGGTCATGGCGCTGCCGCGTCCCGGCGGCGTCATCGTGGCCGTCGGCCTGCCGGTCAATCCGGTCGGCTTCGATGTTTCCACGGCGTCGACCAAGGAGATCCGCATCGAAACGGTCTTCCGCTATGCGCATCAGTACGAGCGCTCCATCGCGCTGATTGCTTCCGGCCGCGTCGATCTCAAGCCCTTGATCTCCGAGACATTCGACTTCGAGGACTCGATCAAGGCTTTCGATCGCGCCGTCGAAGCCCGTCCGACCGACGTCAAATTGCAGATCGTCCTCGACCAATAGTCGCTCGCTGTCCCATCGCCTTGCCTCAAGTCTTCTTCTGGCTTCACGCACCGGCAAGGCGATGTTTTCCCTTAGGTTTCATATCTCCCGTAGACGGCCTGGCAAAAGCGATGCTAGGTAGCCTTTCACAGAGGGAAACAGGCTTTGACGCCGTGAAACGGGAAGGATCGCCGTGCCGCACGACGTTGCATTGATCGCATTGATTGCCGCCGGCTTTGTATTCGCGGCCATTTTCGGCTATCTGGCCGACAGGCTGCATTTGCCGCCGCTGGTCGGCTATCTGGTGGCCGGCGTCATCATAGGCTCGTCCACGCCGGGTTTTGTCGCCGATGTTTCGCTGGCATCGCAGTTGGCCGAGATCGGCGTCATCCTGCTGATGTTCGGCGTCGGTCTGCATTTTTCTGCTGCGGATTTGTTGGCGGTGCGCGGCGTCGCCATTCCCGGCGCCATCGGTCAGATTGCAATCGCGACGTTGCTCGGGGTGGGGTTGACCTCACTATGGGGCTGGAGCGTCGGCGCCGGGGTTGTCTTCGGCCTTAGCCTTGCCGTTGCCAGTACGGTCGTGCTCCTGAAAGCGCTGGAAGAGCGCAATCTCGTGAGTTCGACGAATGGCCGCGTCGCCGTCGGCTGGCTGATCGTCGAAGATCTGGCCATGGTGCTTGCGCTCGTGCTCTTGCCGGCCTTTGCCGGTGTTCTGGGCGGTCATGCGGATGCCGGCGGCCATGCCGCTTCCGGTTCGATCTGGCTGACAATCGCCATGACGCTGCTCAAGGTCGCAGCCTTCGCGGCTGTCGCGATCTTCATTGGCCCGCGTGTGGTGCCATGGCTCCTGACTTCGGTTGCGCGCACGGGTTCGCGTGAACTGTTCACGCTGTCGGTTCTGGCGATCGCGCTCGGCATCGCCTTCGGCGCGGCCGAAATCTTCGGTGTGTCCTTTGCGCTCGGCGCCTTCTTTGCCGGCCTTGTGATGAGTGAATCGCATCTCAGCCATAGGGCGGCGGCCGACTCCCTGCCATTGCAGAATGCCTTTTCGGTTCTCTTCTTCGTGTCCGTCGGGATGCTTTTCGATCCGACCGTCCTGATCCGCGAACCGCTGATGATTATCGGCGTGCTTGCCCTGATCATGCTCGGCAAGGCATTGATCGCCTTCTGTGTCGTGCTACTGCTGCGCTATCCCGCCAGCATCGGCTTTGCGGTTGCAGCCGGCCTTGCGCAGATCGGTGAATTCTCCTTCATTCTCGCGGGGCTCGGCGTCTCGCTTGGATTGCTGACGCGGGAAGGGCAGGATCTCATTCTCGCCGGTGCAATCCTGTCGATCACCCTTAATCCACTGGCTTTCTACGCCACGGAAAAGCTGGAAAACTGGGCCTTTGCGCGCTGGCCGTTCCTGGCGAACAAATATGGCATGGCCAAGCAGGAGGCTCTTCGCCGCCAGCTGGCCGTTATCAACAAGCAGCGCGAGGAGCGGGATCGCCAGCATCATCTCGAGATCGAGCAGCTCATCGAAACTTTCCCGATGTTTGCCGAACTTGATGATAACGAGCATGAGGAACTTCTGCTGCTCTTCCGCCCGAGATCGGCGTCGCCCGGCGACCGGGTGATCAGAACCGGCGATCGCGGTGACAGCATGTTCTTCATCGCTTCCGGTGCGGTCGAGGTGCAGCTGGAGAATGACGAGATCCGGCTCGGCGCCGGCGCCTTCTTCGGTGAAATGGCGCTCCTGACGGGGGCACGCCGTACGGCCGATGTCGTTGCCGTCGATTTCTGTCAGCTCTTCGTGCTGGATCGCCGAGACTTCAATCTATTCATGTCGCGCCATCCGCAGCTGCGTGCCGCCGTCAGCCGCATGGCGCGGGAGCGGCAGGAGAGCAATGTGTCACGCCAGCGGCGCGATCTTTCCCAGGATGCCAGCTGATATCAGGCTGATATTTTATCGGCGTTTCAGCCAGCTTTTCGAAACGCGGCAGGCCATCGTGTAGGCAGGGTCGAAGACATTGCCGACATCATAGCGCACGACCTGACCGAGCAGGTGGCTGGCTGCGGTCTTGTCGAGACCGTAATCGGAGCCGAGCCAGCGCAGCATCTCGCTGGTGGCATGCTGCAGGGCTTGATCGAGCGGCCGGGCATTGCCGATGGTGAAAATATCCTCCGCCGTCTCGCCGCGCGGCCAGATGATCGTCTTTTTCTTTTCGACGCTGAGGCGCACCGTCACCTCGAAAGTGGTCTCGATCCCAGTGCCGACGATCTCGCCGTCTCCTTGCACTGCATGGCAATCGCCCAGGAAAAAGAGAGCGCCAGGCGCAGAGACCGGAAACCAGACGGTCGTGCCAGGCCCCAGCAGGCGATAATCCATGTTGCCGCCGAATTCGCCGCTGGTGGCGGTCGATATGGCCTGACCGAGAGACGGCGCAACTCCGAAGCAGCCGATCATCGGAGCCAGCGGCAGGGTAAGGGTTTCGAGACCCGTCACCGGTTCGGCCAATCGCGCCGTGAGATTCTGGCGGTCGATCTGCCAGATAACCCTCTCGCGTGCCGGTAGTGCCCGGACATCCTGCGGATCGACGACGTTGGCGGCGACCACGCTGCCGGTGAAACCCGTATCGCGCGTCGGCACCATTGCGACGATCTCAACCTTGAGAGAATCTCCCGGCTCAGCACCCTCGACGAAGATCGGCCCGTTCATCGGATTGGGGCCGGATATCTGGCGGACATCATGCTTGTCGTAGCCGGCGGCATCGAGCGTTTCGGTAACAACCGTATCGCCATCGGCAACATGCAAGGCCGGCGGCAGAGAGCCGATGACATTGTAATAAAGGGTAGGGGCGAAACGGTGTATTGCCATTTTGCTTAAGCCTCACGTGGAATCCGGTCGCGTCAGCCTATGACGACTCCGAACCTCTGGGAAAGAGCGCAGCGACCACTTTTATGCAGAAAGGCCACTTCGTTTGGTATGCGGTTAAATGCCTGCCACCGCAGACAGGCCTCAAGCAAAATGATCGCGAAATGCCTGCGGCGTCGTCCCGAATTTCCGCATGAAATTGCGTCGCATGGTTTCTTCCGAACTGAAGCCGCAGCGCATGCGTGCCTGATGCACGCTGAGGCCTTCCTCCAGAAGGCGGCGGGCTGCCTCGATGCGGATTTCCTCCACGGCGCGTGCAGGCGTCCGCCCGGTCGCCTTCAAATAATGGCGCGAGAAGCTGCGTGCGCTCATATTGGCCTGCTCGGCAAGCGTCGGCAGGGAAAGATCGGCGCGCAGATTGTCCATGATCCAGCCATGCAGACGGTCGAAGCGTTCGCCGCCCTCCTGAAGTCTCAGCGCTGCGCTGAACTGCGCCTGGCCGCCGGGACGCTTGAGGAAGACGACGAGTTCGCGAGCCACGGAAAGCGCCAGCGGGCGGCCGAGATCGGCTTCAACCAAAGCAAGCGAGAGATCGATGCCGGCAGTCACGCCGGCGGAACTCCAGATCTGCCCGTCCTGAACGAAGATCGGATCGGGCTCAAGCTTCACTTGCGGAAAGCGCTTGGCGAATTCCTCGCAACGATTCCAATGGGTCGCTGCCCGCCGCCCGTTCAGAAGACCGGCTTCCGCAAGCAGAAAGGCGCCGCTGCAGACCGAGGCTATCCGTCGGGCATTCGCAGCTCGCCGGCGCACCCATTCGATCAGGTCGAGGTTCTCGCAGGCTTCATTGACGCCCCAGCCGCCGGCGATGATCAAGGTGTCGAGCGGTGTATCGATATTGCCGAGTGGGGCGGTCATGAGCACGAGACCCGAGCTCGTTTGCGTCTGCGGGTTTTCCGCGACCACGATGGCCTCGTAGGGTTTCGGCCGATCGCGCTCATGCGCCGCCTCGTTGGCGCTGGTGAAAACCTGCAGCGGACCGGTAATGTCAAGCAGCTGGGCATTGTCGAACGCAAGAATTTCGATGCGGCGCATGATTGGCAAGAAATGACGGTGGTTTGGCAAATATGCCAGATCGTTGTCGCATAGGTTTGGAAAAGTCAATCATCGGAGATATGTCATGACCATTCGCTTCGGCCTGCTTGCCTTTCCCGGCGTCCAGCAACTCGATCTGACCGCACCTTATGAGGTATTCGCCTCGATGGATGATGCGGAGGTGCATCTGGTGTGGAAGGACACGTCACCGATCGTATCGGCAACGAAGCTGGTGTTGCAGCCGACGACGGCGTTTGCCGAATGCCCGCCGCTCGATGTGATCTGCGTGCCCGGCGGTGTCGGCGTGAATGCACTGCTCGAGGACAAGGCCGTCCTGAGCTTCGTCCGGGAACAGGCGACCCGAGCGCACTTCGTAACATCGGTGTGCACCGGTTCTCTCGTCCTTGGAGCGGCCGGCTTGCTTAAGGGCAAGAAGGCCACGACCCATTGGAATGCGTTTGATTTCCTCGAGAGTTTCGGAGCTGTTGTCACGCCGGGGCGCGTGGTGCGGGATGGCAATCTCTTCACCGCGGGCGGCGTGACTGCTGGCATCGATTTCGGATTGACGATTGCTGCCGCTTTGCGCGGTCGAGAGGAAGCCGAGGCGATCCAATTGTCGCTGGAATACGCGCCAGAGCCGCCATTTCATTCCGGATTGCCCGAGAAGGCCAGCGCTGGGGTGTTGGCGAGAACCAGGCAACGCCTTGCCGGCTCGAGAATGGCGCGGCAGGAGATCGTCGCTCGCCTCACGGCGGCCAGACATGAGCCTGAATGAACATCGGCTTGTCCACCGGTACTGTCACCTCAATGAAACGGAGCATCGATAGGGAAGCGATCAACGGTTGATCGTGTCGAGGCAATGATGGGCAGCGGGTGAATGGAAATTCTAGTCTCACGTCGCCCATCATACTTGACACAAATAGCTTTTCTGCGACCGTGGCATCACAATAGCGTCCACGGCCTTACGGGGAAAAGGCTTATTTGATGAACGAGTTCCGATCGTTGCGCTGCATTTTCCGTTTCGTCATGGCAGTGACCGTTCTGATATGTGCAGGCCTGGGGTCGATATCGCACGCTGCAGCCGCCGAGACATCCGAGATCGCTCCGCAGACAAAGGCTTCGAGCGAGCAGATCGAGAAGCTGATCGGCACCTTGCGTGACAGCGGCGCGGTGTCCGGAGCCGACCTGTTGCAACGCCGCTCCGATTTCGAAAAGCTCATGGCATCGACGCCAGGCCCGGCGCGTGTCCAGATACGGCGTGTCGACGCGAACGGGGTGGATGGCGATCTGATCTGGCCGGCACGATTGCATCATCCGATCGGGCGGCGTGCCATCCTTTATTTGCATGGCGGCGGCTTCTATAGCGGCTCCCTTCGGACGCACGCCAACATAGCGGGTTCGCTCGCCAAGGCCGCCTCGGCTGATGTGCTGTTGATCGATTATCGCCTCGCGCCCGAAAATCGCTTTCCCGCGCAGAAGGACGATGCCATTGCGGCCTATCGCTGGCTTCTGACATCGGGATACAAGGCCGGCAACGTTGTTATCGTCGGCGAGTCGGTTGGCGCGACTCTGGCCATCGAGGTCGTTTTGAACCAGCTTAGGCTGAGCGGTCCGCTTCCCGCTGCCGTGGTCGCGATGAGCCCGATTACCGATTTCGTTGCAACGGGCGCTTCCCTGGCCGCCAACGCCGCCAGCGATCCCTTCATGAACAAGGCCGAGTTGATCCTTATCCACGATGCGTTCGCGCGTGATCGCCCTCTCGCCGATCCCGATATATCACCGCTCTATGGCAATGTCTCCGGGTTCCCTCCGCTGCTGATCCAGGTCGGCGCTCGCGAAGTGCTACTTGATGACGCCTCGCGGTTCGCAGACAAAGTGCGCCAGGCGGGTGGCAATGTGAGCCTGGAAGTCTGGCCGGGGATGATCCATCAATGGCAGATTTTCCCGTTCTGGCTCGATGATGCGAGGAAGTCGAACGAGCGCGTTGCGCAGTTCGCGATTGCGCATTTCGTCGATAAGCCAGTGCAATAGCTCGCACACCTGGTCGAGCTCAATCTGATTGCGAAAATGTCTGCTCTTCTGCGGTGCCTCATCAAGCGCGCTCGGTCGAACGGCTTGTGGTGCCTAATTATTTATCGCAATAAATAATCGTGAATAAAATTTTTATATGGACAGGGCAGGCGAAAGCCATTATGCATGTCCATGTCGCGATAATAAATCGCACGATAAATTTAAGTGGAGATTGAAATGAGCCAGTCTATCCCTCAAGCTACTCGTCGGGGCGTTATGACAGCCGGGCTGGGCCTTGCCGCTGCTGCAGCTGCCAGCCCCTTCGCTCAACCTGCACAAGCCTCTACAAAGCAATCAACTTCGAAAGGTAAGGACACAATGAGCAGCAGCACGATCACCACCAAAGACGGCACCCAGATCTTCTACAAGGATTGGGGAACGGGCCAGCCGATCGTCTTCCATCACGGATGGCCTTTGAGCTCCGACGATTGGGACGCCCAGATGCTATTCTTCCTTCATCAGGGCTACCGCGTCATCGCCCACGACCGCCGCGGCCATGGCCGCTCCAGCCAGACGGCGACCGGAAATGAAATGGATACCTACGCCGCCGATGTGGCGGCTCTTGCCGAGCATCTCGATCTCAAGGGCGCCATCCATGTCGGCCATTCGACAGGCGGCGGCGAAGTTGCGCGCTATGTCGCCCAGTATGGCGGCCATGGCCGCGTCTCGAAGGCCGTGCTGATCGGCGCCGTACCGCCGATCATGGTCAAGTCCGACAAGAACCCCGGCGGACTGCCGCTGGAAGTATTTGATGGCTTCCGTGCAGCGCTTGCAGCCAACCGCGCTCAGTTCTTCCGCGATATTCCGGCAGGGCCGTTCTACGGTTTCAATCGTCCGGGCGCAGCTGTTTCGCAGGGTGTTATCGATAATTGGTGGCGCCAGGGCATGATGGGCGGCACCAAGGCCCATTACGATTGCATCAAGGCCTTTTCGGAAACAGACTTCACCGAAGACTTGAAGAAGATCGAAGTCCCGACCCTCGTCATGCATGGCGACGACGATCAGATTGTGCCGATCGCGGATTCGGCGCTTCTCTCCTCGAAGCTGCTAAAGAATGGCACGCTCAAGGTCTATAAGGGCTTCCCGCACGGTATGGCCACCACGCATGCGGACGTGATTAACGCCGACCTGCTCGCCTTCTTCAAGGCCTAAGCATTAAAATGGTCATGCGCCCGCCAAAAAGGCGGGCGCTTCACAGCCTGCCGGGTGCTGGTTACCACCCTCACCATTTCAGCTGTCGAGTTTCAACGAGAGCTGAACGGCGCGGGGCAAGGGCGGTAGCGGCCGGCTGATTTCAACGCGGCGCGTCCATGTGGCGCGCCGTTCCTGTTCGCGCTCCCGAAGGGCCTTCGAGACAGCGACAAAGGTCATTGCACGTTCGATGACTTGTTCTGCCTTGGTCATGGAAATCTCCATTTGTTCACTTTATGTTCTCATATGGAGTTCTGAAAGTCAAGCAAGGCAGCGTTCGGGCCGCGGCCGCCGAGGCACAGCGGCTTTCCAATGGAAAACGCCAACCAGCGACTCTAATTTCCTTGTAATTTATGGGTAATTTTCGGCCAAACTCGTCAATCAGAAAATGTGGTCTTGCCTTTGCCCTATCATTGATAAAGAAGCAGCGGGCTTTCGTTTCGAGCATCATTGACGGTGCAGATTGATCTCGCTGGTTACGACCGATTTGCCGGAGCTCAGATCCTTGTCGATGGTCCGGAGCGTCAGCTGGCCGTCGCCCTGCCTGCGAATGGTCATACTGGCATCGCGATCGCCATTGACGAGACGTGCCCAGCGCACCGCCAGATTGATGACATCGCCCTGCCTGCTGCCCGACAGCTGCGATGTCGCACCGGAAGGACCGGTGTAGGTACCTGAGTATCTGTTTCCGCGCGCTGTGAGCTGGGCCGAGATCGCGCGACTGATGATGAGAAGGCCGCGGCAGTTTCCCCTCATCGAAATCGAGGAACCCGGTGCGCTGATGGTGAATCTGCAGGAGACATTGATCGGCGCGTCGCCGATCTTCCGAAGCACCTTGCCGGTTCCCGTCCAGCTGCCGTTCAGCGGCTTCAAAAATCCGATTTCATCGGCGGTGACAGGTGTCGCCAGGCAAACAGCGGCAAGGAGGGTAAGAAGGCACGCCTGATAACGCATGATATCAATCCCTTCGTCAGACTAACTAGGAACGTCGCAGGCTATGCTCGGTTCCCAGGCAGTCAGAGCCAGTTGATGCGCTTCAGAATATAGAGAGTGATGATGGAGGTGACGGCGACCAATACGACGATGATGATGAAGGCCCAGGTATCGTTGACGCCTGGAATGCCGCCGACATTCATACCGAATAGGCCGGCAACGACGCTCGGCGGCAGCAGCAACGCGGCAAGCGCTGCAAGCCTGTTGGAGTTGCGGGCGATGCGCTCGCTGATGACGGTCGAAAGGTCATCGTGCAGGATGCCTGTCCGGTCGCGGATTGCATCCAGATACTCGATGCAGCGCATCAGCTTGTCGATGACCTCACGCATGCGAAGCTTGTCGCGTTCGGCAAGCCAGGGAGCGTCGTCATGTTCGATGCGATTGAGGGCATCGCGTTGCGGCGAAAGATAGCGTCTTAGCTGCACGGCGCGTCTGCGAAGCAGCTTCAGGCGCTCGCGGACTTCGGCGGCCTCGCCATGGAAGATCAGCTCATCCAGCTCGTCAACTTCCTCATCCATCTGATCAAGAACGGGCTCCAGGTCCCTCACGAGCTTGTCGCTGACGAGGGCAAGCAGTTCGCCGGTACGCTTCGGCCCCTTGCCCTTTTCGAGCGCCTGGCGAATGTCGCGAAGGGCGGTGATGTAGTGGCCGCTGTCGCGAAGCGTCACGACGCGGTTCTCGTCCACCCAGGCATGCAGGGGAACGAGATCCAGATCCTCGACCGCCACGTCCGCCTCGTCGGGCGGTGCAGCGCAGACGCCGCGAAGAATGATCAGCAGGCCGTCATCAACCGGCTCGACACGGGGACGTGATTCATCCTCCAGCAACGCGTCGGCGACGAGCGGATCGAAACCGCCATTTCGTGTTATCCAAGCGGCCGCCGCATCATGGTCACGCTCGAGATGAACCCAGAGAATTCCGTCTGCCGGCTTCCAACTCTGCAGGCCGGCGGCACCGATCTCGCGACAGCTGCCATTGCCGTCGAGAAGGACGGCGAAGCGTATGCCCGGCTCGGCGCCGTAGCTGAGTTGAACCTTCCGGCCCTCGATCTCCATCCGCTCCCATCCTCCCCGGAGTGTAAAAGGAAAGCGAAATCATGCAGCTATTTTCAATAGTTCTAGCACCGAGAACGTTAAGGTGAAACTGCAGTTTAACGCGAATGATCGGCTATGATGCCAGACCGTTCATTCTGCCGCCGCGGCAAGACAGCTATCGATGATCGTACGGATCTCGGCACGGCAGGAGCCGCAATTGGTTCCAGCATTAAGCTTCTTGCCGACGGCTTCGACACTGTGACAGCCGCCGCGAATAGCGGCGACGATCTGGTTGACGCCGACGCTGAAGCAGGAACACACCGTCGCACCGGCATCAATCGTATCGGCTCCCGGCCTGCCTGCGATCAGCGCAAACCGCTTGTTGAGATTGCCGTGCGATGCCGAAAGCTGGGCGATCGCCCAGTTTCGGGCGACCGCGACGGGCTGGCGGGCGACAAAGAGAGCCGCAAGCAGCCGCTCGCCATCGAAGAAGGCAAGGCGCAGGTCTCCGGAGGCCCGATCGGCATAGCCGAGCGGCTCGAGGTCAACTGGTATATCGAATGTCGCGCGGCACCAGCCGACCCAGTCGTCCGGTACCAGATCGAACGCAAGTTCCGTCCGCCATCCACCATCGGTCCTGGCAAGCGCCCAATAGGCACTCTCGAGGTCGCGCGGCTTTGCTGTGGAGACCGTGAAGCAATAATGCGAGGCCTGGAAGCGGCGTGCGCAGACTGCGACATTCTTCGACGCGGGCTGACCGGAAATCGGATCTGTAAGGGGAACGACCACGGCGTCGATGCGGGCTTTGGCGGCGAAGCTATCGTTCCAGTGGATCGGTACGAAGAGGCTGCCGCGCGCCTGCCGCTCTGTCACCAAGGCGCGGACGATCACCTTGCCATGTGGGCTCTCGATCTCGACCAGGCCCGCTTCGGCGACACCGATCTCGATCGCGTCGCGCGGATGGATCTCGACGAAGGGCTCGGCGATGTGGCCCGATAGGCGGGCGCTTTTGCCGGTGCGCGTCATCGTATGCCAGTGATCGCGAACGCGTCCGGTATTGAGCGTCAGGGGGAAGCGACTGTCGGTTCGATCGGTAGCCGGCGGTTCTATGGCGACGAAGCGCGCCTTGCGATCGGAATGATAAAATCCGCCATCTGCGAAGAAGCGTGTGATCCGTGGTGCCGCCCCGGCTGGCTGTGGCCATTGGAACGGCGTGAGCGCGTCGTATTCTTCTGTGGCGATCGCTTGATAAGCGCCGATGTCGAAGTCCCGGCTTCCCTCGTTTTCGAAGCCGGAAAGGCCTGCGTGCTCGGCGAATATCTCGGCATTCGTGCGAAAGGAGAAGGCTTGCGAAAATCCCATGCGGCGGCCGACTTCGGCCATTTGCCACCAGTCGGGCATGGCTTCGCCGGGCGCTGCGAGAAACTGGCGCTGCCTCGAAATCCGCCGTTCGGAATTGGTGACGCTGCCGTCCTTTTCGCCCCAGCCGAGCGAGGGTAGCAGCACATGTGCGTGTCGCGTCGTATCCGTCTCGCGCAGGATGTCGGAGACGACGACGAAGGGACAGGCTCTGATGGCCGCCTCGACGGCATCGGCGTCCGGCATGGAGACGACGGGGTTGGTCGCCATGATCCACAATGCCTTGATGCGGCCGTCGGCGACGGCGCGAAACATGTCGACCGCCTTCAATCCCGACTTTCTGGCAATCCGCGGTGACTGCCAGAAGCGCTGCACGCGGTCGCGATCCAAAGCGCTCTCGATCGCCATGTGAGCGGCAAGCATGTTGGCGAGGCCGCCGACCTCGCGGCCGCCCATGGCATTCGGCTGGCCGGTCAGTGAGAAGGGGCCCATGCCGGGCCGGCCGATGCGGCCGGTCGCGAGATGGCAATTGATGATGGCGTTGACCTTATCGGTGCCGGATGAGGATTGGTTGACACCCTGGCTGTAGCAGGTAACGACCTTCTCGGTCAGCGCAAACAGCCGGTAGAATTCGCGAAGCTGCATGGCGGGCAGGCCGGTCAGCTCAAGCACGCGGTTGAACGACAGGGCGCCTGCGGCTGCGAAGGCCTCGGCAAAGCCGCCGGTATGCTCTGCAATATAATTCTGATCGATGGTGTTGCTTGTGATCAGATGCTCGAACAGGCCCAGGAAAAGGGCAACGTCGCCATCCGGCCGGATCGCCAGATGCAGATCGGCAATATCGCAGGTCATGGTCCGGCGCGGATCGATGACGACGATCTTCATCGTCGGCCGTGCCGCCTTTGCCGCCGCCAGCCGCTGGTAGATGACCGGATGGCACCAGGCGAGATTGGAGCCGATGAGGATGACGAGGTCGGCAAGCTCGATATCCTCGTAGGTGCCGGGCACCGTATCCGAACCGAAGGCGCGGCGATGACCGGCGACCGAGGATGACATGCAGAGCCGCGAATTCGTGTCGATATTGCCCGAGCCGATGAAGCCTTTCATCAGCTTGTTGGCGACGTAATAATCCTCCGTCAGCAGCTGGCCGGAGACGTAGAAGGCAACGGAATCAGGGCCATGCTCGGCAATCGTCTCACTGAGGCGTCTCGCGACCAGGTCAAGCGCATCGTCCCAGCTTGCCCTCTGGCCGGCAATTTCCGGATGGAGCAGGCGGCCGTCGAGATCGATCGTTTCGGCAAGGGCGGAGCCCTTCGAGCACAGGCGTCCGAAGTTGGCAGGGTGGCCAGGGTCGCCTTTGACGGAAACTTTGCCGGCGTCATCGACCCTGGCGATGACGCCGCATCCGACGCCGCAATAGGGGCAGGTGGTTTTGGTTTCAATGGACATGGATTGCGTCCATGAATGTTAGAGCGTGGGAGAACACCCCCCTCTGTCCCTGCGGGACATCTCCCCCACAAGGGAGGAGATCACCTGGCGCCGCTTTCGCCGATCTTTCCATTTTGGCTCGATAAAGGTGACGTCTCGCTCCGGCCAATCTCCCCCCTTGTGGGGGAGATGTCAGCGAAGCTGACAGAGGGGGGTGATTTTTCCCGCGCACCGTCATCCTCACTCCGCCGCCATCATCAGGCTTTCGAGCGCGATGAAGAGCGCCCCGTCCTCGTTTCGGACTGGAATAGTCCGCACTTCGCCCTGATCGGCGCCAAGCGCCTTGCCGGTTTCGAGCGAGATCACCCAGTTGTGCAGCGGACAGGTCACGGCTTTACCGTGAACGATGCCCTGGGAGAGCGGCCCGCCTTTGTGCGGGCAGTGATCCTCGATGGCGAAGACCTCGTTTTCTGCCGTGCGGAACACAGCGATCTTGCCCTGCGGGGTTTTCACGCAGCGTGCGCCCCGAGGCGGGATGTCGGAGATGTCGCCGATTTCGATCCAGTTCATATTCATCTCCTCACTCGGCGGCCTGCGGGAAGCCGACCGTCGCCATCGGCTTGAACTCATGTTTGTCCTTGCCGGAGACGCGCTCCGACCAGGGATCGACCTGGGCGAATTTCTGGCTGAAAACAAAGCGCTCGTAATAAGCCTTGCGCTTTTCGGCATCACCCATGATCTGGCGGCGGATCTCGTCGAGGCCGATGCGCTTGGCCCATTTGTAGATGCGCTCGAGATAGCGGGCCTGCTCGCGATACATCTGCGTCAACGCCACGATATGTTCGAGCGCCTCGTCCTCCGTCTTGACGAGGCCGAGCACTTCCGTGCCCTTGATGTCGAGGCCGGCGGCACCGGCGAAATGGATTTCGAAGCCGGAATCGACGCAGATGACGCCGACATCCTTGCAGGTCGCCTCGGCGCAATTGCGCGGACAGCCGGAGACGGCCATCTTCACCTTCGCCGGCGTCCATGAGCCCCACATGAATTTCTCGATGCGGATGCCAAGACCGGTGGAATCCTGCGTGCCGAAGCGGCACCAGTCGGAGCCGACGCAGGTCTTCACCGTGCGCAGCCCCTTGGCATAGGCCTGCCCCGAGATGAAGCCAGCCTTGCCGAGATCGGCCCAGACGGCGGGCAGATCCTCCTTCTGCACGCCGAGAAGGTCGATACGCTGGCCGCCGGTCACCTTCACCATCGGGATTTCGAACTTGTCGACAACATCGGCAATGGCGCGCAACTCGTTCGAGTTGGTGACGCCGCCCCACATGCGCGGCACCACGGAATAGGTGCCGTCCTTCTGGATGTTGGCATGCACGCGCTCATTGATGAAGCGCGACTGGTAGTCATCGGCATATTCGTCCGGCCAGTCGCAGACGAGGTAGTAGTTCAGGGCCGGGCGGCACTTGGCGCAGCCGCAGGAGGTCTTCCATTCAAGCTCCTGCATAACGGCAGGAATGGTCTTCAATCCCTTGGCTTTTATCAGCCTTCTGACATCGTCATGGCCGAGCTCGGTACAGGTGCACATTGGCTGCACGGCAGCGGGGTTGTAGCTGTCGCCGAGCGTGATCGACATTAATTGTTCGACAAGGCCCGTGCAGGATCCGCAGGAGGCCGAAGCCTTCGTGTGGGCGCGCACGTCGTCGAGCGATGTCAGGCCCTTGGCCGTGATCGTCGAGGTGATCTTGCCCTTGCAGACGCCGTTGCAGCCGCAGATTTCCGCATCATCCGGCAAGGCTGCAACGGCCGCCATAGGGTCCAGCGGCGACCCTCCCTGATAGGCCTGACCGAAGATCAGGGTATCGCGCATCTCAGAGATATCCACCGCCTTCTTCTTCAGGTCGTTGAACCAGGCGCCGTCGGCGGTCTCGCCGTAGAGCACGGTGCCGATGATCCTGTTGTCCTTCAGCACGAGGCGCTTGTAGACGCCGGCCGCCGCGTCGCGCAGGACGATCTCTTCGCGATCGTCGCCATCGGCGAAGTCACCGAGCGAAAACAAATCGATGCCCGTGACCTTGAGCTTCGTCGGCGTGTCCGAGTGTACGAAGGCGGCGCTCGTATCGCCGGCCAGATGCGAGGCGGCGACACGCGCCATCTCGTAGAGGGGGGCGACGAGGCCATAGACCATGCCACCGACTTCGGCGCATTCGCCGAGCGCCATGATCGAGCCATCCGAGGTCTGCATGCCGTCATCGACGACGATTCCGCGGTTGACGGCGATGCCCGCTTCCTTGGCAAGGCCGACATTGGGACGGATCCCGACGGCCATGACGACGAGCGTGGCCGGGATCACCCGTCCATCGTCCAGTTCGATCCCCTCGACCTTGCCATCACCGATGATCGCCTTGGTATTGGCCTTGGTGATGACCTTGATGCCGCGCTCCTCGACAGCCTTTTGCAGGAGATAGCCGGCGGCGGGATCGAGCTGACGTTCCATCAGAGTCGGCTGCACATGAAGAACGGTGACATCCATACCACGCAGGCTAAGCCCGGCGGCGGCTTCGAGACCAAGCAGACCGCCGCCGATGACAACGGCTTTTTCGCGTGACTGAGCCGCAAGCAGCATGGCCTGCACGTCGTCCAGATCACGATAGGTGATGACCCCGCGCAATTCCTTGCCCGGAACCGGAATGATGAAGGGGACGGAGCCTGTCGCGATGACAAGCTTGTCGTAGCTCTCCGTCACGCCGTGATCGGAGGTGACCGTCTTTGCCGCCCGGTCAATGGCGACGATCTTGTGTCCTTTGTAGAGCGTGATGCCGTGCTTGATGTACCAGCCGTCGCCATGGATGATGATCTGCTCGAAGTCCTTTTCGCCTGACAGCACCGGCGACAGCATGATGCGGTCGTAATTGACGCGCGGTTCGGCGTTGAAGATCGTGACCTGATAGAGGCCGGGCGCCTTTTCCAGCAGATGTTCCAGCATGCGCCCTGGCGCCATGCCATTGCCGATGATGACGAGTTTCTGGGTCATGGTATCACTCCGCGGCTTCGACGAAGCGGTGGCGTTCGTAGAGGAACTTCAGCACGGCCTCGCGGCATTTGAGGTAGGTTCTGTCGGACGCAAGCTCGATGCGGTTGCGCGGCCGCGAAATCGGTACTTCAAGGACATCGCCGATATGAGCGGCCGGGCCATTGGTCATCATGACGATGCGGTCGGAGAGCAGCACGGCTTCATCGACATCATGGGTGATCATCACCATCGTGCTGCCGAGGCGGGCGTGGATTTCCATGACGGCATCCTGAAGATGGGCGCGGGTGAGCGCATCCAGCGCGCCGAAGGGCTCGTCAAGCAGCAGGATCTTTGGCTCCATGGCGAGTGCGCGGGCAATGCCGACACGCTGCTTCATGCCGCCTGATATTTCCGAGGGACGCTTATCCTTGGCATGGGCCATCTGCACGAGATCGAGGTTGCGCATGACCCAGTCATGACGCTCCGCCTTGCTCTTCGTGCCGCGAAATATCTTCGAGACTGCGAGATTGACGTTCTCGTAGACGCTGAGCCAGGGCAGCAGGCTATGGTTCTGAAAGACTACTGCGCGATCTGGACCTGGCGCGTTGACTTCCCGGTTCTCAAGCAGCACCGCTCCGGCGGAGACCGGCGTCAGGCCGGCAATGAGGTTCAAAAGGGTCGACTTGCCGCAGCCGGAATGGCCGATGATCGACACGAACTCACCCTTGTCGATGACGAGTTCGATGCCCTTCAGGACTTCGGCACGTTGGCCGCCGCGATCGAAATATTTGTCGATATGATCGAGCTTCAGATAGGCGCTCATTGGGTTCTCCTCAATTGCTCGTCATGCCGCGGGTCACGACGGCACCGAGGCCTGCGACCAGGCGGTCGAGGACGAAGCCGGTGACGCCGATATAGGCGAGTGCGACGATGATGTCGGGCAGACGCGAGGAGTTCCACGCGTCCCAGATGAAGAAGCCGATGCCAACACCGCCGGTCAGCATCTCGGCGGCAACGATTGCAAGCCAGGAAAGCCCGGCGCCGATGCGAAGGCCCGTGAAGATGTAGGGAGCGGCCGCCGGCACCATGATGCGGAAGAAGAATTCGATCTGGTTTAGCCGCAGCACCTTGGCGACGTTGCGATAATCCTGTGGAATGTTGCGAACGCCGACTGCCGTGTTGATGATAACAGGCCAGATCGAGGTGATGAAGATCACGAAAATCGCCGACGGGTTGGAGTTCTGGAAGGCCGCGAGCGACAGCGGCAGCCATGCCAGCGGCGGCACGGTGCGCAGGACCTGAAAGATTGGGTCGAGGCCGCGCATCGCCCAGACCGATTGCCCGATCACCGCGCCGATGAGCACGCCGGCGACGGCCGCAAGGCCGAAGCCATAGGCGACGCGCTGCAGCGAGACGAGCACGCGCCAGGCAAGCCCGATATCCTGTGACCCATGGTAGAAGAAGGGATAGACGATGAGATCGTAGCTCTCCTGCCAGACCTGCGACGGCGGCGGCAAGCTGGCGCCCGGCTGCTCACAGAGCAGCTGCCAGATAACGAGCAGAAGCACCAGGACTACCAGCGGCGGCAGGGCGTTACGCAAGACCGAGACAGCGATACGACCTGGATTGATGCGCCGAGCCGGGCGGGCCGCCAATGTCACGACATCGCTCTTTGCGGGAGCAGGCGCTTGCGCAACGGCAGCTTGCTGTTTGCGGGCGGTTACGGACATTGAACGAATCCTTTTTGGAAGAGAGTGCCGAGCATCATGACGCCACCTTGATCGAGAGGCTTTCGAGGTAGGCAGTGGGATTTTCGGGATCGAAAACCTTGCCGTCGAAGAAGGTTTCCTTGCCGCGCGAAGTCGATGCGGGAATGTCCGACGCGGCAACGCCGAGATCCTTGGCGGCATCGCGCCAGATGTCTTGGCGGTTCACCTGGCCGACCAGCGTCTTGATATCGGTATCGGGAGCGAACTTGCCCCAGCGAATGTTCTCGGCGATGAACCAGGCGTCGTGGCTCTGATAGGGATAGGAAACGCCTCCCCTCCAGAACTTCATGTAAAGATCGGTGCCCTTGGCGATCCGGCCGTTGCCGTAGTTGATGTCGCCCTTGAGGCGGCCGAGCACGTCCTTGGGCGGCACGTTGAACCATTGCCGCTTGCCGAGAATGGCCGCCATCTCCTCCTTGTTGTCCATGCTGTCGCACCATTGCTGGGCTTCCATGACCGCCATCAGCAGGGCCTTGGCCGCATTCGGATTCTTTTCGATCCAGTCTGCGCGCATGCCGAGCGCTTTTTCCGGGTGGCCCTTCCAGATTTCGCCGGTCGTACAGGCGGTAAAGCCGATGCCTTGATTGACGAGCTGCTCGTTCCAGGGCTCGCCAACACAGAAGACGTCCATGTTGCCGACTTTCATGTTCGCCACCATCTGCGGCGGCGGTACGACGATGGTCGAGACGTCCTTGTCGGGATGGATGCCGCCGGCGGCCAGCCAATAGCGGATCCAAAGATCATGCGTGCCGCCGGGGAAGGTCATGGCCGCCTTGATCTCCTTGCCCGCGGCTCTTTTCGCGTCGAAGGCGGCTTTCAGCTTGGATGCGTCAAGCTGCACACCGGTTTCCGCATATTCCTTTGCAACCGAAATGCCCTGGCTGTCGTAATTGAGACGGGCGAGGATCGCCATCGGCACGGGTTGGTTGTTCTGCGTCACCTTGCCCGTGTGCATGAGGTAGGGGAGCGGCGAGAGGATGTGGGCGCCGTCGATGCCGTTTGCCGCCCCGCCGAGCACGAGATTGTCGCGTGTTGCGCCCCAGGAGGCCTGTTTGGCCACATCGACGTTGGAAAGGCCATGCTTTTCGAACAGGCCTTTTTCCTTGGCAATAACCAGCGGTGCGGCATCCGTCAGCGCGATATAACCAAGCTTCACATCCGACACTTCAGGTCCGGCGGTTGCTGCAAAGGCGCCGGAGGGGAAAGCGGTCCTGACGGCGCCGATCAGGGCTGCCGTGGCGGATGTCTTCAAAAGGTTTCGGCGCGTAATACCACCGGAGAGGATCTTCTTCACTTGCAGTTTCCCCTTGTTTTGCTCGTGACGCGTGGATTTTGGACATAAAAAAACGCCGCTCGGTCGATGCAGCCCGGGACAGGAAAGGAATCCTCGGGGCAAGAACCTTGCGACGTCGATGTCTTTGCGAGCGCGTTTTCCGCGCATTGCGTGCTTCGATCGCCGTTGATCGAAGCGAAATTGAATAAGCAAGCCGCGTGCCAGTTTTTAACGGCGCGATCATGGCATTGTAATTGCTCGATTATTCAGGAAGATGGTTGGAAGGCCCGCTGTGCGGGCAGTTGCGATTTCTGCAAATATTTTGAGCGGATGCCGCTCGCCCGGCTTTTGATCCTGCGTTTATTCTGTGCAGCGCAGCATGCCTTGAGGCTAGATGTCGTCGCTCAAAGACTGCGTCGCGCTTGTCGTTTTCACGGCAAATCCGGCGACATAGGCGGCGATCTCCGCTGGATCGAAAATATGGCCGTCCATGAAGCGGTCGCCATCCCTGCCGCCCTCGATACGGATATCGGCATCGTCGGGCGACGCCTCGCTGCCGAGTGCCAGCCGATAGAGATCGGAACGGTAGGCCGAGGCTGCCATCTTCATGTTCTGCTCGGAAAATGCGCTTTGCCCCCAGCGTATCATCTGGCTGAAGATCCAAAGCGCCTGACTCGGGCGCGGATAGTTGGCAAAGCCGCCATGGAAACTGAAATACCTGTCGATGATGCGGCGATGGCCTCTGGCATCAAGGTTGAATTCGCCTGCCAGCACATGGCGGATGATGTGCACAGGTGCCGCAATATAACGCTGATCGGCAAGCGCTTCGGCAAGGGAATCGTGATTTTCTGGCCGGTCACACCAGCGCGCTGCTGCGTCCAGCGCCACGATAAGGCGCGACACGGTTTCCGGATGGTTTTCGGCCCATTCCGGGCGCATGCCGATCACCTTTTCGGGTGCGGAGGGCCAGATATCCTGCTTTGCTGCGACGATGCGGCCGACGCCTCGTTCGGATGCGACCATGTTCCAGGGGGCGCCGACGCAGAAGCCATCGATGGCGCCGGCGGCGAGCGCATCGGATGTGAGGGGCGGCGGCACGACGACGAGCTTCACGTCCCGGTCCGGATCGATGCCACCGGCGGCCAGCCAATAGCGGAATTCGTAATTATGCGACGAGAAGGGATAGGTCATGCCAAGTGTCGGCGGCTGCTCCCCGCGCGCCTTCATGGTGTCGACCACCTTCGCAAGCGCCTGCGAATTTTCCAGTGCGCTTGCCTGATCGGACAGGCCTGTTTCTTCGCACATGCGGTCGAACAGCCGCGTCGATAGCGTGATGGCATTGCCGCCACAGCCGAGAGAGAATGGCGTAATCGTGGGCGAGGGGTTCGAGCCAAGCCCGAGCATCGCCGCGACCGGCATCGGCGAGAGCATATGAGCGATGTCGAACTGGCGAAAGGCAAGACGGTCGCGGACATTGGCCCAGGAGACGTCCTTGACGAGATCGAGGGCGATTCCCTCCTTGCGGGCGAAACCGAATTCCGCCGCCGCAATCAGGACAGAAGCATCGACGAGCGGAATGAAGCCGGCGCGCAGTATGCGCGGGCCTTCGCCGGCAATCTGGGCAGGCGCCGAAGGATTGCTGTCACCCGCCTGTTGGGCTTTGGCGGAACGGGTTGCTTGCACTCTCATATTCACTCCGATGCCTCCCCTCTCAAGGCGACGGACAAGATGGGGCTCGGTACGCTCACATCAGCAACCCCGCTGCCGTCACAACGCTTTGCGCGATCTCGGACATCTTCTTCTTCTCGTTCATGGCCGTCTGTCGCAGCAGCGCGAAGGCTTCCTCCTCCGAAAGGCCGCGCATCTTCATCAAGATTCCCTTGGCCCGCTCGACGATCTTGCGTTCTTCAAGCGCAGACTTGGCGTCCGCCAGTTCCCGCTGTAGCCGGCTGAAGGCATTGAAGCGGCTGACGGCCATATCGAGGATCGGCTTGACCCGCTCCTTCTTGAGGCCGTCGACGATATAGGCTGATACGCCGGCCTCGACAGCCGCCTCGATCGAGGCGGTGTCGGAACGATCGACGAACATGGCGATCGGCCGCCCTACCGTCCGCGTCAGCTGAAACAGATGCTCCATCATGTCGCGGTTTGGATTTTCGAGATCGATGATGATGACGTCTGGACGTAGCGTCTCGATCGTGCGTGCGACGCCCTGCACTTCATGGATGACCGTCACCCGCGCATGACCAGCCTCCCGCAGCCCCTCTTCGATGATCGAGGCGCGGATCGTGTTTTCATCGATCACAAGAATGGTCAGATCGAGACGGCTCATTGCATCTTTATGACGCAATGCAGCAAGGCGAACAAGTGTTGCTCGCTGAAATATTGGGCGATTTTAAAAATCGCCTAAATATTAGGCTATTTTGGCCTGTTCTGGCTATTTCCTCATCAACGCTGCCAATAGGCGGCGATGCTGAAAGTGCCAGGATCCCTGGCGATCTCGCTCTTGACGAAAGCGCGGACGGCACGCGCCTGCTTCTGTTCGCAGGCGACCCAGACAAAGGTTTCCGGATCGGCCGCAGGCACGATGTCGCGCAGGATGCGTTCAAGCGTATCCGTCGTCCCGGCAGCGGCATCATTGCGATGCAGCCAGGTGACATTCATCGATGCGCTTGATGTCAGCGGCTGCTCTTCTTGTTTGTCGGCGATCTCAAGAAGGATCCGCAACTCGGCATCGGCAGGGACGGAGGCTGCAATGCGGGCGATGGCCGGCAGCGCGGTTTCGTCGCCGGCGAGAATGAGCTTGCGCGCTGTCGGCACGCCGCCGCCACCGGGGCCGATCAGGCCGGCAGGGTCGCCGGGGCGAGCAGTCAACGCCCAGGTCGCTCCCGGCACATCGTCGCCTTCATGTACGACGAAATCGATATTCATCTCGCCGCGGTCAAGATCGATGCTACGGATCGTATAGGCGCGGATGGTCAGCGCATCATCGCCCTTCGGCCAATGGATGCGGCCGTCCGGCTCCGTATGCGGCCAGACCGGCTCGCGGCCTTTCGGCGGAATGAGCAGGCGCGCATGCAGGCCGCCCTCGACGAAATGCCTGGCATCATCAGTCGCAACGACGACGCGGCGCATGTGCGGAGTGATATCGTAGGCATCGACGACCCTGATTTCGCGGAGGTTCGGTATGGCTGATGGTTGCGGGCCGTCGGCCCAATCGAGGGCGAGAGTGTTGCTGGTGGAGAGTTCGAACAGGTTTTCGGCGACCATGCTGCGGATCGTGAAGAGCATGGCTGCCGTCGGGCAACGTAGCTTGATGTCGAGACGATCATTGCTGACGGCGATGTCGGCGCTGCCGATGACGGTATCGAGGCGGGCTCCGGCCTCACTTCTCGTGATGGTGACATGTTCGGCAAAACGCGCGCAGAACTGATCCAGCAATTGACCGGCATCCTTGTGGGTCGCCACGCCGGAAGCGGTGAAATCCCTTGAATGCATCATTTTTTCGTCTCCTTGCGGGTCAGGAACCAGATGAGATAGGGCCCGCCAATCAGCGCCGCGAACAGACCGACGGGAACCTCATAGGGAAAGATCACAATGCGCGACAGCCAGTCGGCCAGCACGAGCAGCATGGCGCCAAGCAGCAAGCTCGCGCCCAACTGTTTGAGGGTGCTACGAAAGCCTATGAGGCGCCCAAGATGCGGTGCGATCAGCCCCGTCAGGCTGAGCGGGCCGACGAGGAAAGAGGGGATCGCAGTCAGGATGGCCGCAAGAACCGCCAGAGTGAGGCGGCTTGCCGTAACCGAGAGGCCGACGGAGCGCGAAACGTCGCCGCCGAGCGGCAGCACATCGAACCATCGCCTCAGCATCGGCAGGATCGGAACGACAAGCACAAGCGAAATGACGCCGGTCCAGGCTTCGAAGGAACCGGCCCGATTGGTGGAGCCCGACAGCCAGGTCAGCAGGAGATAGGCGCGCAGATCGCCGCGTGAGAGAACGACAGTGACGATTGCCATGCAGAGCGCGCCGATGGCGACGCCCGAAAGCAGCAGTCGCTCGGGGTCGAAGCCGCCGCGCGCGCTGAATGCCATCATGGCGAGGAATGCAATCAGCGCGCCGATCGTCATTGCGGTGATCGTGACGACGGGCGAGGGGAATGCAAAGAGAAAGAGTGCAATCGTCAGGCCCGCCCCGCCGCCGGCGCTCACTCCCAGGACCTCGGGGCTTGCGAGCGGATTGGTGGTGAGGCGCTGCATGATGAAGCCTGCTGCGGCGAGCATCGCGCCGGCAGTTGCTGCAACGATGGTGCGCGGCAGGCGGAAAGGCAGAAGTTCCCGAAACTGGCTGCCGAGCGCCACGTGCCAGCCATCGAAGCTGCGCCCGACCGACAGAACAATGAGGATCAGAAGAACGAAACCGAGTGCGAGCAAGGCAAGCGCTCGTCCCGGTGCTGCAATCGTCAGCCGCGTCCGAGGACCGCCATCGCCGCGCAGCGCATTGCCGGAATGCAGGCGCCGCAGAAGCAGCAATAGGAGGGGGCCGCCAAGGAGCGCGGTCGCTGCTCCCGTCGGGGCAAGGTCGGTGAACCCCGGCGAGAGGAGCTGCACCAGGCAATCCGTCAGGAACAGCAGGCCGGCGCCGGCGATAGGGGCGGCGATCAGCAGGTGCTGCGTGCGCCGCGCGCCGCAGAATCTGGCGATGTGAGGTGCGGCAAGCCCAAGAAAGCCGATGATGCCAACCTGCGCCGTCACCGAAGCCGCCAGCCAGACGGCAAGCGCCAGAATGGCGAGGCGCATGCTGTGCAATGCAAGGCCGAGGTTCTTGGCGCTGCTGTCGTCCAGGCTCATCACCGTCAGAGGGCGGACCAGTACCAATGCGGCTGCAAAGCCGATGATCAGGCGCGGCGCAAGCGTGACGACACCGTCCCAGTTTTGCTGGTTCAGCGCGCCCGCGCCCCAGATGAAGACGGACATGACATATTCGCCGCGCGCGAGAATGATGGTGACGCTAAGTGCGGTTGCAACCAGCGTCACCATCATGCCGCATAGCGCCACCGTAACCGGGTCGAGACCACGCCTCCAGCTCAATGCCAGAACGATCAGGACCGCAGCAAGCCCGCCGACAAAGGCAGAGATCTCCCGCGGCAGGCCGATCAGCAAGGGAAAGAGCCCGACAGCGATCGTCATTGCCAGCTGCGACCCGGCGGCGATCCCGAGCGTCGAGGCGTCGGCGATCGGATTGCGCAAGACTCTTTGCAGCAAGGCGCCCGAAAGGCCGAGAGCCGCACCGGCTATGATTGCGATAGCCGAGCGCGGCAGCAGGCTATCGGTGAGCAAGATATGGTTGAGTGCGGCTGCCTCGCGTACATCAGCGGCAAGCTGCGGCCGCAGCAAGAGCAGAGCTGCAAAAGCAAGGATGCAGAGAGTGGCGAGCAGAGCACCGTTGCGTGCCAGCGATTTGCCTTGGGCAATCACAGGCCGATCAATCATTCCATGCACGGTTGAGGCCTCCTGCAAGGAGATCGGCGAAGCGTTCTGCCGCCGGCAGCGCACCATAGGGATTGATCGAGCCGAGCATGAGGACACGACCTTGCCGTACCGGCGGAAGCGCATTCCAGAATGCGCTTTGCTGGAGTTCCGCCAGAGCTTCGGCCGGATGCGGCGGGATGAGGACGATCCATGCATCCGGCATGGCGGCTAGCCGTTCGATGCCGACCGGTGCGGTCGCCGAATAACTTGTCAAATCCGGCCAGGCATTGGTCAGGCCGGTGCGGGTGAGAACTTCTCCGAACATGCTATCGGAGCCGAAGACGCGAAAGTGCCTGGCGTCGCCCAGATTGATCGGCAGGATCGGCCGGTGATCGCCCCTGCTGAAACTGGCGCGATAGGCTTCGAGTTTTTCGCGCGTCGCATCGACGAGGGCACGACCTGTCATAAGTCCAAGCCGCTCGCCGATCGCAAGGGTTGCCTGTTCCGAAAGCCGGTAAGGGCTGGCTCCGGGTTGATAAATGGCGTGACTCTCGACCGGTGCGATCAGCCGCATGCGATCGTCGGCCCAGGTATAGAAATTGGAATTGAAGATCAGATTTGGCCGGGATGCATGAAGGACTTCGAAGTTCGGCGTGCCGCGCAGCCCGAGATCGGCAACGCCCGCGGGAATGGCCGGGGTCACGGCAACGTCGCGGAATTGCAGTAATTCGGTGCCGGCAACCACATTTGCGCCGATCGCCAGCAGGGTTTCCAGAATGGCCCAATCGAGCGTCGCCACACGCGGGCTCGCCGCGGCGCGCGCCGGCGTCAGGCCGGCGATCGCACTTGCGCCTGCCATCGCAATGAACTGTCTTCGAGACAGCTTATGAGCGTTTCCTGCTGTCATTGGAAATAGCTGACCAGGCTGCAGCACTGTGACTGGGCAAGCATCCCTGCGCCGACGCGGTAAATTCGCAGCCACTGCGTCGTCATGCGTAAGCGTTGCCTTCGGTTTGAAACGAGTTCGAGGATTGCCTTGCGGCAATCCTCGGTTCCTTGCCATGATCGAAAATAAAAGTATACTTTAATTCTCAACTTACCACTTCTTGCTGAGCTTGAAGGTGATGGTTCTCGCTTCGCCGTAGCCGCAGACATTCTCGCCGGCGCAACCCGAGACATATTCCTTGTCGAACAGGTTCGAGACGTTGAGCGCCGCACCCCAGCCCTTCTTCTCGTAGCGGATGCCCGCATCAAAGAGCGTTGCCGAGGGTACACGCAGTGTATTGGCCTGGTCTGCCCAGGACTTGCCCTGGTAGCGCACGCCGGCGCCGATGCTGAGCCCTTCGAGCGCATCGCTCGTGAAGGCATAGTCGAGCCAAAGGGATGCGGTGGAATTCGGTACCAGATAGGGCGAGTTGCCGATGATGGAGGAGTCTAGGTCCTTGGTGATCGTCAGATCCGTGTAGGAATAGGAGCCGAGGAGCTTCCAATTATCATCCAGATTGACCTTGCCTTCGAATTCGACACCGCGCGAGCGGACCTCGCCGACCTGGCGCTGCAGGAAGGTGACCGGATCGGTCAGCGCCATGTTCTTACGGTTAATCTGGAAGATGGACGCCGTGAACAGGCCGTCGATGAAGTCAGGCTCATACTTGATACCGGCCTCGTACTGCTCGCCCTTTTCCGGTGTCAGGCCGCCGCCGCTGACGCTGGTGCCGATCAGAGGATTGAAGAAGGTGCCGGCGCTGACATAGGGTGTGATGCCGTTGGAAAACTCGTAGGCGAGGCCCGCACGGCCGCTTGGCGCTGATGCGTTCGACTTGTAACTCGTGCCGACCTTCGAGTCGGAATTGGTGTCGACGAAGTCGTAACGGCCGTTGAGCGTGACCAGCCAGCCATCGCCGAAGCGCATCTGGTCCTGCGTATAGATACCGAGTTGCTGCTGCGTCATGACCTGATTGAGGTAGACGAAGTTGGTTCCCTGCGGCGTGCCGTAGACCGGGTTCGTTGCGCTGATCGGATTGGAGCCGCAGCACGCCTGGATCTGGTCGAGGCGGTAGATCGAATAGTCCGTGCCGATTAGGAAATCATGGCTGATCGGGCCGGTGTCGAACTTGTTTTCTGCGCGTGTGTCGACGGAGAAGGTATCGACCTTTGAGCGCTCGAAAAAGCCGATGCGGTTCAGCATGTAGTTGGGATCGTCATAACCAGGGCTGAGCGGATTGCCGTCGACATAGCCGTTCAGATACGGGCCTTCCTCGCGCTTGTAGAGATGGCCGTAGCGCGCGTTCTGCGACACGGTCCAGCCGCCGTCGAAATCGTGCGAGAATTCGTAGCCCAGCATCTGCTGGGCATATTTGAGATTATCGATGCTTCGCTCGCCATAGAAGGCATCGCGCTTGATCTTGCCGAAGGGCGCATCGACAACAGTGCCGACATAGGGGAAGAAGCCGTTGCCGCTATGGATTTCATCCAAGCCGCTCAGCATGCCGAAGACGGTCAGCTTGGTGGACTCATCGGGCGAAATGGTGACCTGCGGCATGATGAAGCCGCGCAGGTCGTGGGTGCCATCGCTATAGGTGTCGCCGCCGGCGATCTTGCCGGTCAGGCGGTAGCGATAGACGCCGTCGGCCGAAAGCTTGTCGGAAAAGTCGAAGCCGACGAAGGCATTGCCGAGATTGTTGATGCCGATCTCGGTCGAATATTGAGGAGTGTCCGTTGGCTCCTTGCGAACCATGTTGACGAGGCCGCCCGGATTGGCGCCGCCATAAAGCACGGAAGAAGGCCCCTTCAGCACTTCGACGCGCTCGAGCATATAGGGATCGATTTGGAAGCCACCGAAGCCGTAGCTATAGAGCGTCAGGCCATTCATGAAGACGCCGCTCTGCGTCGCGTCGAAGCCGCGAATGTAGAACCAGTCGGTATCGCCATCATTGCCGAAGGGCTGCGCGGTAACGCCGGGCGTATAACGCAGAGCCTCATCCACCTTGTTTGTGATGCCGCGATCCTGCATTTCCTGCTGGCCGACGACGGAGACCGATTGCGGTACTTCGGTGATTGGCGTGTCGGATTTTGAGCCTGCCGTGGTCTTCCTGGCGACATAGCCCTTGACCGGCGCGGTACCGTTGTCTTCACTCTTCTGTTGCGAACCCTGAATAACCAAAGGCTGCAACTCAGTCGGCGTTTCCTGCGCCATGACCTTGGAGCCCGCCAGCAGCGCGATAATGGCTGCGCCCGTCGCCATGAGCCGCGCTCGCGATACGTCCTGCTTCAATCCCTGCATTTCCGTCAATTGTCCCGAATTCTTGCGCCCCGTTTAGCCCGGTGGCCGATCCCTCGATAAGATGAGCAGTTAACTCATATTTACAGGCGCGGCTTGTCTGTCACGGGGGAAATTGAATGTTTTTGGGCAATTCTCCGCAAAACCTACAATTGCTCGCGGGCTGTGGTTTTCAGGCAAGCCTGCTGCGCTTCCAGCTGGCAGGCGCAGCGCCGACATTCTTGCGGAAGACGCGGGTGAAATGCGCCTGATCGGCAAAGCCGGTTTCGACGGCAACGGTCGTCAGCGGCATCTCGCTGTTCAGAAGAAGCTGCTTGGCCTTTTCGAGCCTGGCCTGCGTTTGCCATTGATGCGGCGGCAGACCCGTCGACGCCTTGAAGGCGTGGCTGAAATGCGACTGCGAGAGGCCGGTCAATTCAGCCAGTTCTTCCAGCCGGATGGCGCGCGTGCAGTTCTCTTCGATATAATCGACCGCGCGCCGCAGCTGCCAGGTAGCGAGACCGCTGCGCTTGCGCGGCTGGGTGCCGCGCAGTTGCAGCACATTGATCAGCAACGAAAGTGTCAGGCCGTCGCCGTAGAGATCGTGCAGCGGCTCCGGGTTTTCACACTCGGCCGCGATCAGCTCGGCAAGCGCTATTATGCGCGGGTCGTTGAAATGCAGCTGCGGACGGCCGAGCCGCGCCGGGTCGATATGTTCCATCAGGCGCTGGCTGATGATCTCGGCGTCGAAATGAATATCGAGGTGGCGGACGAACTCGACGCCTGCCATGTCGACCCAGAGCTCCATGCCAGCGGGAATGTAGGAGATGCGACCACTACTATAATCCTGCAGCTGGGCCTGCGCGCGAGGCGAGGGGCGGACATTGGTCTTGCCTGCGCCACGCTGTTCCAGAAGGATGAACAGGCGTGGATCGCGTGCCACATAATATCCGCCGGCCTGCGCCGCGCAATTGACGTTCCAGATGTCGGCAACCATGCCGTTCCAGTGGCGGCGATGCATACCGCCGATGACGGAAAAGCCTCCGATCTTGTTCTGCATTCTTGGCTGAAACGTCATTTGCTGCTTCCGGCGTCGCTTTTGCGCAATAATCCTTCAAATTAAACTCAAGTTATTATAGCAACACTGCCCGCATAGCAATCCGCATGGGCGCGAGGGCGGTCGCCATGCAAAAAGATCTCTACCCGCGTCTCCAAATACAAACGGGATGCCCTTTCGAGCATCCCGCCTTTGAGATCGATACTGCTTATTTAGGGTCTATATCCTAGAACAGACCTGCCAATCTCACCGTTTTTGCATTGGGCTGAAACGAGGCCTGGATCACGTTGGACGGCTGATGGTTGGGAGATGGCTGGGGCGCAATGGCATGTGCCGGCCGGGTAGCCGGGCTCTGAGCCGGGCCGCAGCTTCCGGAGCTCGTTTTCTCGACCCGAGGCTTGCCGCTGCCGGAGCTGAAATACTCCACGGTTTGCGTGCAAGTGCCCTTGCCCGATGTCATCGAGATGACCGTATATCCTTTCACGCCTGCGGGGAGCTTCGACAGATCGATCTTCATGAGATTATCCGAGCCATCCGGCCACGGCGTGAAGAGACCCGGATCATTCATCAGGGCTGCGGCCTCGCGATCCATGGCAGCCGAGATGCGCTCTATGTCGGCGAAGGGCGAGACGTCGTCGATTGGAGCAAAGCCCGCCATCGACGCCGGACCGTCCCGGAAGGTAATCGTCGGTGGCTGAGCACCGCTGTAGCGGATCAATTCCAGCGAGCCGTCCGGCAGGCGAACTGTCATTTGGTGCGTATTGGCGGATTGCTCGATCTTCTGCTGAGCGACAGCCTGGCTCGCCAATCCTGTGGCTGTGATAAGGCCGGCGCCGATGAGAAATGCATTGCGGAGGGTTAGCACGATGATCTCCTTTGCTTTGAGAGCATGTCGGATCGGCTCCTGCTTGGATGGCTTGGAGCGCCGATCGATGCGAACCCTTTCGATCTTGGTCTCGCCTCTGCCAAATTTATGGCAGTCACTGCGGCACCATGCCGCAGTGGGGCCGCACTGCTGTCAATCCTGCGTGATAAACTCGTGACAGAAGCGTCGCGTGAACGCTTCCGCACGCGAAAACGGGCTCATTCGCTCGTTTTGAGCTCTGTGGGACAACGCCCGCTTGAAATTTCGCTTGTCTTCCGCCACCTGTGCGGCGCGACTTTTTTTATTCCCAGGAGACTAGACGCTTATGACGACCACCACCGCAGAAAATACCGCCGAGAGCCACGTTTTCGAGGCCGACGTTGCCCGCCTTCTGCACATGATGGTTCACTCGGTTTATTCGGACAAGGATGTCTTCCTGCGCGAGCTGATCTCGAACGCGGCCGATGCCTGCGAGAAGCTGCGCTACGAAGCGATTGCCCATCCCGGCTTGCTTGCCAACGATCCCGACAGTCGCATCCTGCTGACGCTCGATGCCGATGGCAGCAAGCTCGTCGTCGAGGATAACGGCATCGGCATGAGCCGCGACGAGATGATCGAAGCGCTCGGCACAATTGCCCGCTCGGGCACGCGCGCCTTCATGGAGCGTATCGAGGCCAACAAACAGGGCGAGGGTGCGCAGCTCATCGGCCAGTTCGGGGTCGGCTTCTATTCCTGCTTCATGGTGGCCGACCGCGTCGATGTTGTCTCACGCCGCGCCGGTGCGGAGGATGCCTGGCTCTGGTCTTCCGATGGCAAGGGCGGCTACAGCGTTGCGCCTGTTGACGTCAGCGAGGCGCCGGCGCGCGGCACCCGCATCACGCTGCATCTGATGGAAGATGCCAAGACCTATGCCTCGCGCTGGAGCGTCGAGCGCATCGTCAAGGAACAGTCCGGTCATGTGCCGGTGCCGATCAAGATCGCCGAAAAGCCCGGCGAGGAAGCGACGCAGCTGACCGACGGCACCGCGCTCTGGACGAAATCGAAGAACGACATTACGGCCGAGGAATATACCGATTTCTATCGCGGCGTTTCCGGCCAGTATGACGAGCCGGCGCTGACGGTGCATTTCCGCGCCGAGGGCCGCCATGAATATTCGGCGCTTGCCTTCGTGCCGGGCTCGCAGCCCTTCGATCTTTTCGATCCGGACCGCAAGGGCCGCATGAAGCTCTATGTGAAGCGCGTCTTCATCACCGATGAAGCCGAATTGCTGCCGCGCTATCTCCGCTTCGTGCGCGGCCTCGTCGACACGTCGGACCTGCCGCTCAACGTCTCGCGCGAGATGATCCAGGAAAGCCCGATCCTGACGGCGATCCGCAAGGGCGTGACCAATCGCATCATCACGGCGATCGAGAAACAGGCGGAGAGCGACCATGACGCCTTCCTGAAGATCTGGGAGAGTTTCGGCAGCCTCATCAAGGAAGGCCTCTACGAGGACTTCGAGCGCCGCTCGCAGCTTCTGGCGCTCTCGCGCTTCCGCACGACTACCTCGGGAGATGGCTATCGTTCGCTTGCCGACTACATCAAGGATGCCAAGGAGGGCCAGCAGTCGATCTACTATCTCGTCGGCGGCAGCCTGGAGCAGCTGAAGGCGTCGCCGCAGCTTGAAGGCTTCCGTGCCCGCGGCATCGAAGTCCTGTTGCTGACCGATTCCGTCGACAGCTTCTGGGTGACCAATGCACCGGAATTCGAGGGCAAGAGCTTCAAGTCGATCACGCAAGGCTCTGCTGATCTCGCCCAATTCAAGAAGCAGGACGAAGACAAGCCGGAAAGCGAAAGCGCGCCCGCCGAAGTCCAGGCCTTCCTCGACTATGCTAAGCAGAAGCTGGCCGATGAAGTCTCCGATGTCCGTGCATCCGATCGTTTGATCGAAAGCGCCGTTTGCCTCGTGGCCTCCGAGCAGGGTTATGACCGCCAGCTGGAGAAGATCCTGCAGGGAGCCGGTCGTCTACAGTCCGGCGCCAAGCCGATCCTTGAAATCAACATGGATCACCCGGTCGTCAAAGCGATCGCCGCCAAGGCGGATGCGCCGTCCTTGCGCGACGATGCTGCTTTCCTGTTGCTCGACCAGGCCCGCGTTCTCGACGGCGACAAGCCGGCCGATCCGCGTGCCTTCGCCGAACGATTGGCGCGGCTGATGGAAAAGGCACTGCAGTAATCAATCAGTCGGCACGGCTTTGAAAGGCCGTGCCGACCTGCTCGGCAGACCTTGCGTCCGCGTGGGCGTCGGATGCGAAACTTGTCTAAAATTATCATCTTTTCGTTGCGCGAGGAAACGTCCTCTTTTATAGAAGACATGCACACTGGCCGGATCGTCCAGCCACGTAAGCGTTAACGTCACTCAACGCGTATGATCGAACGGCTCTGCGGCTTCGGTCTGCGCGACTATGTCCTGCGGATCGAGATCGAGGCGCCTCGAAAGGACACTCATGGATACCCCCCATAATTCCAACCCGGCCGTCTCCGCTCCGAAGATCGAGCGCGTGCGCCATGAACTGAAGCGGCGCACTCTGACTGTAACGGCCATCGACAGGATCACGCCCGGCATGCTGCGCATTCGGCTGGCCGGCGAAGATCTCGCCGATTTTGTCAGCCTTGCGCCCGACGACCACATCAAGGTGATGGTGCCGGGCGCCGGCGAGGAGATGGAGCGGCGTGACTATACGCCTCGCCAATACGACACCGACGCGCGGACACTCGTCCTCGATTTTGCCGTCCATGAGGCAGGCCCTGCCACGCAATGGGCGCTCGACGCTCGCGTCGGCGACAGGCTGGAGATCGGCGGTCCCCGCGGCTCGGCCGTCGTGTCCGCAGATATCGAGAACTGGCTGCTCATCGGCGACGAGACGGCGCTGCCGGCCATCGGCCGCCGGATTGAGGAGGCACGTGCGGGGGCACATATAACGGCGATCGCCGCGGTTGCCGATGCCCATGAACATCAGTCATTTCAAACCGATGCGCAGCTGGATATGCGCTGGGCATATCGGCCTCTTTCGGAAGCGGCGGATCCGTCCTCGCTTCTGAAGATATTGCAGTCGATCGATGTGGTGCCCGGCACGTTCGTCTGGATTGCCGCCGAAGCCTCCGTCACGCGCGCCTTGCGCTCCTACCTCGTCGAAGACCGCGGCTATCCGCTGAGCTGGATCAAGGCGTCCGGCTATTGGGTCAAGGGCAAGGCGGACGCGACGGAGAAATTCGATTGAACGCGGGAGGCAGGCGGCAAGATGCCGCCTGCTCATCCTAATATGATAGGTCACGCATCTTGCCGGAACAGGCTGCTGCCCCATTTCATGGCGCAATTGTCCCGCAAGTGGACAAGGCGTTCCGCGATAAGGTTGGGTTCACCGAAACTGCATTCTGGATAGATTTCGACTTCCTAAATTGCAAGGGATCGTTGAAGGTTAGGCTTGAAGCGGGAATGGTGGCAAAGCCATAGGCGATCGCTTTGCAGGTCCATGCGCCGAGCGGGAGGCGGTGCTTTGGGCGTCATGTAAATCCCTGCCGTACGCGACGGCCAATGTTGAGGATCGACGCAAGGTGCTTGCCGTCCCGAAAGACCCGCCGCAGACATTCGTCGCATTGATGTTGTCGGCGCTTCGCAAGGCCTTCATCGGCATCGCTCTGGCGAGCGCGGCCATCAATGTGCTGGCGCTGACCGGCTCCTTCTTCATGCTGCAGGTCTATGATCGGGTCATTCCGAGCCATAGCCTGCCGACGTTGTCCGGTCTCGTCATCATCGTCGTGACCCTCTATCTGTTTCAGGGCGTAATCGAATTCCTGCGCTCCATGCTGCTTGTGCGCATCGGCATGTCGCTCGATGAGCGTCTAAACAGGAAGGTCTTCGGCGCGCTTCTGTTCCTGCCGAGCAAAAAACAGACGTCGGACGATGGGCTGCAATCGGTGCGTGATCTCGAGCAGATCCGCTCCTTCCTTTCCGGTACCGGTTCGACGGCGCTTTTCGATTTGCCATGGGTGCCGTTCTATCTGATCCTTTGCTTTCTGTTCCACTTCTGGATCGGCTTTACGGCTCTTTGCGGCGCCTTGCTGCTCGTCGGCATTACCGTGGCTGCCGAAATGCTGTCGCGTCGACCGGCGCTGGAGGCGGCCAGGTCTTCGGCAGCACGCCTCGGCTTTGCTCAGGCTGCGCGGCGGAACTGGGAGGCTGCTATTGCTATGGGGTTTTCCGGCCGCCTCACCGATAAATGGGCTGTCATGAATGAGGATTATCTCAGTCACCAGGCGATAGCGAGCACCCGTGTCGGCGCGCTGACCATCGCCGCCAAGATTGCACGCATGATGCTGCAATCCGGTGTCCTTGCCGTCGGCGCGATCCTCGTCATTCGCCAGGAAGCGACGGGAGGTATCATCATTGCAAGCTCGATCCTGGTGACGCGGGCGCTGGCGCCCGTCGAGCTTGCGATCGGCCAATGGAAGGGTTTTGTGGCTGCACGCCAGGGTTGGACTCGGCTTGCCGCACTCCTCGACGCCGCGCCGCCCGAGAAGCAGGCTTTCGCCTTGCCCGCACCGTCGCGGGAGCTCAGCGTCGAGAATATCACCGTGACGTCGCCCGGCAGCCGCGATCTTATCCTGCGCAATGTCTCGTTCAAGATATCGGCGGGAACCATACTCGGCGTCATCGGCCCGAGCGCATCGGGCAAGTCTTCGCTGGCACGTGCAATTGCCGGCTTGTGGCCGGTTGCAATCGGCTCCGTGCGGCTCGATCGTGCCGCTCTTTCGCAATGGGATACCGATGAACTTGGGCAGCATATCGGCTATCTGCCGCAGGATGTAGACCTCTTCGACGGCACAATCGCCGAGAATATTTCGCGTTTTGCTGAGGACATGCGAACCGAATCGATCATTGCGGCGGCGAAAGCGGCGGGTGTCTACGACATGATCGTCAAACTCCCGGATGGCTTCGATACCAAGATCGGCGAAGGCGGATCGCGCCTTTCGGCCGGGCAAAGGCAGCGTATCGCCCTGGCGAGGGCGCTTTACGGCGATCCCTTTCTGGTGCTTCTCGACGAGCCGAATTCCAATCTGGATGCGGAAGGCGAAGCGGCACTGACGGCGGCCCTCGCAGGCGTCAAGGAGAGGGGTGGCATTGCGATCGTCATTGCCCACCGGCCAAGCGCTCTTGCCGCCGCCGATAGGGTCATGATCGTTGCCGGCGGCCAGGTCCAGGCATTCGGGCCAAAGAAGGACATCCTCGGTCCGTCGCCCAAGCAGCTCGGAACGACGCATCTGGCCATCGCCGGCGGGGAGACGCACGGATGATCGGCAAGGCCTCGTCATCGAACGAACGAATGATCCGCCGCCTGTCGCTGTTGGTGATAGCCGCCATTTTGCTGTTGTTCGGCGTCATGGGCGGCCTTGCCGCCGCTACAAAGATTTCCGGCGCGGTCGTCACCTCCGGCACGCTTGTCGTCGACAGCTATGTAAAGCCAGTAAAGCATTTGAAGGGTGGGATCGCCCGTGCGATCCTGGTGAAGAATGGCGATCATGTCGCCGCCGGTCAGGTGCTCGTCAGGCTTGACGACACCCAGACCAGAGCCAACCTCTCGATCATCCGCAAACGGCTCAACGAACTTTCTGCCCGCACGGCGCGTCTGGCAGCGGAGCGCGACGGCCGGCAGGATATCGACTTTCCGGCCGATCTGCTCTCGTTTGCCGAAGATGTTGATGTGGCAGCTATCCTGGCAGGCGAGCGTCGGCTCTTTCGCGATCGTCAGATATCGCGCGACGGGCAGAAATCGCAGCTTCACGAGCGCATTCAGCAGCTCAGGCAGGAGATTGACGGTCTCGTCGCCCAGGAAGAGGGCAAGCGGCGGGAAATCGCGCTCATCGCCAAGGAGCTCGGAAGCCTCGAAGGCCTGCTCGATCAGGGCATCATTTCGGCGACGAAGGTCTACTCGTTGCAGCGGGAAAGCGCTTCGCTGAACGGCGATCTTGGCAATCTCGTCTCGTCTATAGCCCAGACCCGAGGAAAGATCGCAGAAACAGAGCTGCAGATACTGCAGATCGATGCCGATCACAGCTCGGAAGTGTCCGATCAGCTGCGCCAGGCGGAGAGCGACAGCGGCCAGTTTTCCGAGCGTCTAATCGCAGCCGAGGACGATCTTAAACGGATCGACATCAAGGCACCGCAGGCTGGCATCGTCGACCAGCTAAGCATCCATGCCGCAGGAGCGGTTGTCTCGCCGGCAGAAGCGATCCTGCAGGTGGTGCCGGATAAGGACGCGCTGGTGGCGGAGCTTAAACTTGCGCCACAGGATATCGATCAGATTACCACGGGACAGGCGGTGTCCCTGCGTTTTCCTGCCTTCAACCAACGAATCACACCAGAATTGAACGGGCATGTCGATACGATCTCGGCGGATCTGACGACGGATCAACGTTCGGGACAAAGTTACTATGTCGTGCGGGTCAAGGTGGCAAAGCAGGAATGGGATCGGCTGCGGCAGCTTACGCCGTTGCCCGGCATGCCTGTGGAGGCCTTCCTGCAAACGCGCCAACGAAGCGTCCTTGCTTATCTGACAAAGCCGATGACCGACCAGATCAGGCGAGCGTTCAAAGAGGATTAGGCATATAGGTGCATCGGCGCAGAGTCGTGATGTGCGGGAGCGCCATTGCTCACAGCGATCAATTGCGCAGCGGTCGATGCAAACGCTTCATCGCTTGACTTTTGAGGAGGGTAACATGGATCAATACGAGGGCGGTTGCCTATGCCGCGACCTCCGATTTGTGGTATCGGGTCGGCCGTACCGGGTCGGTCTTTGCCATTGTCTCGACTGTCGCAAGCATCATGGCGCGCTTTTTCATGCCTCTGCGATATTCCCCGAGCGCGCGGTCAAGATCGACGGCGAAGCCCGGGATTATGCAGGGCGCTTCTTCTGTCCCCGCTGCGGCTCCTCCGTTTTTTCCCGCACCGCGGATGAAATCGAGATAAATCTAGGCTCCCTGGATGCTCCCGACCAGCTAAAGCCCACTTACGAGCTATGGACCATCCGTCGCGAATCGTGGCTGCCGCCTTTCCCGCTCGAGAAGCGATACGCACGCGATCGCGAGAGTACCAGCCGCTTCGAGGAATAGCTCCGATGACGGTTGGTTTCGGCCGGATCAATCCGTCCGAAGTACCTGCTTTGACTCACTGGTTGTTCGATGCGGTCAGATGTGCCAGTCCGTCGTGTGGGCGGATTGCGTCGAGGCGGCAAGCTGGGCGTTGTGATCGTCCAGGGAATAGGCCTTGATATAGTCGATCTTCATCTCCGACCCATTCGGGAGACCGTCCGTCGGCGTGCCCGCCACGCCGCCGACTGCGAGATCGACCAGCATGTACATCGGCCCGTGCATATCGGCCGGCGTATCGGCATGGGCAACGGCCACGTCGTCGAAATACCAGACGATCTGATCCTTGTCCCAGAGCACGCCGTAATTGTGGAAGCCATCGGTGCTTGGCACTTCCACTGGAATAGAGGTCTTCGTGTGCTCGCCGGTGGCATTCGAATGAACCGTCACATTGACCGTGGTCGGGTTTTGTCCGCGCATTTCCACCACGTCGAGTTCCGGTGGCCAGGAACCATCCTCCGGCAGCAGCCAGAAAGCGGGCCAGACGCCCTGATTATGCGGCATCTCTGCCCGCATTTCGAAATAGCCGTAGGTCTGCGAGAAGGTCGAGTGAGTGGTCAGAATGCCTGAAGTATAATCATGGTTCTCGACGATCGATTTCAGCGCGTCCGGCGTCTGTTTCGCTGTAATCGTCAGAATGCCGTCGGAGACAGAAAAGGGGTTGGCGGATGCGGTCGGTGCATAAGAAGGATTGATGTACCACTGCAGTTCATCATTCAGGCTGCTGCCCTTGTCCGGCGCCCAGGAATATTTAGCATCCCAGGTGCCCTGCGTCCCCTCGTGCAGCGAGAGCGTATTGAAATCGTCCGAAAAAGTCTGAGTGAGCGACGATCTGTCGAGCCCGAGCTGAAACTGGTCTTCATGCAGGTCGGAGATGGTCTTGTTGGCGAAGACCAGGCTTTCGCCATTACCGAGATCGAGCCGGACATTGGCACCTTCCTGCGTGGAATGGCTGACGACCTGATCGAACGACGTCAGGCCATACTGATTGAGCCTGACCTTGTCGTCATCGCTGAAATCGGTGATGAGATCGCTGCCGTTGCCCTTGCTGATGATGAAAGTATCGGCGCCGCCACCGCCCGTCAGCACGTCGTTGCCGGCACCGCCATCGATGGTCTGGCTGCCGCTGCCGCCGGTGATGATGTTATCGGCGTCATTGCCATAGGCATGGCGATTATTGCCCGTGACCGTGAGATTTTCGAAATTTTCGGGCAGCGTATAATCCATCCAGGTATTGATGGTATCCACGCCGGCGTTGGATGCTTCATAGGCGTGATTGATGCTGGAATAGAGATAGTAGATATCGTCGCCGGTGCCGCCCATCATCGTCACATTGACGGAGGCGTCACCCCACATGGAGTCGTTGCCGGCGGTGCCGTAAAGCACCGGGCCAGAGCCGGTGGCGGAAAAGAAACCTGTCGACGTATCGCTATAGTAAAGTGGCTGTCCAAGAGCATTCAAAACTGAATTGGGCATGAGAATCCTCTTCCTTCGTGCCGGACGACCTCCTCCATCGAGCTAATATTTCTCCCCGCTCATATGCATCAAATAGCGTGCATTGTTTTTCTGCCCACCCCCGACGGCAAGTTTTTTCGCCAACCTGTCCAAAAGTGCTGTTGGAGCATTCGCGCTCATGGCTATGGGGCCGGGACGCAGTGGTTCACCGCGTCCCCAAAAGCCAGAATTTAGAGCGCGGCCTTTACCTTGGCAGCGACATCCGGGCTTACCCATGTCGTCCAGATGTCTTCATGGGTCTTCAGGAAATATCGGGCGGTATCTTCATTGGTGCCCTGGTTGTCCGTCTGCCAGGCAAGAATGCTGTTGACGAGATCGTTCGACCATTTCCGCTTCTTCAGATAGTCCATCGCAATCCCGGCTTGATCGGCGAACCTCTTGGTGACGACGGTGTAGACTTCCGAGACGGGATAGGAATTGACCTTTGGATTGGCGCAATCCATGACCGAGGTGCATGCGTCCCATTCGGCCTTGTCGTGGGGTACGCCGAAGGAAAGGCGCACCATTGGATACTTACCGAGGATAGCGGTCGGCGACCAATAATAGCCAAGCCAGCCCGTCTTCTTTTCGAAGGCATTGGCGATCGTGCCGTCAAGAGCGGCGGCAGAGCCGGTCTCGACGATTTCAAAGCCCTTCTTCTCGCCACCGAGCGCCCGGAAGAGATTGCCGAGCGACGCCTGGCATTGCCAGCCGGGCGGGCAATTGTAGATGACGCCCTTTTTCGGATCGTCCGGCGCGGGGAAAAGTTCCGGGTGTTCCAGCGCCTGCTGGACGGTCTTGATATCGGGATGGGCGTCGGCGAGGAATTTCGGAATCCACCAACCATCCTGGCCGCCATCGGAAAGAATGCCGGCAGCGATGACCAACCGTCCCTCGGAAACCGCCTGATCCAGCGGCGTGCGCACGGCATTGATCCAAAGTTCCGGCGCAACGTCCGGTTGGCCTTTCTCGTTCATCGAAGTAAATGTTGGCAGCGTGTCGCCCGTGAGGAGTTCGACCGAGCAGCCATAGCCTTCCTGGAGGATGATCTTGTCGACATTTGCCGCAACGCCGGCCGAAGCCCAGTTCATTTCGGCGATGGAGACCGAACCGCAATCGGCATGCGCGGCGCCGGCAAATGTATAAAGTGCTGCAGCGAAGACGGCGGCAGCAATAGGCTTCTTCATGTAAGACCTCCAGGTCCTGATGTTGCTGTTGTCGAAGGATGTCGCGGGTGAAGCCGTTGATCTTTTCCTTCGCTCTTGCGATGCCCCGGCAGCGCAACGGCCACGCAGAGGCAAATCCGGACAGTCAAAGCCGTCCGGGCGCGTCCGGATTACTGCCACATCGATCCCGATGCCATGTGTTGGCCGGATGAAGTTTGAAGCTTTCCCACAGGAAATGAACGGATGCTACCGGCGTCATCGGCGTCTTATGCCCGACACGGAAGCTGGAGATCCGTTTGATCGCTGCCGAACGGACCTGCGCGCGAGCTGCGGAGGGAACGGGCAGTTCCGTTGGCGACCACGATCATATCGAAGGCTTCAGCTTTCTTTTGACCCTCCGCAGCGATGCTCTCGTGGGTAGAGCGTTTTCCGACTTTGCAGCTATTGCCTTCAGGACGATCGAGGATAGATCGCAGCATGTTGAAGCAATCAGGAGTTTCATATGCGGAAGATCATTCTGATCGGTATCGTGGCATGCGGATTTGCCGCGCCAAGCTATGCACAGGTATCAAACGACCAACTGGAATTGGCTTATAATTCGGCACGCAATCAACTTGGCGTGCTGAAATATTGCCAGAATGCAGGCCACATCGATGGGGCTGCTGTCGAGACTCAAACGAAAATGCTCGCTCTCATACCGGCGCCCTCGGATACGGCGAAGGGCGAGGCGGCCGAACAAGAGGGTGAAAAAGGCAAGATCTCCGCCATGGGCGTGAATCAGGATCTTGCAGCCATTACAAAAGCGCAGAACGTGACCGAAAAGCAGTTTTGCGAAACCATCGCAAATGCGGTGAAGCAGGCTGGCGCGCAACTTCCAAAATGAAATGCAAAACTGCGACGGTGCGAGCCGTCGCAGCTTGCCATGTGCAGTATCCGTTTGGCATCCGCATCGCTTCGAACTGCCTCATAGTTTGCTTGAGATCATTCCAACGCCAATGAACGCGCCACCGGTCAGGTTGCCGCTGACGGCCTCAGCGATCTTGAAACGGATTTCCGCCTGTCTTCGCATAAACGCATCACAATGCCTTTAGTCTAGTATTTTTATAGACAATTATCGTGCCGTTCAGCCCGCGCGGTGCCGAGCGGCCTTTTGGCCGCATGATCGATGTCGTGGCGGCCAAAATAGGGACGGGATATGAGAAAAACGCATTCAAGCGCGAAAACCATCGGGCGAAGCAAGATCCGCATTGCCCTGGCATTTTCTTTTCTGACGATGATGGGCACTGTCGCAAATGCCGCATCCGATACGGCAAAGTCGGTCGATGGGGGCATTCTCAACGTCGGATTGGCAACGGATGCCTCCATTATCGACCCGTCGATCACGGGCAACTCGGTTACGGCATTGATTACCCGCAATATCGTCGACTCGCTTGTCGGGCAGGCCGAAGACAACAAGTTCACGCCGTGGCTGGCAGAAAGCTGGGACATCAACGGCGACAATACCGTCTATACTTTCCGTCTGCGTCAGGGCGTGACATTCAGCGACGGCACTCCGCTCGATGCAGCCGCGGTCAAATACAATTTCGATCGCATTCTCGATCCGAAGACGACATCGAGCTACGCCAAGTCACTGCTCGGACCGATCGACAAGATCGAGGCGCCGGATAGCCGTACGGTCGTGATCCGCTATCGCCAGTCCTTCGCGCCCTTGCTGCAGGGGTTGAGCCTTCCCTATCTCGGCATTCAATCATCGACCTATCTTCAGAAGGCGCAGAGCACGACGAATACGGTCATCGGATCGGGTCCTTACGTGCTCGACAATTTTACGAAGGGCAGCGGCAGCAAGCTGAGCCGCCGTGCGGACTACAATTGGGGTCCTGGCTATGCCGCGCATAAAGGGCCGGCCCATTTCGATCAGATCGTCTTCAAATATCTGCCGGAGGCTTCCGTGCGTCTCGGTGCGCTGGCAAGCGGTCAGTTGCAGGCGATCGACGCGGTGCCGCCGGCAAATTATCGCTCCGTTCAGGGTAACGGCAAGCTGCAGGTGGTGACGCGGGAAAACCCGGGCGTCAACAGCGCCTATTTCCTGAACACCTCGAAGGGACCATTTCAGGACTTGACGGTGCGGCAGGCTTTCCAGAGCGCCGTCAATGGACCGGCAGCGGTCAAGGCTGCCTTCTTCGGAACCTTGAAGCCGGCCGACAATATCCTCGGCCCCTCGACGCTCTATTATGACCACGATATTTCCAGCTCATGGGGCTTCGATCTGGCAAAGGCCAACCGGCTGCTTGACGAGGCGGGCTGGTCACAGAAGGACGCCGATGGTGTCCGCAAAAAAGATGGCGGCCGGCTGACCCTGCATTATGTCTACGACAGCACCTCGCTCGCCGCGACGGAAGTGACCTTGGCGCAGGCCATTCAATATCAGGTGCGGCAGGCGGGTTTCGATTTGCAGCTCGATCCAGTCGATTCCGGTGGCTGGACCGCTCGCGCCAATGCCAATGATTACGATCTCGTGTCCTTCTACTATGTGCGTGCGGAGCCCGATATCCTGCGCACGGTATTCCATTCGGCCTATATTCCTCCAGCCGGTCAGAATGCGTCTCGCGTCAAAAGCCTCGATGAAAAGCTGACGAAAGCGGTCGGGGCTTCCGATGCCGAGCGTAAGAAACTCTATGCCGAGATACAGAAGGAAGTGATCGAGCAGGCTTATGCCGTACCACTTTTCGTAGCCGCCTATCAGCTCGGCGCCTCGAAGAGCCTGCATGGCATTTCCTGGGCCACCAATGCGAAGCCGAATTTCTACGATGCCTGGTTGGACCGCTAAGCTCTTCCAAACCGCTGTGCGGCGGACCGGGGTGATCGTTGCCGTGCTTTGGGGCGCGGCAACGATTGCCTTTATCGCCGTAAAGCTCATTCCCGGCGATCCCGTCGCGATCCTGGCTGGCGGGGAGAACGTCGTCGATGAGGCAGAGCGGGCCGCATTGGTGCATCAATATGGCCTCGACCAGCCGCTTGCGCTGCAATATGCGCATTATATCGCCAAGGCCTTAAGTGGCGATTTCGGACAAAGCTACCAGTACAGACAGCCTGTTTCAGAGGTGATCTATGAGGCTGCGGGGCCGACATTGCAGCTCGCCGGCAGCGCGATCGTGCTTGCTCTCCTTCTGGCGATCAGCGTGGCCTTGGCAACCGCAGGCCGTCGCAAAAGCCTGACGCTGCTGTCCTCGGGAATAGAATTGATCCTTCTGAGCACGCCCGTCTATTGGATCGGCATTGTCCTATTGTCGGTCTTCAGCTTCAATCTCGAATGGTTTCCGGTCACAGGCAATGATGGACCATCGGCGCTTGTGCTGCCCGCCATTGCCTTGAGCCTGCCGCTCGCCGCACTCTTGAGCCAGGTATTGCGCGACGGCCTGGAGGAGGCGCTGTCCCAGCCGTTTTCTCTGACCGTGCGGACACGCGGCGTCGGCGAGACGGTCCTGCGTGTCAGACATGGTTTGCGGCACGCCGCACTGGCGGCCTCGACCCTCACCGGCACGTTGCTTGCCAGCACCCTAGGCGGCTCGATCCTGACCGAGACGGTATTCGGCCGTTCGGGCATCGGGCAGATCACGCTTCAGGCGATCAAGACCCGCGACATGCCGTTGATCCTCGGTCTGGTGATGCTGTCTGCCCTTGTCTTCGTTATCGTCAATCTGCTGGTCGATGCTTTCTACCTTGTGATCGATCCACGTCTAAGGAGGACAGGCCTTTGAGCGATGTCGTGCTAGCTGAAAGCGGGCAGCGCCGCATCACGCGCAGACGCCCCGTCTGGCTGTCTTTCGGACTGCTTGTTCCCTTCGCCTTTTTTGTCCTTCTTTGTGTAGCGGTCTGGGCGCCCCAATGGCTCTCTGCTCTCGATCCCGAGGCAGTCGATCCGAATGCGATCCTCTTGCCGCCTGATGGGCAACACTGGTTTGGAACCGACGAACTGGGCCGGGATCTGTTTTCGCGCGTGGTTTACGGCACCTCGCAATCCCTGACCATCGGCATCGGTGCGACCCTGATTGCCAGTCTCGGCGGGATCGTGTTGGGGACGACGGCTGCACTGGCTCCAAGGCCGATTGCCCGGCTTTTGCTACGCATCATCGATATCCTGCTTGCCTTTCCGGAAATGCTGCTCGCGCTGCTGGTGATTGCCGTTCTCGGCCGCGGGCCTGCGAACACGCTCTTGGCGGTCGGGCTTGCCAGCATCGCCGGCTACGCGCGGCTGATCCGTTCGCAGGTGCTTCACATTAAGCTGTCGGGCTATGTCGAACATGCTGTGGCACTTGGCGAGCATCCGTGGACGATCATCAGCCGGCATATCGTCCCCAACGCCATCCGGCCACTTCTCATCCTCGCGACAATTGGTGTGGGTAGTTCGGTACTGTCCGCTTCGGCCTTGAGCTTCCTTGGCCTGGGCGTCGTGCCTCCGGCGGCTGAATGGGGTGCGCTCCTCGCCAATGGCCGCAATTTTCTCGATATCGCGCCCTGGACCAGCCTGTTGCCGGCGACGGTGGTTGCGCTTTCCGTCATTTCGATCACGCTTTTGGGCCGCCGGCTGCAAACCCTCCTCGCAACGGGAGATCTGCGATGAATATTCAGTCCGGCCTTCGAAACTTTCAGACCACCGCTTCCGAGCCGCCCCAGCTGCTTGCGGTCAAAGGGTTGAATGTGGCCTTTCAGACCCCGCAGGGCCGCGTGGATGCAGTTCGCGACCTGTCGCTACAAATCGCGCCTGGCGAGATCCTCGCATTGGTCGGCGAATCCGGCTCCGGAAAGTCTGTAACGGCCCGGGCGATTGTCGGCCTCGCCGGATCGCGCTCCGTGGTAAAAGCCGACAGGATGGATCTGAGCGCGCATGATGGCCGGCCGCTCGACCTCCTTGACCTGTCGGAAAAAGCCTGGCGCCATGTGCGCGGCCGCGAAATCGGTTTCATTCTTCAGGATGCGCTCGTATCGCTCGATCCCCTGAGGACGGTCGGTCGCGAAATCGCCGAGCCCATCCTCACGCATCGACTGGCACCACCTTCACTCGTATCGCAACATGTCGTGGAATTGCTGGAACGTGTTGGTGTTCCCGAGCCGGATTTGCGGATGGGGCAATATGCGCATCAATTGTCCGGCGGATTGCGGCAAAGGGCATTGATTGCCTCCGCGCTTGCCGGCCAGCCGCGCTTGCTCGTCGCCGACGAACCGACGACAGCGCTGGATGTCAGCGTCCAGAAAAGAGTGCTCGCCATCTTCAAGGAACTGGCCGCTGCCGGCCATGGCATCCTCCTGATCACGCATGATCTCTCCGTTGCCGCCCAGCTCGCCGATCGGGTCGCGGTGATGCAAAAGGGCCGGCTGGTGGAAACGGGCCTGGCGCGCAGCGTCCTGTCAGATCCACAGCATGACTATACCTGGCGGCTCCTGGCAGCCGTACCTACAGCGGTCAATCGCGGCCGCCGCCTCAGTGCAGCGAATACGCCCTTGCCGCTCCGGAAGCCCGTTTGCTCAACCGAGCGTCTGCTGGAGATACGCAACGTATCGATGAGTTTCAGGCACGCGGATGGCAGTCTTCTGCGCGCCGTCAGGGACGTATCGCTTCATATCGGCAGCGGCGAAACGCTGGGTGTCGTCGGTGAATCCGGTTCAGGCAAGACCACGCTCGGCAAGATTGCGCTGGCGCTGCAGCGGCCGGATGCGGGGGAGGTGCTGTACGAAGGGCGACCGTGGAGCGCGCTTTCAGAACGCATTCGCCGCCCCCTCAGAGCCGGAATACAGACCATCAGCCAGGACCCGTTGAGCTCCTTCAACCCACGCTTCACCGTCGAGCGCATCATCGAACAGCCTCTGCTGCTTCATGGCGGTCTCGGCAGATCGGAGCGCCGCGAGAAGATCATCGGTCTAATGGATCTGGTCGGGTTGTCGCCGGATTTGCTCGCCCGGAGGCCGACCGCGCTTTCAGGTGGCCAGCGCCAGCGCGTATCGATCGCCCAGGCTCTTGCGGCCGCGCCGAAACTTCTGATTTGTGACGAGCCGGTTTCGGCACTCGATGTCACGACGCAAGCCCAGGTTCTGGATCTATTGGTCGATCTGCAGGCAAGGCTCGGCCTGTCGATGATGTTCATTTCGCATGATCTGGGGGTGATCCAGCATATCAGCCATCGGATCGTCGTCATGAAGCAAGGAGCGATCGTCGAGGCTGGATCTGTCGAAGAGGTCTTCCAACGGCCTCACCATGCCTATACACGCGAACTTATTGCATCCGTGCCGAGGTTTTCGCG